>NZ_FNOL01000006.1:0-326081 GCF_900106655.1 Variovorax sp. YR634
CCATCGCCCAGTTCTACGACGACGGGCAAGCCATCGACGAGATCAATGGTGTTTGACGCGGTATCCGCGTCAAGATGACATGACCGGTCGCTTACGCAGCAATGGCTAGCCGGGCAACGACAGAGGGTGCCGGGTGGATCCGGCGCGGCCGGGGTGATCTACTACTGCCTAACGCGCTGGCGGGAGCTCACACATTACGTCGATGGCGGCGATCTGCCATCGGACAACAACTGGGTGAGAAACCACATTCGGCCAATCACCATCGGAAGATCCAACTGACTGTTCGCAGGTTTGCTACGGGCGTGCCAGCGCACAACGCCGGCCGCCGGCCGAAGGCCCGTATTTACTTCCTCTGGACTGCTCGCAAGGGCACTCGGCGATTGCGCGCTGACTGGCTCCAGCCTGCGCATCGGGGCCCAATGGAGGGGTATGCCCACTACGGCGATTACCTGCGGCGCAGGACATCTTTAAAGGCGATAGTGCCGTCCCTTGCCACAAGCTTAATATCACGCTTGCCCACGCTTACCAGGGGTGGTGACTCTCCCCGATACAAGTAAGGCGGTGGTCCCAACCGCGCCCGCAGTTCGTCTGAAGCAGACTGAATCATCGTGAGATCCAGGCCGCGCTCGAAATAGGCCTCGGTGCACGCAAACCACCACCCCCACTGCCTTTCAAGCACACGTGCGAGCCGAATCTTGCTGCATCGGTAGAGGCACTCGTCGAGCTCGGACGCGGTGATCTGCAGTTCGATCTCGAATGCTTCCGGATGCATGCGATCCTCGATTGAAGACTGGTCGGGGTTCATATCGACAAAGCCGATCGGTTGCCAGCCTTCCGCCAACTTCTGTACGACCTGCTCGTAGGAGTCGAACTCCTCTTCCCATCGAGGGCTATGGAAGTTACTGGGCGAAAGCCTACCAGCTAGGCGCAAGGCGCTCGTTGTAAGCATCACTCCCTTGTCAAGGGCTACGTCAAGCTGCCAATTAAGGTTGCTAACGAGACTACTAGTCCCCCTCACCTTCAAACGCAGGACTTCGCCCTCATCGGCGGTGTGATCATGTCGGCCGTATCCATTTCCAACCACCCGGATGGGCGATTCACACACAACCCCGGTCTGCGGATGGCGTGCCGTGATCAGTACATTCACATAATGAATGTGCCACTCGGTCCCGCTCCAATGGTGACTCTGAATGCGCTCGGCCCACGCGTCCACGATCTCTGCTGCCCTACGCCGTGTCACAGTGTGGTCGTCACCGACTGAACGGCTATGGGGATACGGGTGGGCCACAGTTCTGTTCAGGAAGGCGGGCGGGTCATCCCCGTCACTTTCGATGATTGTTTTAATCGCGCTGACCAGTGGCCTGAGTGACAGATGGCCCGGGACTGACAGGTCTCGGCTCGAGCGTTCGCACAAACGTTGCATCTCCCTCGCTGCAATTTCCTGCAAGGCTGGGCGAATCTTGTCGACCTCAAGGCTCGGTAGATTCTTCCAGAACACCTCATCGAATTCGATAGGAGAAAGATAGCAAGAAATGCCCCTTATCTGCGGGTCGCTGACCGCCATCTTCTCAGCGGCTTCGCGTACTCTTTTCATTTCGACCAGTTGGGCTGGCGAATAGTCACATTCCAGTTTGTCGACAATTTCGCCGCAACCGCCGCACGTCCAGATTCCATTCGAATGATGTGTGATCTCGTGGGGCGTCATTCCTGGTGGCGCCGGCCGTGGCCCGTTGGGCGAAGCAGCATAGATGTGCGACGCTCTTCCGAAATTGGCGGTTCCTACTGTACCGTCCCTCTTTGTTGCGACGCAGGTCGACGGTTTCAGGCACCCGCGGATGGCGCATTTATAGCCTGCTGCAGCCGCGAGGTGCCTGCGTGTGGCGGGTCTAAATTCAAGCCGATTGTTCGACTTGCCTTTGTGCTGATGTTTATTTACATCTCGTGAGGCCGGCATATTTCAAATTTAAAGTTGCATGCCCGCCACGGCACTTTTACATCTGATGTAGTTCCTAGCGCATTCAAGGACACCAGTCCGTTTTCGACGATGTCCGCTATCGGCTGGGAAGCGCGCCGCGATCATCATGAGCCTGATTCATTCAGAAAATCTCAACGGCCGTGACCCGTATTCGTATCGGAAGAACGTCCTGCAGCAATTGCCGACGCGGCCGTCTAATGACATCTACGAGCTGTTGCCACATCAGTGGGTACAACGCTAGCGACCGAACATGGGCAAGAGTGTGCATCCGCGCTCGCGAGCCGGGCATTCGCATCAGGCTTCGGCAGACCGTTCTACAGGGCATCTTCTGTGAAGAATTCGGCGTACCCACGATAGCGCGAGAGTGGCTCGCGCGAACGAAGCGCTGATCTTCACCGTACCTACATAGGCGCCAGGAGGCGGCCAAAGTCGCTCAGCCGCCGCAAACGGCTTACTGGCCCAAAGCAAGCCGTCAGCCGTCTGGGTGGCCGCTGCAGGCGACATCAAGTCACTGGACATTCCAAGGATAGGCCCTGTCGACCGCTTCCGCCACGGCGTAGCCGTGACGGGTCATGGCGTCAAACTGCGCGGGCGTGAGCTTGCACAGATCTGTGGGGAACGAACAGGTCAGCAGCGCGTCGGCGCTCTTGCCCTTTGGGATGAGCGCGTTGTCCATCTGCAGGTACGCGCCGACTTTAGTCCTTTTCAAGTGCTCCACCAACGGCCTGACTCTGAGGCTGCGAATCTGGTCGGACATGATGTCCGAGATCCGCTTGAACCGGAACGGATTTAGTGCCCACAACGAGAACCCTCGCTCCAGCGGCGCGCCAGCGTCCGAAACAATGATGACATCGTTGCCGTTCTTGGACATTCCCTTACCGGCATCGAAAAGTGACTCAAGGCCTAGATTGTCGTAAACCCCGCCATCATAGAGGTGCAGCCTCTTGAACGCAGGAGTCCAAGGCCTGTCGGCGCTCGGTAGCGCGCCGTAGGGTCGTTTCATCCATGTGTAGAGGCGCGTCTTGATGGTCAAGGGTCCGATGCCCCCCGGAAAAGCAGCCGAGACTGCCAAAGCGGTGCTAAGACGCATGCGCACTCTAGCGTAGCCGAATTCGTAGTCGCCCATCCCATCACTCTTGAATCGAAACCTCTTGCCGTCCTCAGCCACAGTGCCATTTATGGACCACGCAGGTAGCTCCGGCAACTCGTCCAAGTACTTCTGAACATTCCAGGCACTTTGGATAGCCCGTTCTACCAAGTTCGCCCTAGAAAGCAGGAAGCGCCAATTCGGTGGCCAGTAGAGGTACTTGGCGGCGGCCCACCGAAGGTCCGTGGAGCACATGATGCTCCGCACCTTGGCTAGCACTTGGTCAAACTCGGGTTGACTGGTCGGCCACTTCTCGCCATTTGCCGAGAAGATGAGCCCGGTGATGAGACTGCCGCCAGATACGCTGCTGATCCGAACGACGCGGTCTAACCAGCCCTTATCCGAGAGATAGCAGAGCACCCCCATGTGAAAGGCCATCGCGCGCACGCCCCCGCCAGAGAGTGCCAGCGAGACCTCTGATTTGCCAGCGGAAGGTAGGCTCTGACCAGAGGGTGCGGGCATTTTCCCGTTCATGTACCAGTCGCAGCCGAGACGGGCTTAGGCTTCGGCGCGGAGACCGAAAGGTATGGTCCACCTTTGACTGCTGGCACCAGCGCGACGCCGGCCAACTTCGGGACCAATTTGTGCAAGGCCGTACTACAGGCTCCGCGTCCACACCCTCCAGCAACGATCCGCGGCTGCTCACCCCACCCTACGTAGACGTGGCTTGGCCGCTGACCGGAGAAGCCCGTCGAAAGTGGCAACTTCCACTTCTTTTCGAGGTGAAAGTCAATGGTGCCCAAGCGCGGATGGCCATGTGAGTTGGTTGCCCCGACCGACAGGATGGCTGCAGCTCCTCGCTTCGGTGTGGGGTAGGCCTTGTCATGCAAGACCCCGCCGTGATGAGTCATGCTTAGGCCATCGAGACGAGTTCCCGTCATGACCGACGGGATGTGGCCGTACGAAGCATCACCAGGGATGAGGAAGCGCTTTCTCGTGCCTTCGCGACGTACCGTTACGGCGAGCCCAGAGTCGTTCGAGGTCTTACCAGTGCACTTCTCAATAACGAGAGTCTTACCTCGAAAAGCAGTTGTGGTGGTCTCAGGCCACTCGTAAAGCTTGCCTTTCTTGGCGAGCTCCATGGCGAACGCGTGCTGAATTGGCAACGGCTTTTTGAGTTGCGGCGCAAGCCACGTCATCTCCAAAGCCTCTTTCTGCCGCAGAGCCGAGGACCAATGATCCCAGTCCCAGTGGGTCAGGATGATGAGAGGCTCGGCCGTGAAGCAAAACCCTTTAAATTCTTTCGGAAACGTGCGTGTGTTCCCGGTGACGCCACCGCCGAAATCGATGTAAACCGACGGACGATAACAAGCCCCCAGGGCCCCATGAGCGGCCCCTTGTCCGACGTCATACGCGACAACCCCACCGACGGTGTCGATTTCGTTGAGGCGCGTTTTCAGATCCGACTTCGCGCTTTTTTCGATCAAGTTCGGACTGCGCTCTCGCAGCACCACTTCACGGGGTGGTTGATTCAAGCTTGGCCCGCCGACATTTGCCGACTTCAGATGCACGGGCAGGCCTTCGCTGAAAAGCCCTGGGTACAACAATCCGACCTCCTCTCCGGCTGCGGCCTGGAAGTACCTGAACTGATACCACACCACGTCTCCGGGTGAAGCGTTAGCAGGCCAATCGCGCAGCTTGAGATTCGTCGCTTCCAGGATAGCCAAGCGCGGCCAGTCGAGGCTTCCCCAGCCGCTTGGCTGAAGCATACCGTCAGCCCCAGCGACCACGCACTCGAAGACCAGTGGCTCTGTGGGAGAACCTTCAGCGGTCGGGTTGCCTTCGCCCACCACTTCGTAGGCTGCATAGAGCATGCCCTCCGATTGCTCGAACGGCGGCGAATAGCTAGGCGGGCTGAAGAAAGGATTGCGCAGTTGGCTCATGCTCTGACCTCTCGAAACAGTCTCGCCTCTATCACCTGTTGGCGCCCGATTTCTCTGAATCTAGACATCCTTGTGTTTCTCCTCCCTTAAGCATCCTATGTCCGCCACATTACGGCCTTCACAGCCGACTTCACACTGGACGCGTGCACCATACGGTCCTTCCACTTGGGTCAGCATCTAGTGGTGCCCATCGTCCGCGTCTCTCAGGTGCTTGTTAGCCACTCCTTTTGGAACGCCGCATTTCAGTGCCATTCGGTCTTTCTCTCAACTTGCCATGACTCTGCACATATTCGGTACGCCCGCCCTACGGGTGCGCGAGAGCTACTCGTCCCCCAGTTTGACCAATACCGGGCTATCACCGTCACCGGCGAGGACGCGAAATTTGTACCCCTCCGCCTTCTTGGATTCGAAGTAGGCCTCTAGTGCCATCGTCGCCGCCTTCCATGGCGTGCCGGGATGATCCTTCTCGTGAACGCGCTTGCGTTCCGCATCGATAGTTTTCAGGGGATAGGTGAGAACGATGTCGTATCGGCCAGACTTCTTTCTGGAATCGACAATCCACCTGACGGTCGGCAGATCGGGGTTGCCGTACTTGCCATTTGCGGACATCACGTAGGTGTTGGCATGAATCCGCTCAAAGAAGTCAGCGTCAACGTTTCTGTTGCTGCCATGATGCGGCACTTTTAGGACATCCACAAACATGGGCTTGTCGCCAAGCACGCCCGCTTCCTCCAGGCTCTCGAGAACCTTGTCACCTCGAGCATCGCCAGTGAGCAGAATGGTCTTTCGGTTGCCACCTTCTTCGAGGCCGACAAGAGCAACGATGCTGGAGAGATTCGGAACACTCTTGTCGGCATAAGCTGCCAGCGCCGCTTCTGCAGTCAGATTTTTGTCCTTGATGTATTTGTCGAATGCCTTCTGTAGCGCCTCGATCTCATCTGCACGTGGACCAAAGATTGCCATGTTGAGTCCTTCAATGGCGATGGCCTCCCGAGGACTCACGATGAGCGTAGGGTGGTCATTCACCTTGAAGGGTGCATTGAGCGAATACTTGATAGCGCCCCTACCTTTGAGAAAGGTGTAGGAGTCTCGAACGCTTCGCGACTCGCCGTGGCCAGCGAGTACGGCGGCAATATCCTCCGCGGTGTGCTCCGCTTCGTCAGCCTTCTCACCTTTTTCCTTCAGCTTCTTAGCAATCTCCTTCTGCGCCTTTCCCCCAAGCTTTCCGAAGTCACCACCTACACTGGCCGTCACTTCGTTCTCGTAGTACGCGTCCAGCTGGTCGCCAAGAATGTCGTTGAAGGTGTTGTGCCAGAGTCGTCCGATCCGAAGCATCCTCTCGTTGGGCGCCTTGCCATCTTCGATTTCCTTACTCATGGCACCGAGCATTTTCATCACGCCGACGATATGGTCGTTGTCGACATGGCTAATCATCACCAGATCCAGCATCAGCTTGTCGCCACCCGCAAGCTCTTCAAGCCGCGGACGAAGGCTCTTTTCATAAACCTGACCCGGTCCGCCGTCGATGACCGCGGTGTGCACTTCTGAAGTCTTGTTTTTCCACTGCAAGATGAGGCAGTCGCCCTCCTGCGCCGGCAGAACTTCAAGATTAAAAAGCATGTGAACTTCTCCCTCAAATGGATTGCAGCGCACGCAGAACGTCGACAAGGCCATTGCCTTGGAAATACCTCTCTCGCCCAAGGTCGGTTGCCGAGTCACAGAGAATCTTCTTGACCCTTTGCGGGTAACCTAGGAGTTCCTGGTGCCTGGCCAGCAGGAGCGCTGCCGCCCCACTGGCGAAGGGAGCCGCCATGCTGGTGCCATCCTTCGTTCGCTCGTCGCTACCAGGAACCGCTCCACGAATCTTTTCTCCCGGAGCGACCACATCCGGCTTGATGCGGCCATCCGCAGTGGGGCCGCGACCCGAGAAGAAGCTCACGCCGTGCAGATGTGGCTTCAGCCGATGCGTGGCGCCAACTGTGATGACTTGGTGCGCATTCCCTGGGTCCGTGACCGTGGAGAACAGTGCTTGGCCAAAAACCATTCCGGCTAGCCCGGTCGTTTGTTGACTCCAGCCACGATTTCCCGCCGCGGCCACGACCACCACCCCTGAATCGCTTAATCGGTCGCTTGCAACACAGACTGGCGTCACCCCGCAGCCGTACGTACCGGGGCTGTAGGGAATGGATAGGCTGATGTTCGCCCCCGCCACGATCGGCTCCTGATTGCTCTTGGAATTCAGGTATCGGAGGAAGTCCAGCGCCGAAATGACGGACGACTCCAGGTTCTCGAGGCCACCCTGCCCTTTGAGTACCCTCAGATCGTAGAGGTTGATGTCTGGACACACTCCGAGGAGCTTGGGCTTCTCCTCCGCCACCCCGTACTCCCGTCGCCAGTCCCCGCCGAGAATGCTTGCCACGTGCGTACCATGGTCCGAAGACAGCGAATCCAGGTCCGGCCGGTCAAGTTCGATGAGCGGCTCAATCAGCTTCCAATCGGGAGTGAGCTCGTTATCGAGCTGAACTGCGATGAGCTCCAGGTTCTCCGTAGCAAATTCCCTGAACTCAGGCGTGTCATCTCGACCGGGCACCTGAACAAGTTCATCAACAATCGCTCGGATTTCGGCTTTTCGGCCAGTTGAGCCCTCGCGCTCGGTCGTCAAGTCATAGCTCCGTATGCGCTCAATCTTTGTGAAATCGAACGTGCGGCGCACCCGCGACGGGGGCCTGCCGTCATGCCATTTCTTGGCAGGCGCGTCATGGTCGGCGAATGCCGGGTGACTGCCGTCAATTCCTGCATCAATGATTGCCCATGTGATGGATCGGCATGTCATGTCGAACAGGCGCTTTGCCGCGTCCGCCTTGATTGTGCCTAGTGCGTCGAAGTCGGCCAGTTCGGCCGGTCGGTCGCAGAAAACGCGCTGAATAACCAGTTGCTCTTCTGAGTCCTCTCTCATCAGGGCTCGACGCTTCTTGAACGTCGCCGACGGTTTGTATGCAGGTGTGCGCACCAGAAGCTCTTGGAAAACTGCTTGAGAGATGGCGTTGATGCTCTCCAGCATCCACTTCTCAAAGGCGATGCCGAAGCTCGTCTGACCGGATAAGGGAAAGCCATCCAGGCTGATGTTTCCTCGATCCACGGCAATGAACAGCCCGATGAGACCCAAAACGGGAGCAGCGTCGTACAGTTGCTTGGCCAGTTCCGTGTTCTTCGGTTCGCACGTCTGAAGAAAATCAGTGAGAAGGACTCCAGAAAGCCGCGCGTAGACCGCCTCGTGGACCACATGCCGGTCGTGATCAATCAGTGCAGCAATTTCGGTGAGCTTGTGTTGCTGCCACCACGCAGTCATTGGCAGCACTATGTGAATCAACTCCTGGAAGTTGACGTTCGCTATAGCGTACGAATCTAGTGCCGCCACTCCCGTGCGCCTAGCCTCCGGATCGTGTTGATGCCGGCGCGCCGCCGAAATGACGCTATGCAAGCGAGCGGCAAGTTGGGTAGTGCTGCCGCCCTGAGGGCCTGCCACCAAGATTCTGGCCTTATCGGTGCGGCGGTCTGCGTACGCGAGCCACACGTCCAATGCAACACTACCGTCCTGGGTAAAGCGGTCGACCGACTCAGCTCCTGCATTCGCCAGCAGGAAGTACTCCACCACAAAAGCGGGAACTGCTGACATGAACTCCTCCCTCACTCACCAGTTTGGCGGCTTATACGACGGACAGCGGACATGAGAACAGGATTAACCCCCCACGCCACCAAGCGAGTCTGAACGCTGTGGTGAAAAAGCACATCCCTAAGATTGGGGATGTTTACTCGTTCTCCGTAGCGATCATCGCCTCGTGCTCTTCGAGATCGGGGCCAGGCCCCTCTGACCTTTGCGATGTCGCAAAAGTCCTCCCTCGCTGGAATGAGAGCAGCAGGTATGCAATGAGGCGCCACGCTGATAGGGCCGTCATAGGTCTTGTATTCGTAGACGATGGCGGCCTGGAAGCGCAAGGGCGGCTGCTGCGCTACTACGACAAGATCGTCGTCGGGATGACCGACCACGGCTACGTGCCGTGGCACCGTCCTGCCCGCGCTGGCACGTCAGGCGGAGAGGGCCTGAAAACGCATCATCAAACCGGCATCAACAAACAAATTTGGGCGCCCGTACTCAGCTAGGCACGCCTCGGCGCGTCGAAGGATGACTCCTTCCGACCGACCCGTCGTACTGGAGAAGTCCTACCGGATCCTTGCAACTCGGCTCTTGCGGCGGCAAGCGGGCGGATTTGCAAGTCGCGAGAATGTTTGCATCTATTCTGAGAACCTACAGGCTTACACGTCGATATTCGCCGCCCGCAGCGCGTTCTGCTCGATGAACTCGCGGCGCGGCTCCACCTCGTCGCCCATCAGCATCGTGAACACACGATCGGCCTCGATCGCGTCGTCGATCTGCACGCGTAGCAGGCGGCGCACGGTCGGGTCCATCGTGGTTTCCCACAGCTGCTCGGGGTTCATCTCGCCCAGGCCCTTGTAGCGTTGGCGCGAGGTGGCGCGCTCGGCTTCGCCGATGAGCCACTTCATGGCCTGGCGGAAGTCGTCGACCTTTTCTTCCTTGGCGCGTTCGCCTTCGCCGCGCTTCACCAGCGCGCCTTCGGGGCTTAGCAGGCCGCGGAAGGTGTTGGCTGCTTCGGCGAGCGCGGCGTAGTCGGCGCCGTGCACGAAGTCTTGCGTGAGCACGCTGCTCTTGATGTTGCCGTGGTGGCGGCGGCTGATGCGCAGCAGCGGCTTGTCGGTGCGCGCGTCGAACTCGCTGCTCACCTCGGCCGGAATGCCGGTGGTGTTGAGCTCACGCAGCTTGGCCTGCAGCGCAACGGCCGATGCCTCGGCGGCGGGCGTGGTGTCGAGGTCGAGCGCCACGCCGTCGGCGATGGCGCGCAGCGCCTCGGCGTCCATGAAGTTGCGCAGGCGCGCGATCACGGCCTCGGCCACCTGGTGCTTGCGTGCCAGCTCGCCCAGGGTGTCGCCGCTCAGCGTGGTGGAGTTGGCGCCGCCGGTCTGCAGGCTCGCGTCTTTCAGCGCCACCTTGAGCAGGAAGGCGTCGAGCGCGGGGCCGTCCTTCAGGTACTGCTCTTCCTTGCCGACCTTCACCTTGTACAGCGGAGGCTGCGCGATGTAGATGTGGCCGCGCTCGACCAGCTCGGGCATCTGCCGGTAGAAGAACGTGAGCAGCAGCGTGCGGATGTGGGCGCCGTCGACGTCGGCGTCGGTCATGATGATGATGCGGTGGTAGCGCAGCTTGGCGACGTTGAAGTCGTCCGCGCCGCCGCCCGCGGTGGTCGCGCCGGCACGGCCGATGCCAGTGCCCAGCGCGGTGATCATCGTGAGAATTTCGTTGCTGGTGAGCAGCTTCTCGTAGCGAGCCTTCTCGACGTTCAGGATCTTGCCGCGCAGCGGCAGGATGGCCTGGAACTTCCGGTCGCGGCCCTGCTTGGCGGAGCCGCCGGCGGAGTCACCCTCCACCAGGTAGACCTCGCACAGCGCCGGATCTTTCTCCTGGCAGTCGGCCAGCTTGCCGGGCAGGCCCATGCCGTCGAGCACGCCCTTGCGGCGCGTCATTTCGCGGGCCTTGCGGGCGGCTTCGCGGGCGCGGGCGGCCTCGACGATCTTGCCGCAGATGATCTTGGCGTCGTTCGGGCGTTCCTGCAGGTAGTCGGTGAGCAGCTTGCCGACGATGTCCTCCACTGGCGCGCGCACTTCGCTGGACACCAGCTTGTCCTTGGTCTGGCTCGAGAACTTGGGCTCGGGCACCTTCACGCTCAGCACGCAGCACAGGCCTTCGCGCATGTCGTCGCCGGTGACTTCGACCTTCGCCTTCTTCGCGAACTCGTTCTCTTCGATGTACTTGTTGATGACGCGGGTCATCGCGGCGCGCAGGCCGGTGAGGTGGGTGCCGCCGTCACGCTGCGGGATGTTGTTGGTGAAGCACAGCACCTGCTCGTTGTAGCCGCTGTTCCACTGCATCGCCACTTCGACGCCGATGTGCGTGCCGGGGATGCCGCCGTAAGTGTCGGCCGGGCGCTCGCCCTCGGCGTAGAACGAGTTCGGATGCAGGACGGTCTTGCCCTTGTTGATGAACTCGACGAAGCCGCGCACGCCGCCGGCGCCGGAGAAGTCGTCTTCCTTGCCGGTGCGCTCGTCCTTCAGGCGGATGCGCACGCCGTTGTTCAGGAAGCTCAGTTCGCGCAGGCGCTTGCTGAGAATCTCGTAGTGGAAGTCCGAGTTCTCCTTGAAGATCTGGGTGTCAGGAAGAAAGTGCACCTCGGTGCCGCGCTTGTCGGTGTCGCCGATGATCTTCATGGGCGAGACTTCGACGCCGTTCACCGTCTCGAGCAGGCGGTTCTGCACGAAGCCGCGGCTGAATTCGAGTTCGTGGATCTTGCCTTCGCGGCGCACCACGAGGCGCAGCATCACGCTCAGCGCGTTCACGCAGCTCACGCCCACGCCGTGCAGGCCGCCCGACACCTTGTAGCTGTTCTGGTTGAACTTGCCGCCGGCGTGCAGTTCGGTGAGCGCAATTTCCGCAGCCGAGCGCTTGGGCTCGTGCTTGTCGTCCATCTTCACGCCGGTCGGGATGCCGCGGCCGTTGTCGGTAACGGAGATCGAGTTGTCGCTGTGGATGGTCACGACGATGTCGTCGCAATGGCCAGCCAGCGCCTCGTCGATGGAGTTGTCGACGACTTCGAACACCAGGTGGTGCAGGCCGGTGCCGTCGGAGGTGTCGCCGATGTACATGCCGGGGCGCTTGCGCACGGCTTCAAGCCCTTCGAGGATCGTGATGGAGCCTTCGCCGTAGCTGGTGTCGGGGGCCACGGTGTCGATCTCGGGGATGTAGACGGGCTCGGTGTGGGGCACGTCGGGCTTGTTTTCTTCAGCACTCATTCGGATATTCCTCTAACTCTCACGGCAACCGGGCGGTACGCTGTTCCATTCTGGAAATACCGCGGAACCGGCTCTGCCGGGCCGCTGGTATTGCCCCCTGCAGGGGGTTGGCGGCCACACGAAGTGGGCAAGCCTGGGGGTGAATCAAGCTCTTTCTAGATACGCATCGGCATCACGACGTACTTGAAAGATGCGTTCTCGGGGATGGTTAACAAGGCCGAGCTGTTGGAGTCGGCAAGGTCCAGCTTGACCATGTCCTGGTCCATGTTCGACAGCGCGTCGATCAGGTAGGTCACGTTGAAGCCGATTTCGATGGCGTCGCCGCCGTAGTCGATGTCGAGTTCGTCTTGCGCCTCTTCCTGCTCGGCGTTGTTCGACGCGATTCGCAGCGTGCCCGGCTCGATGTTCAGGCGCACGCCCTTGAACTTCTCGCTGGTCAGGATGGCGGTGCGCTGCAGGCTGGCCAGCAGTGGTGCACGGCCCAGCGTGACAGTGTTCTTGTGGTTCTTCGGGATGACGCGGTTGTAGTCGGGGAACTTGCCCTCGACCAACTTGGTGACGAACTCCATGCCGCCGAAGCTGAACTTGGCCTGGTTGTTCGCGAACTGCATCTCGATGGCGCCTTCGGCGTCGGACAGCAGGCGCTGCATTTCGAGCACGGTCTTTCGCGGCAGGATGACTTCCTGGCGCGGCACTTCGACGTCGAGCGTGGCCGACGAGAACGCCAGGCGGTGGCCGTCGGTGGCCACCAGGCTCAGCTGCTTGCCTTCGGCAACGAACAGGATGCCGTTCAGGTAGTAGCGGATGTCGTGCACGGCCATGGCGAACGACACCTGCGAGAGCAGGTCTTTCAGCGTCTTTTGCGGCACGCTGAACACGGGGCCGAAATTGGCTGCTTCCTGAACCAGCGGAAAGTCTTCGGCGGGCAGCGACTGCAGCGTGAAGCGGCTCTTGCCGCCCTTGAGCACCAGCTTGCTCGCGCTCGATTCGAGGCTCACGGTCTGGTCGGCCGGCATGGTGCGCAGGATGTCGATCAGCTTGCGCGCGCCGATGGTGGTGGTGAAGTTGCCTTCGTCGCCGCCGAGTTCGGCGGTGGTGCGGATCTGGATTTCGAGGTCGCTCGTGGTCAGCTGCAGCTGGCCGCCGGTCTTGCGGATCAGCACGTTCGCCAGGATCGGCAAGGTGTGACGCCGCTCGACGATGCCCGCCACCGACTGCAGCGCGGCGAGGACTTTGTCTTGGTTTGCCTTCAAAACGATCATGTCTTCTTCCTCTTCTCTATCTCTTTGAATCAGCCTGTAAGACGCCATTCTCCGCTGTCGCGAGGGGCACCCTTGATGACATTCGGCGGTCAGCCCTTGAGCGTCTGTTCGAGCACGTGGAGCTGCTGGTTGAGCTCGGTGAGCTGCTGGCGCTCGCCCGAGATCTTGCGCACCGCGTGCAGCACCGTCGTGTGGTCGCGCCCACCGAACAGCTCGCCGATTTCCGGCAGGCTTTTCTGCGTGAGCTCCTTGGCCAGGTACATCGCGATCTGCCGTGGCCGCGCAATGCTGGCCGGGCGTTTCTTGCTGTACATGTCGGCGACCTTGATCTTGTAGTAGTCGGCCACCGTCTTCTGGATATTCTCGACGGAGATCTGCCGATTCTGGATCGACAGCAGGTCGCGCAGCGCCTCGCGCGCCAGGGCGATCGAGATCTCCTTCTGGTTGAAGCGCGAATACGCCAGGATCTTGCGCAGCGCCCCTTCGAGCTCGCGCACATTCGAGCGCACGTTCTTGGCGACGAAGAAGGCCACTTCTTCCGGCATTTCGGCCGATTCGGCGCGCGCCTTGTTGATCAGGATGGCCACGCGCATTTCAAGCTCGGGCGGCTCGATGGCCACCGTGAGGCCCGAATCGAAGCGCGAAACCAGGCGCTCGTGGATGTCCGCCAGCCCCTTCGGATAGGTGTCGCTGGTCATCACGATGTGCGACTTCTTGGCGAGCAGGGCCTCGAACGCGTTGAAGAACTCTTCCTGCGTCCGGTCCTTGTTGGCGAAGAACTGCACATCGTCGATCAGCAACAGATCGAGCGAGTGGTAGCGCTCCTTGAACTCATCGAAAGTCTTGCGCTGATAGGCTTTGACCACATCCGACACGAATTGCTCGGCGTGGATGTAGAGAACTTTGGAATCCGGCTTGTCGGCCAGCAGCCGGTTACCCACAGCGTGCATCAGGTGGGTCTTGCCCAGGCCGACGCCGCCGTAGATGAAAAGCGGGTTGTAAAGATGGCCAGGCATGCCAGCCACGTGCATGGCCGCGGCGCGCGCCATGCGGTTGGCCGTGCCCTCGACCAAGGTGTCGAAAGTGAGGCCGGAATTCAGGCGGTTCTTGAAGCCGGCCGCGGCCGGCTCCTCGCCCGGTCCGGCCACGTCGCGCGGCACGTCCGTTTCGGTCATGACGGCCACGGGTGCAGAGCGCACGGGCACTTCGCGCGGAGCGAGCGCTAACTCGATGGCAACCGGCTGGCCGTACATCTTCTCGGCCATGGCTGCGATCTTGCCGGCGTACTGGGCCCGGATCCAGTCGAGCTTGAAGCGGTTGGCAACGAACACCGTCATGCGCGACAGGTCGTCGGCGACCTGCGCTGTCAGGGGCTTGATCCAGGTGTTGAACTGCTGCTCGGACAGCTCCTGCGCGAGCTGGTCGACGCAGGCCTGCCACAGGCTTTCGCCGATGCCGTCAGTCGACATGGGCGCTTGAAAAAGTGATGAGACCCTCGGGCATTTTTGGTATAGGTATTGTGGATATTCTCTGCTGGAAGGCGCTCGGCATTCTAACTTGTCAAAACCTTATCCACACGCTGGCCGGCATGTCGAAAGGCCCGCAAATCTGCTCGAAGATTGTTCCGGCGGCCAATGTTTGCGATAATTGCGGGTTTCCCTGAAAACCTCATTGCGTCTTTCGGGGGCCATCCGAAACACGCTCCCCAGCGCCCGCAGGTTTTTTCATGCGGAAATCAGGGAATCTGGAACCATCATGAAACGCACATACCAAGCATCCAAAGTCCGCCGCGCCCGTACCCACGGCTTCCTGGTCCGCATGAAGACCCGCGGCGGCCGTGCCGTCATCAACGCACGCCGCGCCAAGGGCCGCAAGCGCCTAGCCGTCTGACGGCAGACCACCTGCCGTTGCCAGCAGCCGACACGTCAGCGCAGGCTCCCGCAGCCAGCGCTTCCGGTCCAACCGGCAATGACGTGCACAGCCCGGCTTCCATGCAGCGGCTCAAGACCCGCGCGCAATTCCAGGCCGTCCTCGCAGGTGCCACCGTGGCGCGCACTGCTCATTTCGCATTGCATCGCTGTGCGCTCGATCTCGCATCGAGCGCACAGCCGTTGTTCGCGTCCGACGACGTCTGGCTGGGTGCCATGGTGCCCAAGCGCTGGGCGCGTCGTGCTGTCACGCGCAATGCCATCAAGCGTCAGATCTACGCCGTGAGTGCCGCTCCCGGCGTCGCCTTGCCGCGTGCTGCGCACGTGGTGCGCCTGCGCGCCGGTTTCGACCGCAAGGAATTCGTGAGCGCCACCTCGGACAAGCTCAAGGCCGCCGTGCGCGCCGAGCTCCAGCAACTGCTGGCGCGGGCTGCGCGCACCCCCGCGGCGCCTGCGGCACCTTCTTCTTCGCCATGAAACGCCTGCTGATCGGCCTCGTGAAGGCCTACCGCCTGCTGCTGAGCCCCTGGCTCGGCCAGTCGTGCCGCTTCACGCCGACCTGCTCCGTGTATTCGATCGAGGCGCTCGAGGTGCACGGCGCGCTCAAGGGCAGCTACCTGACTCTGCACCGCATCGCGCGCTGCCAGCCCTGGTGCCAGGGCGGCCACGATCCGGTTCCACCGAAATCTCAGCGTCGCACTGACAAGTCAGGATCGCTGTTTTCGTCTCTTCTCTCCTCCGACAAGAAGTCTTCGTCATGAACGATATCCGCCGCACGATACTGTGGGTGATTTTTGGGTTCTCGCTGGTGCTGCTGTGGGACCAATGGCAGGTCTTCAACGGCAACAAGCCGACCTTCCTGCCGTCGACCAAGCCGGCCGCCACGGCCGCCGCCCCAGCCAACGCACCTGCAGCCAGCAACGGCGTGCCGACCGCATCCGGCACCAGCGGCAACGCCGGCGCCGTGCCCACGCAAGCCGCCGCGGCCGCGCCGCGCGAGCAGGTCAACGTGACCACCGACCTGTTCAAGGCAACGATCGACAGCGAAGGCGCCACGGTCAACCACCTCGAGCTGCTGAAGTACGACGAAGCCGACCGCACCAAGCATGTGGTGCTGTTCGAAAACGGCTCGTCCGCCACGCGCTACGTCGCGCAGACCGGCCTGCTGAACCAGGTCGACACTGGTGAGCGCTTCCCCAACCACCTGACGCCGATGACGCCGAAGGCCGGTCCGCGCGAAATGGCCGATGGCCAGAACACGCTGGAAGTGGGCTTCGAGAGCGCCCCCGTCGGCGGCCTGAAGTACATCAAGACCTACGTGTTCCACCGCGGTGACTACACCATCGGCGTGCGCCACGAAGTCGTCAACGTGAGCGACCAGCCGCGCGACGCGCAGCTCTACATGCAGCTGCTGCGCCACGGCACGGTGGCCGCCAGCACCATGTTCGGCACCAACACCTTCACCGGTCCGGCCGCGTACACCAACGAGAAGAAGTTCCACAAGCTCGACTTCAAGGACATCGCCAAGGGCAAGATCGAGCCGCCTCCGCCGGCCAACGACGGCTGGATCGCGATGGTGCAGCATTACTTCGTGTCGGCCTGGCTGCTCAAGGGCGACCCGGCCAGCGAGCAGCTGCGCCGCGAGTTCCGCGTGAAGGACCTGGGCGACAACCTCTTCACCGTTGCCATGGTGGCCACGCTGCCGAAGATCGCCCCGGGCGCCACGCAGGTCGTGAACAGCGCGCTGTTCGCCGGCCCCGAGGAAGAAAAGAAGCTCGAGGCCATCGCCCCCGGCCTGGACCTGGTGAAGGACTACGGCATCTTCGCGATCATCTCCAAGCCGCTGTACTGGCTGCTGAACCAGCTGCACGGCATCCTGGGCAACTGGGGCTGGTCGATCGTCGCGCTGGTGGTGCTGCTGAAGGCGGCCTTCTACTGGCTCAATGCCAAGGCCTACGCCAGCATGGCCAAGATGAAGGCCATCAATCCGAAGATCATGGAAATGCGCGAGCGGCTGAAGGACAAGCCGCAGGAAATGCAGCAGGAAATGATGCGGATCTACAAGACCGAAAAGGTCAATCCGATGGGCGGCTGCTTCCCCATCGTGATCCAGATCCCGGTGTTCATCGCGCTCTACTGGGTGCTGCTGTCGTCGGTCGAAATGCGCCATGCACCGTGGATCGGCTGGATCACCGACCTGTCGGCACCGGACCCCTGGTACATCCTGCCGGTCGTGATGACGGCCACCTCGCTGTTCCAGACCTGGCTCAACCCGACGCCGCCCGATCCGATGCAGGCCAAGCTGATGTGGATCATGCCGCTCGCGTTCAGCGTGATGTTCATCTTCTTCCCGGCCGGCCTGGTGCTGTACTGGATCACGAACAACGTGCTGTCGATCGCGCAGCAGTGGTTCATCAACAAGCGACTGGGCGTGCTCGGCACCAAGTAGCGGCACACCACCCCAGCCATCCCACGAAGGGCCGCGTCAGCGGCCCTTTTTGCTGAAAGAATCTGCCCATGCTCGCCCGCACCACCGATCCCATCGTCGCCGTCGCCACAGCCTCAGGGCGCGGGGCGGTCGGCATCGTGCGGGTGTCGGGCGCGAAGCTGGCGCCGTTGATCGAAGCCCTCTGTGGCCGCGTGCTCAAGCCGCGCGAGGCCACCTACCTGCCGTTCCGCGATGCGGACGGCGAGCCTGTCGACCACGGCCTGGCCATTCACTTCCCTTCGCCGAACTCTTTCACTGGCGAGGACGTGCTCGAGCTGCAGGCCCACGGAGGCGCGGTCGTGCTGCAGCTGCTGCTGGCGCGCTGCCTCGAAGCCGCGGCCGAGCCCGACCCCGTCACCGGCCGCCCCCGCCTGCCCGGCCTGCGGGTGGCCGAGCCCGGCGAGTTCAGCCAGCGGGCATTTCTCAACGGAAAGATCGACCTGGCGCAAGCCGAGGCCATTGCCGACCTGATCGACGCCAGCACCGAGGCCGCCGCGCGCAGTGCCGGGCGTTCGCTGTCGGGTGCGTTCTCGCGCGAGATCCACACGCTGCGCGACGCGCTGATCCACCTGCGCATGCTGGTCGAGGCCACGCTCGACTTTCCGGAAGAGGAAATCGACTTCCTGCAGAAGGCCGATGCCACCGGGCAGCTGGCAAGGCTGCAGTCGCAACTCGCCGCCGTGCAGCAGCGTGCGCGCCAGGGCGCGTTGCTGCGCGAGGGCATCAAGGTCGTGATTGCGGGGCAGCCCAACGCGGGCAAGAGTTCGCTGCTCAACGCACTGGCCGGTGCCGAGCTGGCCATCGTGAGCGCGGTGGCGGGCACCACGCGCGACGTGGTCTCGCAGACCATCCAGATCCACGGCGTGCCGCTGCACGTGGCCGACACCGCCGGCCTGCGCGAGAGCAGCGACGAGGTCGAGCAGATTGGCGTGGCGCGCGCCTGGGGCCAGATCGAAAGCGCCGATGCCGTGCTGTTCCTGCACGACCTCACCCGCGCGCACCTGGACGACTACGCCGCCGCCGATGCGGAGATCCTGGCCGGCCTGCGGCAGAAGCTGCCCGCGAGCGTGCCGGTGCTCGATGTCTGGAACAAGCAGGACGCAGCGCCCGCTACCCACCCCGAGCAAGGCATCGCCCTGTCCGCCAAGACCGGCCTGGGCATCGAGGCCCTGCGCGAACAGCTGCTGGCCATGGCCGGCTGGCAGGCCGTGCCCGAGGGCGTGTACCTTGCGCGGGCGCGCCACGTGCAGGCGCTGGCCCGGGTCGAAACGCACCTGGCGCTGGCCGCCAGCCACCTGGCGGCACAGGCCCAGCTGCTCGATCTGCTGGCCGAAGAGTTGCGGCTGGCCCAGAACGCCCTGAACGAGATCACCGGCGAATTCGGCGCGGATGACCTGCTGGGGGTCATCTTTTCGCGCTTCTGCATTGGTAAATAACTACAGGCGACCTGAAAAACGTAAACAGTTGTAGCCGAACCTCGCGGCCATCGCGGATACTTCGGCTCACATCGGGGGCCGAAGAAACATGTCAATCCAGAACCTGAGCCGCGCCATCGCGGAGAACATGAGCACCGACGCGTTTGCGTTGACGTTCAATGTCCAGCAGTGGGAAACGCTGGCGGGCTATCTGCAGCCCATCGATGCCGGCGTCGGTGACATATTGATCGAGCAGGGCACGCCCGACCGCTCGGTGTTCTTCATCGAGAGCGGCGCCATCAGCGTGCACCGTGTCAGCAGCAAGGAGCAGATGCGGCTGGCCGTGCTCACGCCCGGCTCGGTGGTCGGCGAAGGCTCGTTCTTCTCGCGGCAGCCGCATTCGGCCAACGTGGTGGTCACTGGCGCGGGCCGCGTGTGGCGGCTCACGGCGATCCGCTTTGCGGAAATGTCGAACCGCCAGCCCAACATGGCGCTGGAGATCGCGATGGCGCTCGGCGCCGTGATCGCCAAGCGCATGGCGCACCGCTCCAAGCGCGTCGCCGTGACCTGACGAAACCCCCATCGCCCGCCGCCGGATAGTCGACCAGCAAGCCAGTTTCCGTTCTGGACCCCGAGAGTAGAGAGTAGTCAGCAAGTAAGCCATGGCCCTGATCTGTCCGGTCTGCAGCACGGAAAACCGTGACGGCGCGAATTTCTGCAGGAGTTGCGGCGTCAAGCTGTCCGCCGCGGGAGACCGGATTCCGCCGCCGCCGAGCCCTGAACGCGAATGGGCCACCACCGCCCCCGCCCAGTTGCGCGCGCCGACCATTCCGGCGCCGCTGTTCGACCCGGAGGAGCCGCCGCCGCCCGCGCGCTCGTCGTTCTTCAGCCGGACGCCCGCCGCGCGGCAGAGCAACGAACACTCACAGACCGTGTTGATGGTGCACGACGACGGGTTGCCGCGCTCGCCCGCGCCGCCCGCTGCGTCGCCGGGGCTGGAGTCGACTTGGGCCTTGAAGCCCGAAATGAAGAAGAGACGCCGGACCAAGGTCCGGCAGTCCGTACCGGTCGAACGGCCGCCGCGCAAGCGCGTGATCCTGCTGTGGCTCGGCCTGCTGGTGGTTGCGGTGGCGATGATCGTCGCGGGCTGGTACGGCTACGGGACGCGCAAGGCGCCTGCCGCCGCCGAAGGGGCTGCGCCGGCCGTCGAGGCCCCCGCTCCCGCGGCCCCGCCGCTGCCGCCGCCGACCGAGTCGTCACCGCCTGCAGCGCCCGCGGCGCCGGCGGACCCCCAGCCCGTCGAGCCAGCCGAGACGCCGCCTGCCGCGGAAGCCGCACCTGCACCCAAGCCCGTTGCCAAGCCGCGCAAGCAGGCGACCGCCGCCGTGCAGCCGTCGAACGCGCCTGAACCCGCTGCTGCTCCGGTCGCCGCTCCCGCTCCGCCGCCGGCACCTGCCGCCCCTGCCGAGCCTCAGGCCATGTGCGGCGACCGCAACTTCATCGCCAAGGCACAGTGCATGGCGGCGCAGTGCCTGAAGCCCGAGTTCAAGGCCCATGCGCAGTGCGAAGCAGTGCGTCGTCAGCAGCGACTCGAAGAAGAAAAGCGCAACCCGAGCCTGATCAACTGATCGGCCGGGACCGAAGCGAAGGCTGCCGGATCGTCAGCCTTTTTGCAGCCGCTCCACGGCCATGGCCAGCGCGGCAGGCTTGCCGGACAGCACCAGCGTGTCGCCGTCCGACAGCACCGGGTTGTCGGCCAGCGCGCGCGGCTGGCCGTCTTGGCGGCGCAGGCTGGCGACGCGCACGCCCAGCGTGTGCAGCGCCACCTGTTCCAGCGTCTGGCCGACCGCGCGCGCGCCGGCATTGAGGGTGAAGCTGTTGAGGCGCTCGTGGTCGATCTCGTCGGCGTTGTCGTCGTCGGCGCCGTGGAAGTAGCCGCGCAGCAGGTTGTAGCGGGCATCGCGCTGGTCCTGCACCACGCGGATCACGCGCCGCATCGGCACGCCGACCAGCGCCAGCGCATGGCTCGCGAGCATCAGCGAACCTTCGATGGCCTCGGGCACCACCTCGGTGGCGCCTGCGGCCTGCAGCTTTTCGAGATCGTGGTCGTCCTGCGTGCGCACGATCACCGGCACGTGCGGAGCATGGGCGCGCGTGTTGGCCAGCACCTTCATCGCGCCCGGCACGTCGAGATAAGTGACGACCACCGCGCTGGCACGCGCCAGGCCCGCGGCCATCAGGGCCTGCAGCCGCGCCGCGTCGCCGAACACCACCGAGTCGCCGGCGGCGGCGGCCTGGCGCACGCGGTCAGGGTCGAGGTCGAGCGCCATGTACGGAATGCCTTCGCGTTCGAGGATGCGCGCCAGGTTCTGGCCGCAGCGCCCGTAGCCGCAGATGATCACGTGCTGCGCGGTGTTGATGGTCTTGCGCGCGATGCTCGTCATCTGCAGCGACTGCTGCAGCCAATCGCTGGCCACGAGCTTTCGCACGATGGCGTTGCTGTACATGATGATGAAAGGCGTGGCCAGCATCGACAGCACCATCGACGCCAGCACCGGATTGGCCAGCCACGGCGGCAGCAGGCTGCGTTCCTGCGCCAGCGTCAACAGCACGAAACCGAATTCGCCGGCCTGCGCGAGGTAGAGGCCGGTTCGCAGCGACACGCCCGAGGTAGCCCCGAGCACCTTTGCCAGCACCGTCACCAGCCCGAGCTTGAACCCCAGCGGCACCAGCAGCAGCACGCCCACCAGCAGCCAGCGCTCGACCACGATGTGCCAGTCGAGCGACATGCCCACGGTGATGAAGAACAGCCCCAGCAGCACGTCGTGGAAGGGGCGGATGTCGGTCTCGACCTGGTGCTTGTATTCGGTCTCCGACACCAGCATGCCCGCGATGAACGCGCCCAGCGCCAGGCTCAGGCCGGCCAGTTCGGTGAGCCAGGCCAGGCCCAGCGTGATCAGCAACACGTTCAGGATGAAGAGTTCTTCGCTGCGCCGCCGCGCCACCAGCGTGAGCCACCAGCGCATGATGCGCGGGCCGCCGTAGAGCAGCACGCCGATCAAAAAGCTTGCCTTCAGCAGCGCCAGGCCCAGCGCCTTGGCCAGCGCCTCGGGCGGCGCGCCCAATGCGGGAATCAGCACCAGCAGCGGCACCACGGCCAAGTCTTGAAACAGCAGCACGCCCATCACGCGCTTGCCGTGCTCGCTCTCGAGTTCGAGCCGCTCGGCCATCAGCTTGACCACGATGGCCGTGCTGCTCATGGTGAGCGCGCCCGACAGCGCCAGCGCGGTCTGCCAGCCCAGTTGCCATGTCGGCGGCAGCAGCAGCCGGGCGATCAGCAGCGCGCCGACCGTGGCGATGGACATCGTCAGCAGCACTTGCAGCAGGCCCAGCCCGAACACGTGCTTTCGCATCGCGCGCAGCTTCGGCAGGCTGAACTCCAGCCCGATCACGAACATGAGGAACACCACGCCGAATTCGCCCAGGTGCTGGATGCCTTCGGTGTTCTGCGCCAGCGCGAAGGCGTGCGGCCCGATCAGCACGCCAGCCGACAGATAGCCGAGCATCGGCGGCAGCTTGAGGGAGCGGCACGCCACCACGCCGATCACCGCGGCCAGGAGATACAACAGCGTGAGATCGAACGAAGACATAGGCGCCGATGCTAGAGCAATGTCCGTGCCCCGGGCTTCCCCGGGCCATGTGATCCCGGGCGCCGGCCGGCCCGTAAAATCCGCAGATGAGCTCCCGCCCCGTCCCGGCCCCAGTGGTCGACCCCGAAGCCATCCTCGCTCGGGCACGCCTCACCTTCGACATCGAAGCCGAAGCCGTCACCGGTCTGAAAGACCGCGTCGGCCCGAGCTTCGTCGATGCGGTGCGCAAGATCCTCGAAGTGCGCGGCCGCGTGGTCGTGATGGGCATGGGCAAGAGCGGCCACGTCGGCCGCAAGATCGCCGCCACCCTCGCCTCCACCGGCACGCCCGCGATGTTCGTGCACCCGGCCGAAGCCAGCCACGGCGACCTCGGCATGATCAAGGCGGTCGACCTGGTGCTGGCCATTTCCAACAGCGGCGAGGTCGACGAACTCACCGTCATCCTGCCGGTCGTCAAGCGCCAGGGCGTGCCCCTGATCGCCATGACCGGCCGCCCCGAATCCACCCTCGCCCGCCATGCCGACATCGTGATCGACGCGGGCGTGTCCAAGGAAGCCTGCCCGCTCAACCTCGCTCCCACCGCGAGCACCACCGCCCAGATGGCGATGGGCGACGCGCTGGCCGTGGCGCTGCTCGACGCGCGCGGCTTCGGCTCGGAAGACTTCGCGCGCTCGCATCCGGGCGGCGCGCTCGGGCGCAAGCTGCTCACCCACGTGAGCGACGTCATGCGCTCGGGCGACGAAGTGCCGCGCGTGCCGCCGTCGGCCAACATCAGCGAGCTGATGCGCGCGATGAGCATCAAGGGCTTCGGCGCCGCCGCGGTGATCGAGCCCGACGGCCGCGCCTCGGGCATCTTCACCGACGGCGACCTGCGCCGGCTGATCGAGGCGGGCGCCGATTTGCGCAGCCCCAAGGCGGTCGACGTCATGCACCGCGACCCGCGCACCATCCGCGTCGACGCACTGGCGGTGGAGGCCGCCGAGCTGATGGAGCAATGCGGCATCACCCGCCTGTTCGTGATCGACGGCGCGGGGGTGATCGTCGGCGCGATCAACACCAACGACCTGATGCGCGCGAAGGTCATCTGATGCCGCTCGAGTTCCAGGCCGAGACCTTGCTCGCCGCGCAGGACGTGCGCATTGTTTTCTTCGACATCGACGGCGTGCTGACCGATGGCGGCGTGTACTTCACCGAGCACGGCGAAACGCTCAAGCGCTTCAGCATCCTCGACGGCTACGGCCTGAAGCTGCTGCGCAAGGCCAGCATCGTGCCGGCCGTGATCACCGGGCGCGACTCCAAGCCGCTGCGCGTGCGGCTCGAAGCGCTGGGCATCGAGCATGTGCGCTACGGCACCGAAGACAAGCTGCCCGCAGCGCAGGCCATGCTCGACCAGCTCGGCTTTACGTGGGCGCAGGCCGCCGCCATCGGCGACGACTGGCCCGACCTGCCGGTGCTCATGCGCGTCGGCTTCGCGGCGGCACCGGCCAATGCCCATGCGGAAGTGCGCAACATCGCGCGCTACGTCACCCAGGCGCGCGGCGGCGAAGGCGCGGCGCGAGAGTTCTGCGACCTGCTGCTCACGGCCTGCGGCCAATACCGCGCGATGCTCGACGCTGCCCGGGGCCCGACCACATGAACAACGTGAAACGCGCATGGGGCATGGTGCGCGAAGTCCTCGACCGCGCCACGATCTACCTGCCGATCATCCTCACGGCCGCCGTCGCGCTCGGCACCTACTGGCTGGTGCGCAACGCGCCCAAGCTGCTGGAACCCACGGCCAAGGTCGCACCCACGCATGAGCCCGATTACTTCATGCGTGAGTTCGTCATCAAGAACTTCCTGCCCAATGGCGACCTGCGCAGCGAATTGCACGGGGTCGAGGGCCGGCACTATCCCGACACCGACACCATCGAGATCGACAAGGTGCGCATGCGCAGCGTGTCGCCCGAGGGGCTGGTGACGCGCGGGTCAGCCGACCGCGGCCTGTCGAACTCCGATGGCAGCGAGGTCCAGCTGTTCGGCAATGCGATCGTCATTCGCGATCCTTCGGTGGGGCCGAACGGCAAGCCTGCGCCGCGCCTCGAGTTCCGCGGCGAGTTCCTGCACGCTTATGTCGACACAGAACGCGTCACGTCGAACAAGCCGGTCACGCTCATTCGCGGCACCGACCAGTTCACCGGCGACACGCTCGACTACGACAACCTGAGCGGCGTGGCCAACCTGAACGGCCGGGTGCGCGGCGTGCTGATTCCGTCGGCGGCTCCGGCCGCTCCTGCTCCCGCCAAGAAGCGCTGAAGAAGACATCTCCTGCATGACCACGCCTCCGCTTGTCTTCATCACCGGTGCATCGAGTGGCATCGGCCAGGCGCTGGCCGCGAGCTTCTACGACGCGGGCTACCGCCTGGCGCTGGTCGCCCGGCGCACGGGGGAAATCGAAGCGTGGGCGAATGCCCGGCAACTGAGCGCAGACCGCTACCGGATCTACAGCGCCGACGTGGCGCAGACCGACAGCATCGTCGCCGCCGGCAGCGCCTGCATCGCGCAGCAGGGGCTGCCAGACGTGGTGATCGCCAATGCCGGCATCAGCGTCGGCATCGACACCGCCGAGCGCTCCGACCTCGACGTGTTGGCGCAGACTTTTGCCACCAACAACGTCGGCCTCGCCGCCACTTTTCATCCGTTCGTGCGGGCGATGGTGCAGCGCGGCAGCGGGCGGCTGGTGGGCATCGGCAGCGTGGCGTCCATCCGCGGATTGCCAGGGCATGGCGCGTACTGCGCCAGCAAGGCCGGCGTGGTGGCGTACTGCGAGAGCCTGCGCGGCGAACTGTTCAACAGCGGCGTCAAGGTCGTCACCCTCTGCCCGGGCTACATCGACACGCCGCTCACGCAGGGCAACCGGTACGGCATGCCTTTTCTCATGAAGGCGGAAGATTTTGCGGGCCAGGCACTGCGGGCCATCGAGGCAGGTACGAGCTACCGCGTGATTCCCTGGCAGATGGGCGTGATCGCCAAGATCATGCGCATGCTGCCCAACGCCGTGCTCGACCGGGCGGTGCAAGGGCGCGAGCGCAAGAAGCGAAGCGGCGAAGCCTGAGCAACAAGCGCCGGGCGATTGCCCATTGAAAAAGGCTCCCGAGGGAGCCTTTTGTCTGTGTGCCTTAGAGCGCAGGGCTTAGTAGCCGCTGTTGCCGCCACCACCGTAGCCGCCGCCACCACCACCGCCGGAGCGGCCACCGCCGCCACCGCCACGGGGACCGGCGCCGTAGGGGCTGCGGAAACCGCCGTCGCCACCACCACCGCCGCCACCGCTGCGGCCACCACCGCCACCGCCGTAGCCGCCGCCACCGCCGGAGCGGCCACCGCCGCCACCACCGTAGCCGCCACCACCGCCGCCGTAGCCTCCGCCACCACCGCCGCCATAACCACCACCGCCGCCGCCGTAGCCGCCACCACCGCTGCGCGGGGGACGAGCTTCCATCGGACGTGCTTCGTTGACGACGACGCTGCGGCCACCAAGGGGCTGGCCGTTCATGCCGTTGATTGCTGCTTGTGCTTCCGCGTCACTGCCCATCTCGACGAAGCCGAAGCCCTTCGAGCGGCCGGTGTCACGTTCCATCATGACCTTGGCGCTGGTCACTGCGCCGAACTGCCCGAAGGCCTGTTCGAGATCTCCGTCGCGCACCGAGTAAGGCAGGTTGCCGACGTACAGTTTGTTGCCCATCAAGGGACTCCTATAAACACATCAAGAAAAGCGATGGAGTCCCGAAAGCATCACTCAAACGAGAGCCGTCGAGTCGCGCGAAACTGACCGATCACCGAACTGCCCCCCGACCAAAATGAAGAGGGAGGCTCGTGCATTATGGGTGAAATATCCGAATTGCAAGCGGGAATTTGCGTCTTGAGGTAGCACCTGTCAAAACTATTGGAAAGCTAGTGCCTACTTGCATTTTTGGGCGAGGTCCTTGGCGCTACATGTAGAATTCGCCCCGTCATTGGGGAGTAGCCGCCTTCCGATTTGCGAGAAGGGCCCGCGTCAACAGACTTGTCCTGCCCCACACAGGACATGGCGCGTGCAGTTAACACACCTGGCGAGACCTTTGACCGTGCAACTTCGGGAATATGGCCGAAGGTGTTGCACGGTCAATTGCGTCCTTCGGCCCAAGGAACCCCACATCCATCATGGAAGCTTTTCTCGTTGCAACCGGCGTAGTTGCGCTCGCCGAAATGGGCGACAAGACCCAACTCCTGGCTCTCTTGCTCGCCGCCCGTTTCAGGAAACCGTGGCCCATCGTCCTGGGCATCTTCGCCGCCACCATCATCAACCACGCGCTGGCGGGTGCCGTCGGCAACTACATCACGCGCTGGCTCGGACCGGAGGTGCTCCGCTGGATCCTGGGCGGCTCGTTCATTGCGATGGCCGTCTGGATGCTGATTCCAGACAAGCTCGACGACGACGATGCCCCGGGCGCGTCGAAGTTCGGCGTCTTCGGCACCACGGTGATCGCGTTCTTCCTCGCCGAGATGGGCGACAAGACCCAGATCGCCACCGTCATGCTTGCCGCCCGCTTCACGCACGACTACTTCTGGGTGGTCGCAGGCACCACGCTGGGCATGATGCTGGCCAACGCGCCGGTGGTGTGGCTCGGCGAGAAGATCGTGCGGCGCGTGCCGATCAAGCTAGTGCACGGCATCTCGGCCGCGATCTTCCTGGTGCTGGGCATCATCATGATCGTCGGCTGGTAATCCGACGGGGCGATATACTGCCCCTTGCGCCGATTTGCTTCAGCTTGCGGGCGCTTTATAAATTCAGCTAAAGACAGGCGCGGCAGACCCGGCTCGTTTTTGGCGAGGCCGGGTTTTTTCATTCATGTCGTCGTCACCACCTTTGGTCGTCACCTCGCAGTCGATGCAGTTCGCAGGCCCGCTGGCCCTGCGCAGCGGCGCGTCGATCAGCGACTACACGCTCGCCTACGAAACCTACGGCACCCTGAACGCCGAGCGCAGCAACGCCGTGCTGGTGTGCCATGCGCTCAATGCCTCGCACCACGTGGCGGGCGTCTACCAGGGCCAGGCCCGCTCCGAGGGCTGGTGGGACAACATGGTGGGCCCCGGCAAGCCGGTCGACACCGACCGCTTCTTCGTGATCGGCGTCAACAACCTCGGCTCCTGCTTTGGCTCGACCGGCCCGATGCACGTCAACCCCGCCACCGGCCGCGTCTACGGCGCCGACTTCCCGGTGGTCACGGTCGAAGACTGGGTCGACGCGCAGGCCGCGCTGCTCGACGCGCTCGGCATCCAGACGCTCGCGGCCGTCATGGGCGGCAGCCTCGGCGGCATGCAGGCACTGTCGTGGACGCTGCAATACCCCAGTCGCGTGCGCCACGCCGTGGTCGTGGCCAGCGCGCCCAATCTCACGGCCGAGAACATCGCCTTCAACGAAGTCGCGCGCCGCGCCATCGTGACCGACCCTGACTTCCACGGCGGCCACTTCTACGAACACGGCGTGATCCCGAAGCGCGGCCTGCGCATCGCGCGAATGATCGGCCACATCACCTACCTCAGCGACGACGTGATGAACGAGAAGTTCGGCCGCATCCTGCGCAGCGCTGTCGAGGGCGAGGTGGCGGGGCTCGACTACCGCTACTCCACGCAGGACGTCGAGTTCCAGATCGAAAGCTACCTGCGCTACCAGGGCGACAAGTTCAGCGAATACTTCGACGCCAACACCTACCTGCTGATCACCCGCGCGCTCGACTACTTCGACCCCGCGCGCAGCCACGGCGGCAAGCTCAGCACCGCACTGGCCCAGGCCACGGCCAAGTTCCTGCTCGTGAGCTTCAAGACCGACTGGCGCTTCTCGCCCGCGCGCAGCCGCGAACTCGTGAAGGCGCTGCTCGACAACCGCCGCAACGTGAGCTACGCCGAGATCGACGCGCCGCACGGCCACGATGCCTTCCTGCTCGACGACGTGCGCTACATGGGCGTGGTTCGCTCGTACTTCGAGCGCGTCGCCAAGGAATTCCAATGAGCGACCTCGAACACCAAAGATTGATCGCAGAGCTCGTGCCCCAAGGCTCGCGCGTGCTCGACCTCGGCTGCGGCGACGGCGCCTTGCTCGACCTGCTGCAGCGCGAGCGCGGCTGCACCGGCTACGGCGTGGAAATTGCCGACGGCAACGTGCTGCAGTGCATCCGCCGCGGCGTCGACGTGATCCAGCTCAACCTCGACGAAGGCCTGGCGATGTTCGACGACGCCTCCTTCGACGTGGTGCTGCAGATCGACACGCTGCAGCACCTGCGCAATGCCGAAGTGATGTTGCGCGAGACCGCGCGCGTCGGCCGCATCGGTGTTGTCGCCTTTCCCAATTTCGCGCACTGGCCCAACCGCCTGAGCGTGGCGCGCGGCCGCATGCCGGTGACGCGCCGCCTGCCCTACCAGTGGTACGACACGCCCAACATCCGCGTCGGCACCTTCAAGGACTTCGAAGTGCTGGCCGGCAAGAACAACCTGCGCGTGCTCGACGCCTTCGGCCTGCAGGACGGGCGCGACGTGCGCTGGCTGCCCAACGCGCGCGCCAGCACGGCGGTCTTCAAGTTCGAGCGCGGCGGCGGCTGAACCCTTTGGAGCGCACCACCGGATGAGCTTCACGCTTGCACAGCCGGTCCACAGCGAGCTGCTCATCAAGAAGAGCCGCTTCATCGGCTGCGTGCAGCCGGTGGCTGACCGCGCGGCCGCGCTGGCCGTGGTCGCCTCGCTGCGCGCCGAACACCCCGCGGCCGCGCATGTCTGCTGGGCCTTGATGGCCGGCGGCCAGTCGGCCGCGAACGACGATGGCGAGCCCGGCGGCACGGCCGGCCGTCCGATGCTGGAGGTGCTGCGCCACCAGCAGGTCGAAGGCGCGCTCGCGACCGTGGTGCGCTACTTCGGTGGCGTGAAGCTGGGCGCGGGCGGCCTCGTGCGGGCCTACACCGACGCGGTTGCGCAGGCCCTGCTCGGCGCCGAGCTCGTGCCGCTGGTGCGCCAGCGCAGCCTCGGTTGCTCGGTGCCCTATGCGCTCGAAGGACTCGTGCGGCGCGAACTCGTCGCTGCCGGCGCGGTGCTCGACGATGTGCAGCACGGCGACGATGTGGCCTTCGCCTTCTCGCTCCCCGAGCCCGACGCCGATGCCTTCATCGCCCGTCTCGACGATGCTGCGCAAGGGCGCGTCGTCTGGCCGAAGGCGTAACGCGCTTCGCAGGTGCTGAGGGCGCAGGCGCAGTCAGCGCGAAAATGCCGCGCGGTGCCACCGGCACCACCTCGTCGTCGGGCCCGCGCCGCGCCATCTCCGCGGTCACGATGCCGGTCGGCACCGCGAGCACGCCCCAGCCCAGCAGCATCATCACCGAGGCGATCGCACGGCCCAGGTCGGTCTTGGGCACGAGGTCGCCGAAGCCCACCGTGGCCATCGTCGAGATGGCCCAGTAGATTGCCACCGGAATGCTCGTGAAGCCGTGCACCGGCCCCTCGACCACGTACATCAGCGTGCCCATCACCAGCACCACCAGCATCACGAAGCCGACGAACACCGTGATCTTGCGCCGGCTCGACGCCACGGCAGACACCAGCGCGCGGTACTCCACCGAGTAGCGCGATAGTTTGAAGATGCGGAACACGCGCAACAGGCGCAGCACCCGCACGTCGATCAGGTACGCCATCTCGGGCGCAAAGGCCACCAGAAAAGTCGGCAGCAGCGCAAGCAGGTCGATCACGCCGTAGAAGCTCAGCGCATAGCGCAGCGGCTTGTTCACGCAGCACAGCCGCGCGATGTACTCCAGCGTGAAGAGAATGGTGAACACCCATTCGAGCGCATTGAACAGCGGCCGCCACTGCTCGCGGATCGACTGCACGCTGTCGAGGATCACCACCAGCACGCTGGTCACGATCACCGCGATCAGCGCCAGGTCGAACATCAGGCCCGCGCGCGTATCCGCCTCGAAGATCACCGTGAACAGCGTACGCCGCCAGCCGTGCGCGGGCTTGTCGAAGCGCGAGTCGGTGGCCGACGAAATGGCGCGCGAGGGGTGCGCGGCCTGCGCGGTGGAAGGAGTTTCGGAGTTCGGGAGGCTCATGACGCCGCATTGTCATGTCCACAGTCGATTTATTCAGTTACGCTTCTTGCGCAATGAAGTGCCGCAGGCCATGAGTGCGTTCTTACGATAGTCCCTTTCTTGAGGAGCTCCCCTTTGGCTACACAGTCCCCCTTCTTCGGCAAGCGTGATCGTGACACCGACTCGTTGACATCCCGCCCCGCGCCGCTCGTCGGTTCGGGCACCAATCTCTCCGGAACCCCCGTCAATCCCTCGTCGCTGACCGCACAGCAAGGCGGACTGAACGCCGCTGCTGCTACAGCATCTGCCGCCGCCAAGGAAGGCGGCAGCAAGCTCACCGTCGGCCCGAACATCAAGCTCAAGGGCGTGGAGATCACCGACTGCGACACGCTCGTCGTCGAAGGCCTCGTCGAGGCCACCATGGACTCGCGCCTGATGCAGATCGCCGAACAGGGCGAGTTCAAGGGTTCGGCCGAAATCGACATCGCCGAAATCCGCGGCGTATTCGACGGCAGCCTCACGGTGCGCGAAAAGCTCGTGATCCACTCGACCGGCAAGGTCACCGGCAAGATCCGCTACGGCAAGATCGTGATCGAGGAAGGCGGCCAGCTTTCCGGCGAAATCAGCTTCGGCGCCAAGCCGTCGCTGCACTCCGCAGCCTGAAGCCCGTCAAGCTTTCGGCGGGGTCCACCCAAAGCGCTCCAGCAAGGCACCGGCCGCGGCCGGTGCCTTTTCTTTGGCGCCATTGATGAAGTAGACAAACACGTCGCGCTTCTTCGGCGACGCGGCCCAGCCCTGCGCGCGCTCGGCCCAGGTGTCCAGCGCCTTCGGCGCGTAGCCGGTCTTGAGCTTGGCGTCGGCCATCATGAGCCGCGCATAGGCGAAATCGCCTTCGGGCTCCTCGAAGGACGGAAACTTGTCGGCGTCGGTGAACACCGTCGACACCTTGTGCTTCTTCGCGAGTGCCTTGTAGGCGGGCACCATGAAGCTCTCATGCCGCACGTCCATCACGTGCCGCAGCGCGCGGCTGCCCTCCTTCTTCGGCAGCAGCGCGAGAAAAGCCTCGAAGTCTTCCGCATCGAACTGCTTGGTCGGCATGAACTGCCACACGATCGGCCCGAGCTTGTCGCCGAGCTCGGCCACGCCGCTGTCGATGAAGCGCTTGATCGAATCGCCCGCGCCCGACAGCAGCTTGCGGTTGGTCGCGAAGCGCGAGGCCTTGAGCGAGAACATGAAGTCGGCCGGCGTGTCGTCGTGCCACTTCCTGAAGGTCTCGGGCTTGAAGGTGCTGTAGTAGGTGCCGTTGATCTCGATGGCGCTGACCTTGCGGCTCGCGTAGTTCAACTCCTTCGCGTGCGCGAGCCCCTTGGGATAGAAGTTGTCGCGCCAGGGTTCGTAGGTCCAGCCGCCTATGCCCACCTTGATGTTTGCCTTGCTCACATGGCCCTCCGGGTTGAGATCGCCCGCACTCTACGCGCGGTCGCCTCAAGGCGCAAAATGCGCCTTTTCGTCACCCGCGGAGAACCCACCGATGAACGCCCCCCTGCACCGCGAAATGCCCGCCGGCACGCTCGACGCCGAGCGCGCCCTGTCCGACGTCACCGCCCAATGGGACGGCGACATCCTCAAGCAACTCACCAACTACATCGGCATCCCGGCCAAGTCGCCCGGCTTCGACAAGGACTGGTCGGCCAACGGCTACCTCGAGACCGTGCTGCGCAACGCCGCCGCCTGGGTCGAGGCACAGAAGGTCGAGGGCCTGAAGCTGGAGATCGTGCGCCTCGAAGGCCGCACGCCGGTGCTGTTCTTCGAAGTGCCGGCCACCGGCACCGACATGGGCGAGACAGTGCTGATGTACGGCCACCTCGACAAGCAGCCCGAGTTCACCGGCTGGCGCAACGACCTCGGCCCGTGGACGCCCAAGTACGAGAACGGCCTGCTCTACGGCCGCGGCGGTGCCGATGACGGCTACGCGGTGTACGCCAGCATCGCCGCGCTGCAGGCGCTCAAGAGCCAGGGCGCGGCGCACCCGCGCATCGTCGGCCTGATCGAGACCTGCGAGGAAAGCGGCTCCTACGACCTGCTGCCCTACGTCGACGCGCTGCGTCCGCGCCTGGGCAACGTCGAACTGGTGATCTGCCTCGACTCCGGCGCCGGCAACTACGACCAGCTGTGGCTCACCACCTCGCTGCGCGGCATGGCCAGCGGCACGCTCAAGGTGGAAGTGCTGACCGAAGGCATCCACTCCGGCGATGCATCGGGCCTCGTGCCCTCGAGCTTCCGCATCATGCGGCAGGTGCTCGACCGCCTCGAAGACAGCGCCACCGGCCGCCTGCTGCCCGCGAGCTTCCACTGCGAAGTGCCGGCCGACCGGCTGGCGCAGGCCAGGGCCACCGCCGCCATCCTCGGCGAAGAGGTCTACAAGCGCTTTCCGTGGGCGCACTACGACTGCGGCGGCTCGACCATGTTCGCGCTGCCGACCACCACCGATCCGGTCGAGGCCCTGCTCAACCGCACCTGGAAGCCCACGCTGTCGGTGACCGGCGCCGAAGGCTTTCCGGCGCTGAAGGATGCGGGCAACGTGCTGCGTCCGTACACCGCCTTCAAGCTGTCTCTGCGCCTGCCCCCGCTGGTCGATGCGGCCGAGGCGGTGCAGAACCTCAAGACGCTGCTCGAAGACAACGCGCCCTACCAGGCCCGCGTGACCTTCGAAAGCAACGGCGGCGCCACCGGCTGGAACGCACCCACCATCACGCCGTGGTTCGAAGACGCGCTCAACAAGGCCTCGCAGGCGCACTTCGGCGCATCGTGCGGCTACATCGGCCAGGGCGGCACGATCCCGCTGATGAACATGCTCAGCGCCGGCTTCCCGAAGGCGCAGATGATGGTCTGCGGCGTGCTCGGCCCGAAGAGCAACGCGCACGGCCCCAATGAGTTCCTGCACGTGCCCTACGCCAAGAAGCTCACCGCGGCCGTGGCCGAAGTGATCGCCGCATTACCGGCAGCGCATCGCGCGGCCACATCGGAGCCGGTGGCCGCTTGAGCGAGGCGCTGCCTTTGCCGCAGCGCGTTTCGCTGTCGACCCCGGACGGCGAGACGCTCGCCCTGCGCCGGCTGCCGGCGCCCGGCCCGGCGCGCGCCGTGATCGTGGTGGTCCATGGGCTCGGCGAGCATGCGGGCCGCTATCACGCGCTCGCCGAATGCCTGCACGAATGGAACTTCGCCGTGTGGGCGCATGACCACTTCGGGCACGGCGAATCGACCGGTGCGCGCGGCGGCCTGCCGAGCGGACTGCGGCTGGTCGACGACCTCGCGCTGGTCATCGACGATGCACGCCGCGAGAACCCCGGCCTGCCGCTGGTGCTGCTGGGGCACAGCCTCGGCGGACTGGTCGCCGCGAGCCTGGTGGCGCGTGGCGTGCGGCAGGTCGATGGGCTGGTGCTTTCCTCGCCAGGGCTCGATCCGGGCCTGAGCGGTTTCCAGAAGGCGCTGCTCGCGGTGCTGCCGCGCATTGCGCCGAACCTGCGCGTGGGCAACGGCCTCGACGACAACTACCTCTCGCATGACCCGGCGGTGGTGCAGGCCTACCGCGACGATCCGCTCACGCACGACCGCATCGGCAGCCGGCTCGCGCGCTTTCTCGCGTACGAAGGCGAGACGGTGCAGCAGCGGGCTGCGAACTGGCCCGTGCCTACCTTGCTTCTCTATGCGGGCGACGACCGCCTCGTGATGCCTGCCGCCAGCCGCGCCTTCGTTGCGGCCGCGGCATCAGGCGGCAAGGTCGAGGCGCACTGCTTCGACACGCTGTACCACGAGATCTTCAACGAACTCGAAGCCGACGCGGTCTTCGCGGCCCTGCAAAGCTGGCTCAACCGGCGCTTTCCGCCGCTGGCCTGACGGCGCGCACGCGCGCCAGCCAGATCAGCGCCGCGCCAGTCAGCACCACCGGCACCAGCGAACCGAAGTTCAGCAGCCGCCAGCCCTGCGTGGTCACCAGCACGCCCGAGGCGAACGAGGTCAGCGCCAGCGTCGCGAACACGCAGAAGTTGAGCGCGCCCTGCGCGCGGTCGCGCTCCTCGGCGGTGTAGGCCGTGAGCGAGAGCGTGGTGCTGCCGGTGAACAGGAAATTCCAGCCCACGCCCAGCAGGAACAACGCGACGATGAAGTGATGCAGCTCCACGCCCGAGAGCGCGATGGCGATGCAGCCGAGGTTGAGCACCAGCCCCACGCCCATCACTGGCAGCGCCCCGAAGCGGCGGATCAGGTGCCCGGTGAAGAAGCCCGGCGCGAACATGCCGATCACGTGCCATTCGAGCACTAGCGCGGCATCGGAAAACGGCAGGCTGCAGATCTGCATCGCGATGGGCGTCGCGGCCATCAGCAGGTTCATAACGCCGTAGCCAAGCGCGCCCGCGGCGGCGGCCACGATGAACACCGGCTGCCGCATGATCTCGGCCAGCGGGCGCCCGCCTGCGGCCTCCTTGCGCGTGGGCGCGGCCGGGAATTCGATGAAGTGCATCACTGCCATCGACAGCAGCGCCACCAGCGCCAGCGCAACGTAGGCGCCGGCGAACGGCACCGCAAAGGCTTCGCGCGTGGCGAGGTTCGGCCCGGCGACAGCGCCGATCAGCCCGCCCGCCATCACCATCGACACCGCCTTCTCGCGCCAGGCCGGCGCCGCCAGCTCGGCAGCGGCGAAGCGGTAGAGCCCCGCGTTGGCGTTGTAGTAGCCCGCGACCACCGTGGCGAAGCACAGCAGCCAGAAGTTCTTCGTGACCGCCGCGAAGCAGCACAGCAGCGACGATGCCACCGCCACCGCCAGCCCGATCTGGAACGAGCCGCGCCGGCCGAAGCGCTGCTGCGTGCGCGCCACCAGCCCGGTGCTGAGCGCGCCGCCCACCACGTAGCTCATCACCGGCAGCGTCGCCATCCAGCCGTGCGGCGCGATGGCCAGCCCAACCAGTCCGTTGATGGCGATGAAGGTCACGTTGTTCGTCAGTAGCAGGCCCTGGCAGATGGCGAGCAGCCACAAGTTGCGGTTCATGGCGCCGTCTCCCGGATCGCGCGCTGCAGGTCGCGCTCGATTTCGCTGAAGACGATCGGCGGCAGCTCGCCCAGCGTGCCTTCGGTGCCGTCGAGTGCCACCGCGCGCACGGTCTGCAGCTCCTTGCCGTCGGGGCTGTCCTGCACGAACCAGCCTTCCTCCAGCTGCAGGCAGATGCGGCGTCCGCCGGGCACGGCCTTGTTGAAGCTGTTGACCATGCCGCCGTCACCCACCTCGCGCTGCCAGCCGCGCGTCTCCAGGCCCATGAGGGCGGCGTTCGACACGGCGCGGCCGCTCCAGTGGGGGAGTTCGCGGCGGGTGCGCAGCGCCTCGTCGAGCACGAAGGCCGGGCGCATCAGCTGCTCGAAGGGCTGCACGATTTCGTAGTCGGCCAGCACGGCGGCCCATGCGGTCGCCAGCGATGGGTCGAGTGCCGTGATTTCCAGCGGATGCGGCAGGCCGATGCGCGCTGACTCGGGCAGCTTCACCGCGTCGTCCTGCAGGTCGGCCAGTTCGCCTTCGGCGCTGACGCGGAAGGTGCCTTCGAGCTTGTCCGATGCGTCGAACAAGCCCCAGACCAGCGGCCGGCTGAAGACCCGCAGCACGGGGTGGTTGGCGAAGAAGGGCATGAACTCGTCGGGGCCCCATCGGCGCTGTGCGCACATCGCGGCTTCCAGCCGCTTGATCTGCGTGGTGGCGACGGTCTTTGCCAGCTTGCGCAGCTCCTTCAGCTGGGTGGTTGCGGCGGCGGCCTTGCCGGCGTCGTCGTTCGCGCCCGGCTTGGGCAGCGTCTTGAGTGCCTTGCCCCTGGCGTCGTGCACCACGGGCTGGAAGTTGTCGTCCATGCGCACCTCGAAGCTGCGCGGGCCGAAGTCGAGCGTCAGGCGCGCGCGGGTGTCGAGGCCGAGGTCGGGCACGGTGCGGTCGGCCAGCTGGTCGAGGCTGAGGCCGCGCTGCTCGGCCACTTCGCCGAGCATGCGGTCGGCGCGGGTGCGCAGGTCGTCGTGGCGGGTCTGGCGCGCGAGTTCGGCCAGGTGCATCAGGGCGGCGTCGCTGCCGATTTCGCCGAGCATCACCATCGCGTCGTAGGCCCGCACGCGGTCGAGCGCGGCGCGCCACTGGCGCAGCAGGCCGTAGAGCTGGCGGGCGGTTTCGCCGTCGCCGAGACGGCCCTGCAAAGCGAACATCCAGCGCTCCTTGGCCGGGCGGCCATTGCCGATCCACCAGGCCAGCAGCGCGCGGCCGAAGCGCGCGAGGGAATCGGGAGTGAGCGTGTCCAGCAGCGGGGCGAGCCCCGGATAGGGTGCGTCGGGCTTGCCGAGCATCATCGCCATCAGCACGTCGGGCACCACGTCCTGCGGCAGCGCGAGCCCGCCTTGCTTGAGGATCAGGCGGGGCAGTGACGCCAGCGGCAGGGTCTTCGGCACCACGGGCAGGCTGTCGGGCAGCAACTCTTCGGGGGCGATGGCCAGCAGCTGCGCCACCGCGTCGGCGGCTTCGGCGCCATAGGCGAGCGCCTGCCGGCGTACCGCGTCAGCGTGGCCGGCATCGTGCAGCCAGCGCAGCGCGGCTTGCGCCGCCTCGTGCGCAGGGCCGGGTTCGCCCAGCGCGATGGGAACGAGGCCGCGCGCGGCCGCATCCGGGTAACGCGCAAGCCACTCGCCCGCTTCGCGCCGGACCCAGCGGTTGGTGTGGAAGCCCTTGGCGATCCAGCCGGCGAGCGGGTCCCATTCGATGACCGATGCCAGCTCGAACATCGCGCGCGAGCCCTGCTTGAGGAAGCGCGGCAGTCCCGGCAGCGCGGCCGCGCCGAATGCATGGAGGATGGGGCGCATGCGCGAGACATCGCCCATGTAGAGCTCGGGCGCGGGCCCGAGCGTGAACACTGCGATGGCCAGCGATTCGGGCAGGTGCCAGATGTATTCGGCAACGCTCCAGTGGGTGGCCGGAGGTTCGCCGAAGTCTTCCGGCCCGATCTCGCGGCCGTTTGCCGCGACAGCCTCGATGAGCTCGGGGCGCAGGCCCAGCATCCACAGGGCCTTGTGCACCTTGCCGCCCTCGCGGATCTCCGCGGGTGCGTTGGGCTGGTTGCGCGCGAATTCGTCCATCCACTGGTCGGCGCGTTCGCGCGAGACGCGGAGCTCGCGGGTCAGCCAGTCGGACGATTCGCCCGTGGCCTGCAGGTACTGCGGCGGCGGCAGATTGCTCCAGTGCAGCAGCGCCGTCGGCGGCAGTGGCTGCAGCGCCAGCGTCGGGATGACGGGCAGCGCCTGCCGGTTCTTCCAGGGCGGGCGCCGCAGCAGCGCGGGCCAGGCGTCGGGGGCGGCATCGGTCACGCCGGCGGAGCTGTCTTCCTGCAGGCGCGCGAGCGTCTTGCGCTGGCTGTCGTCGCAGGAGGCCTCCAGCGGTTGCTGCCACTCGGGGTTCGCGGCCAGCAACTCCAGGATCAACGCGGCGCCGGCCTGGTGTCGCGCCGGGTTCGCCGACAGCAGCTCGCGCAGCACGAACAGCGGCCAGCGGGCAGCCTGCTTGACGAGGGCGTTCTTGCAGTCGATCTGCTTGACCTGGGCCACGAAGAAGCGCACCACGGCCGCGTCGTGGATGGCCAGCAGGTCGGTGACGGCTTCCTTGTGCGGGGACGGCTCGAAGAACAGCTCGGCTGCCGCGGCGCCGTGCATGTCGAGCATGCGCAGCCGTGCGGCGCGCGGCGGATAGAAGCTGGAACGGTGGCGGCGAAAGAAGTCGAGGCTGTCGGCCAGGCTGCGTTCGTCCAGCAGCGAGCCGCCGCACTGGCCGCAGGGCCGGTCGTTGAACTGTGCGAGCGCTTCGCGCATGCCCTTGGACCACCGCACGGTGCCATCGGGCTGCGCGTCCAGACCCTCTTCTTTCGACTTGCGACTGCCCGCCATGCCATTGCTCTCCATTGATGCCAGCGGGATTGTCGGCCAACACGCACGGGCCAAAAAAAAGCGCCCTCGCGGGCGCCGGAATCCTGGAGAACGCAGTCCGTCAGTTCAGGACTGCTTGCCTTGCAGCAGACCGCTGAGCGAACCCAGCAGGTCGTCGTGGTTGCCCAGGCCCTGGTCGGGGACCTTGCCGTGCGGCGTGAGCTGGTCGATGAGCGCCGGCAGCATGGTGGCGAGCATCGGCAGCAGCGTTTGCGCATTGATGCCGAGCTTGGACGCGATGCTGGCGATGGTGTCGCTGCCCAGCGCGTTCTGCAGCTGGTCGCCCGAGACCGGCTGGTTTTCTCCCTTGCCGATCCACGAGCCGATGACGTCGCCCATGCCGGCCTGCTCGAACTTCGAGACCAGACCGCCCAGGCCGCCCTGCCCGCCGTTGTTGGCGAGCAGCCCGCCCAGCGCGCCGGCCAGGCCTCCCAGATCGCCCAATCCGCCGCCTTGCGGTTGCTGCTGTTGCGCAGCGCCTCCGAGCACTTGACCGAGTACCGAATCGAGCAATCCCATGGCTGTTTCCTTGGTGTGTGACAGAACCGTCTGCATTGTTAAATGCCGCGGACCGTAAGCAGAAAGTGGCACGTCCACTTTCGAACTGGCAACGTGACAAATTACTTGGTACGCGCTGTCCGTTTGGGGAGCAATGCGGGGCTGACCCCCTGCACGCCCACCAGGCCCAGCACGGTAACCAGCGAATTCTGCGCGCCTTTCCACGCATCTGTCACGTCAATGGACTCGCTCAACGAATGGAATCCGGAGGCCTTGCCGCCACCGCCGACGATGATCGCAGGAATGCCCAGCGCGATCGGCACGTTGGCGTCGGTGCTGCCGCCGCGCAGCAGCGTCTTGTTGCCGAAGGCGGCGTTCGAGCGGATCGCGGCCTCGACGATCACCGAATCGGGCGGCGTGCGGCCGCCGGGGCGGTCGCCGATGAGCTTGGTGCTCACGCTCAGCGTGCTCACGTTCCAGCGCTTGTTTTCCTCGACCACTGCTTCGTCGATGGCGGCCAGAATCTTCTTCTCCGTTTCGAGAAGCGAGGCCATGTCGTCGGAGCGGATGTCGATGGCCATGCGCGCATCTGGCGCGATGGTGTTGACCGAAGTGCCGCCGCCCACGGTGCCGACGGTGAAGGTGGTCTTCGGGAAACTCGGCGTGCGGATATCGGCGATCTTCGCGATGGCGCGGCCCATGCCGTGGATGGCGCTGGGCACTTGGCCGAACGCGCCGAAGCTGTGGCCGCCCGGGCCCTGGAACGTGACTTCGTAGCGGTGGCTCGCGGTGCCGAGCACCAGCACCGCGCCCGGCGACGACGGCTCCAGCCCCACCATGCCGTCGATGTCGAGGTTGTCGCGAAAGATGGCCTTCATGCCGCGCAGGTTGCCGAGTTCTTCCTCGCCGACGTTGGCGACGATCATCAGGTCGCCCACGGTCTGGATCTTGTTTTCGTTCAGCACCTTGAGCCACGACAGAAGCACCGACAGGCCGCGCGTGTCGTCCGCGATGCCGGGTGCGTGCAGCCGGCCGTCGTGCTCCTTCACCTTCACGTCGGTGCCGGCGGGGAACACGGTGTCGAGGTGGGCCGAGATCAGCAGCTTCGGGCCGCCGCCGATGCCCTTGCGCAGGCCGACCACGTTGCCTTCGGCGTCGATCTTCGCGTGCGTCAGTCCCAGCGCCTTCATGCGCGCGAGAAACGCCTCGGCGCGCTTGTGCTCCTTGAAGGGCGGCGCCTCGATCTCGGTCAGCATCTTCAGGTCTTCGACCGAGTGTTCATGGTCGGCCTTGACCGCGTCGAGCAGCTTCTGGATGGCGGGCGAGGCCATCAGCTGGGTGTAGGCCTTGTCGACCTCGGGGCTGACTTGCGCGGGCGTGGGGGCGACGGCCTGGCTCTGGGCGAGCGCGCCCTGTGTGGCGCACAGCAGCGCGGCAATAACGAGAGGTGCAAGGCGCAGAACGCTTGGCAGGCGGGACATCGGCAAAAGTCCTTCTTTTGTCTTAATGAAGTAACGATTGTTTCCCAAGCTTTCCGCGTGCGCGTCGCGGAAAACACCCACCTCGCGGCCCTGCCTAGAGTCCGGCCAGGGACACCAGCGCGGCCAGCGCCGCCGTTTCAGCGCGCAACACGCGCGCGCCGAGGGTGATGGGAGCGAAGCCGCGGGCGATGGCCTGCTGTTCTTCGGTGCTGCTCAGGCCGCCTTCGGGGCCGCTCAATACAGTCACGCCTTGGTCGTTCGGGGCTTGAAGTGTGTCGGCGAGGCTGCGTGTGCCCTCGGCAAGGCTCAGCACAAGGCGCACGGCCGAGGCTTCATTGGTTTCGAGCCAGCCCGTGAAGGACTGCACCGGATGGATCACCGGCACGCGGTTGCGCCCGCACTGCTCGCAGGCCGCGACCGCGATCGCCTCCCAGTGCGCCCGCTTCTTCTCGGCGCGCTCGCCCGACAGGCGCAGCACGCCGTGGGCAGTGGCCAGCGGTTGGATGCTCGCAACGCCGAGCTCGGTGGCTTTCTCGACCAGCCAGTCCATGCGCTCGTTGGCCGGCATGCCGACCGCAAGGTGCACGGCGCGAGGCGCTTCGCGCTCCACCGGCAGGTGGGCGCCGACGGCCACAGCGACGTCGCTGCGGCCCATGCGCTCGACCGTGGCTGCATATTCGCCGCCCGCGCCGTCGAACAGCGTGATCGCATCGCCGGGCTGCATCCGCAGCACCTGCACGTGGCGCGCAGCGCCGGGCGGCAACGCCAGGCTGACGCCGGCGCTCAGCGGCACGGAACAGTGAAAACGCGGCATGCTATGAAATCGATAGCTGCGAGCGACCGTTGTACGGCCGTCACAGGGTGGTGCTTTTTCAGTTTTCCTTCAGACACGGCCGTAGGCGAAGCCCGTGATGGCCGAAGTGCCCTCGATTTCGTCGATCACGCGCAGCAGCGGCGTCAGTTCCATGTAGCGGCTGGCGGTGGCGCGGATGTAGGCAATGAAGCGCGGCGTGTCAGCCAGGTACTTGGGCTTGCCGTCGCGCAGCGTGAGGCGCGCGAAGATGCCGGCCACCTTCAGGTGGCGCTGCAGGCCCATCCACTCGACCGCGCGGTAGAAGGCGCCGAAGTCTTCGTCGACAGGCAGGCCGGCCTTGCGCGCAGCCGTCCAGTAGCGGATGGTGATGTCGAGCACGAACTCCTCGTCCCAGCTCAGGAAGGCGTCGCGCATCAGGCTGGCGATGTCGTAGGTGACGGGGCCGTACACGGCGTCCTGGAAGTCGAGCACGCCGAGCGCTGCTCCGTTGCCGATCATCAGGTTGCGCGGCATGAAGTCGCGGTGCACGTAGACGGCGGGCGACGCCAGGTTGCTGTCGACGATCAGCTTGAAGCTGCGCTCGAGCCGCTCCTTCAGCTTGCCTTCGACGGCGATGCCGCGGTGGCGGCCGATGTACCACTCGGGGAATAGCGACAGTTCGCGTTCGAGTAGCGCCCGGTCGTAGGGGGGCAGCACGCCGGGCTTGGAGGCCAACTGCCAGCGGATCAGCGCGTCGATGGCCTGGTCGTAGAGCGGGCGGCTCGCGTCGGGCTTCGCCGGATCGATCACGTCCAGCATGGTCTGGCGGCCCAGGTCGTCGAGCAGGAGAAAGCCGTTCGGCTTGTCCCATTCGAGCACCGTGGGGGCGAGCACGCCGGCGCCGGCCATCAGCTGCGCCACCTGGACGAAGGGGGCGCTGTTTTCCTTGTCCGGCGGCGCGTCCATCACGATGCGCGTGGGGGCGGCGGGGTCGGCGGTGTCGAGGCGGAAGTAGCGGCGGAAGCTCGCGTCGACCGAGGCGAGCCGCACGGTGTCGGGCAACAACCGGTGGGCAGGCGCGATGGCGGCCAGCCAGCCCCGGAACACTTCGGCCCGCTGCGGATCAGTCCAGAGGATGGTCTCGGCGGGGCTTGGGGCTAATGAGGCCGGAGGCGGGGATGCTGTCATGGATAATCGATTCTACAAATCCGCCTGGCGCGGCAATCCCCCTTGGCCGGCTTCCGGCCGATGCGGGTTGCTGCCGGCCCCTGCAACCCGCCGGCCTGCCGCGCCGTCCCCCGACGATTTTTCGTTCCGAACCGATGCCTACGACCCAAAGCCCTCACGCTTGGCACCTTGTGCGCTCGCTGCCCTTCCCGGGCGAGTCGACCGCTTTCCTCGGAACGGCTGGGCGGGAGGCCTGATGAACCGACGTCGTGTCGCCCCGCGGCGCTCGCGCCCGCCGCTACCGCTGGCTGTTTTGTCGCTGGCCCTGATGCACGCACATGGCGCCTCCGCGCAGACGGCCGGCAACTTCGACGCCCCGCTCACGCTGAAGCGCACGCCGCTGCTGACCGAAACCCTGACGCCCGCGGACCGCGGCCAGATGCCCAGCATCGTCACCGGCGACCGCATCTCCGGCCGGCCCGACCTGGAAACCGTGGTCGAGGGCAACGCCACGCTGCGGCGCGGCGCCGTGTCCATCACCGCCGACCGGCTCGAGTACTACCAGCCCGACGACCGCGCCAAGGCCACGGGCAACGTGCGCGTCAACCAGGCCGGCAACGTGTACGAAGGCCCCGAGCTGCAGCTCAAGCTGGAGACCTTCGAGGGCTTCTTCAACAACGTGCGCTACCAGTTCCTAGTGAACGAAGCGCACGGCGAGGCCAAGCGCATCGACTTCGTCGACGCCAACGTGTCGATCGCCCGCGAAGCCACCTACACCACCTGCCGCCGCGAAGACTTCCCGGGCTGGATGCCGGCCTGGTTGCTGACCGCGACCACGATGACCACGGACACCGAGGAAAACGAGGGCGTGGCCAAGAATGCGCGGCTGAGCTTCATGGGCATCACCACGCCGCCCATTCCGAGCGTGAGCTTCCCGCTGTCGAACGAGCGCAAGAGCGGCCTGCTGCCGCCCACCATCGGCATCGACAACACCAACGGCATCGAGATCGCGCAGCCGTACTACTGGAACATCGCGCCCAACCGCGACGCCACGATCACGCCGACGATCATGAGCAAGCGCGGCATCAATTTCAGCAACGAGTTCCGCTACCTCGAGAAGGGGTACAACGGAACGATCCGCTTCGACCTGATGGGCAGCGACCGCCTGATGGGCCAGCGTTACCCCGATCTCGGCAGCACCAAGCGCTGGGGCGTGTGGGGCACGCATCACCAGGACTTCGATGCCAAGGCGCTGGGCCTCGACTCGCTGTCGGCCAACATCAGCATCAACCGGGTCAGCGACAACGACTACTGGCGCGACTTCACGCGCACGCCGTCGCTCGCGCAGCGCCAGCTGCCCAACGATGCATCGCTCAACTGGAGCAAGGGCGACTGGAGCGGCATCGTCCGCACGCTGAAGTACCAGAACCTGCAGTACGACTTGTCGCCGATCGTGCCGGCGTACGACAAGATGCCGCAGATCACGGCCAACTACAACAAGTACGACTGGCACGGCTTCGACGTTTCGCTGAACCTGGACTACACGCACTTCCGCGTGAACACGATCCTGCCGTCGCAGCTCGGCTACGACGCCACCCAGCAATCGCAGCCCGACGGCGACCGTGCCATGGCCGTCGCCTCGATCAGCCGCCCGTTCATCACGCCGAGCTCGTTCGTCATCCCCAAGCTGATGCTGAACGCGGCCTCGTACAACTACTACCTGCCGCAGTCGTCCATTCCGACGGTCACGGTCAACGGTACCCAGTACGTCAACGGCCAGGTCTACAACCCGAGCTCGCTGTATTTCTTCCCGACCTCCAGCAACCGGGCGGTGCCGACCTTCAGCCTCGACAGCGGCCTGACTTTCGAGCGCGACGCCAACTACTTCGGACGCGCCTTCCGCCAGACGCTGGAGCCGCGTGCCTACTACGTCTACACGCCGTATCGCAACCAGAGCATGCTGCCGAACTACGATTCGGCGGCCAACGACTTCAGCTTCGCGACCATCTACACCGAGAACGCGTTCTCGGGCGGCGACCGCGTCTCGGACACCAATGCCCTCACGCTCGGCGTGACCTCGCGCCTGATCGATCCGGCCACCGGCGTCGAGGCCGCGCGCTTCGGCATCGCGCAGCGGCTGCGCTTCAGCGACCAGAAGGTCACGCTGCCCGGCGGCACGCCGGTGACCGACCGCGCGAGCGACCTGCTCGTGGGCGCCCAGATCAACTGGACGCCCAAGTGGAGCCTGGACACCCTCGTGCAGTACAACCCCGACACGCGCAAGTCGGAGCGCTCGGCCATCAGCGCGCGCTACAACCCCGAGCCGTATCACAACCTGAGCGCGGCCTTCCGCTACCAGGCGCCCAGCACCCCGACCGCGACCGACGGCAGCAAGTCGATCGACGTGGGCTGGCAATGGCCCATCAACGACCTGTGGGGCGACAAGGGCAAGAACCTCGGCCCCGGCAAGGGCCAGGGCGGCGGACGCTGGTATGCGGTCGGCCGGCTCAACTACAGCCTGCAGGACAAGAAACTCACGGACGGCGTGCTCGGCTTCGAGTACGACGGCTGCTGCTGGATCGGGCGCGTGGTGCTGCAGCGCATCACCACGGGCCAGGTGACGGCGAACACCCGCATCATGTTCCAGCTCGAATTCGTCGGCTTCTCCAGCATCGGCTCCAGCCCCATGCAGGCCCTGCGGCAGAACATCCAGCGCTACGAACCCCTGCGCCAACCGGGCGAAGCGCCGAGCCGCTTCACCAATTACGACTGAGACGACTGACTGAGCGACGCCATGAAATACATCCGTTCCATCATCACCCTGGGCTGCCTCGCGGCAGTGGCTGCAACGTCGGGTGCGCAGGGCTTCCGCTCCGGCACCGGCATCACGGACATCATGCGCGCCGGACCGCGCCTGGGCCCGCCGGCCGCGCGGCCGTCGACGGCGCCTGCCGCGGCGCCCGTGCAGCGCTCGGCTGAATTCATCGTCGCGCTGGTCAACTCGGAGCCCATCACCAACACCGACGTGCAGACGCGTGTGTCGCGGCTGATCAAGGAGAACCCGGACGCAGAGCGCGTTCCCCGCGGCGAGCTCACCCGGCTCGTGCTGGAGCGGCTGATCACGGAGCGTGCCCAGCTTCAGCTCGCGAAGGAAAACGGCATCAAGGTCGACGACGTAGCCATCGACCAGGCCGAGCAGACCGTGGCGCGTCAGAACGAGATCAGCCTGGTCGAGCTGCGCCGCCGCGTGGCCGCCGAAGGCATCGCGCAGCAGGACTTCCGCAACGACCTGCGCGACCAGCTGCTGCTCACGCGCCTGCGTGACCGCGAGGTCGAGTCGAAGGTCAAGATCAGCGACGCCGAGGCCGACGAATACCTGCGCGACCAGCGCAATCAATCCGTCAAGAACGCGGCGCTGGAAAACCTCAACCTCGCGCAGGTGCTGGTGGCCGTTCCCGAGAACGCCACCGACGCCCAGGTGGCCGCGGCACAGAAGAAGGCACAGGACCTCGCCCAGCGCGCTCGTGCCGGCGAAGACTTCGCCAAGCTGGTGCGCGAGAACTCCGATTCGCCGGACCGCGCCAACGGCGGCGCCATCGGCATGCGCAGCGCCGACCGTTATCCGTCGCTGTTCGTCGAGGCCACGCAATCGACCGCGGTGAACGGCATCGCCGGGCCCGTGCGCTCCAGCGCCGGCTTCCACGTGCTCAAGGTCATCGCCAAGGCCCAGATCGGGTCGGGCGACGCCACGGTCACGCAGACCCAAGTGCGCCACATCCTGCTGCTCAACGACCCCAAGCGTACCACGGCGCAGGCGGTTGCGCAGCTGGCCGAATTCAAGCGCCGCGTGCAGGCCGGCACTGCCGACTTCGCCGGCCTTGCCCGCGACAACTCGCAGGACGGCAGCGCCAAGGACGGCGGCGACCTCGGCTGGTCGCGCCCGGGCCAGTTCGTGCCGGAGTTCGAGGAAGCCATGGACCGGCTTGCGCCGGGCCAGATCAGCGATCCCGTGGTGTCGCGCTTCGGCGTGCACCTGATCCAGGTGGTCGGCCGCCGCGATTCCAAGCTCAGCCAGTCGGAGCAGCGCGAAGCTGCGCGCACCGCGCTGCGCGAACAGCGCGTAGAGGAGGCCTTCACCACCTGGGTACAGGAAGTGCGCGCACGCGCCTACGTCGAATACCGCGACCCACCGCAATCCTGATTCGATGGCACACATCGCCAGGAAGCGGTTCGGGCAGCACTTTCTGTCCGACGGGGGGATCATCGATGCGATCGTGCGCGAGATCGCGCCGCAGCCTGGCGACGCCATGGTCGAGATCGGGCCGGGGCTCGCGGCGCTGACGCAGCCGCTGGTCGAGCGGCTGGGCCGCCTTACCGTGATCGAGCTCGACCGCGACCTCGCCAAGCGCCTGCGCGAGCATGCGCAGCTCGACGTGATCGAGTCCGATGTGCTGAAGGTCGACTTTGCGGAACTGGCCGCCAGGTTCCCGGCCAAGCCGCTGCGCGTGGTGGGCAACCTGCCCTACAACATCTCCACGCCTATCCTGTTTCACCTGCTGGGTAGTGCCCATCTGGTCGCCGACCAGCACTTCATGCTGCAGAAAGAAGTGATCGACCGCATGGTGGCCAGGCCCGCCACCTCGGACTACAGCCGCCTGAGCGTGATGCTGCAGTGGCGCTACGAGATGCAGAACGTGCTGTTCGTGCCGCCCGATAGCTTCGACCCGCCGCCGCGCGTGGACAGTGCCGTGGTGCGGATGGTGCCGCTGGCGACGCCGCCGGCGGTCGATGCGGCCCGTCTGGGGGAGATCGTGCAGGTCGCCTTCAGCCAGCGCCGCAAGCTGCTGCGCCACACGCTGGGCAAGTGGCTGCAGGAGCACGGCTTCGCTGGCGAATTCGATGTCCAGCGGCGGGCCGAAGAAGTGCCAGTCGACGAATACGTCGCTCTGGCCCAAGCCATCATCCCGTGAAACCCATGAAAAAAGCCCGTCTGCGACGGGCTTTTTAACGGAGGCTGCAAACGCCTAAGCCTGCTTGCTTATGCGGCGGCGAGCCAATAACCCGCATTGAAGGGGCTGCTCATGCGCAGCGCCAGGGGCGACACGTCGACCAGTTTGTCGGTCGGCATTTTTTCGCCGGCCGGTTCGGTGGAGGCTGCCGCTGCGGTTGCGGTGGTGTTCACTTCGATGCCATCGAGGGTTTCAGCGTTCGGCTGAGCCTCGTTCGCCCGTTCTGCTTGGCTGGTAGATGCAGAACGGGCTACAGAAAAGAATAGAAGCACCGGAACGGGACCTTGCGGTCGCCCCAGTAGTCCGAGGCGTCGCGGAAGATGTCGAGCAGCTGCTCGCGCGCTTCCTTGTCGAACTTGGCGTTGGCCGGGATCTGCTCCAGCACGATGACGAAACCTGGCTGCGGGCCCGATTTATGCAACGGGTCGGTCATGCAGTCGTACAGCGCGTCGAAGTTCTTCCCGAAGTGGGCCGGGAACGTGAACTGCTGCGCGATCAGGTCGAGCACGTCCTGCTTGGTCTGGGCGTTGCCCAGGTTGGCGTACAGGAAGTGCTGGCCGGCCGCGTTGGCCGCGTCCTGCAGGTCGTTCACGCGGAACGCGCGGATCGATTGCACGATGTTCGGGCGTACGGCACGAAGGGATAAGGTCATCTCCGCTGGTCTTTCCATAGTCATCATCATTTCTTCGGGGCGCTTCGGGGCGCCGCTCAGGTCGTTTTCATCGCTCATGGCGCAATCCGTCTGAAACTCGCATAGTGGTCTGCGGTGTACCAACAGGCCTCGGGCGTCGTGCGTTGTTCACCGCCGCAGACGATTCGTTGTGCACCACGGTTGCGCGAACCGGGCGTCGTAACCGTGTACTCGCGGTAGTGGCCGCGGCGTGCGGGTGGCAAAAGACGCTCGCGATTGCCGAACACCGTGCCGTCCTTGTCATACCGGAAGGGACCGCCACTCAGGATGGCCTGGTAGGTTCGTTGACCCTGTGCCGGCAATTCGGACAGAGCGATCGTTTCCTCGGTGGACGTTTTTCCGGCGCCGAACCATCCGCGGGCCTCGGCCCCCGTCGTCAACGCCACCAGCATCAGACTGGTGAGCGCAAACTTTGTGACAGAGGACGTGATCGAGGCGTAAGCCGCCATGGGGCACCACAAGAAAAGAGCGGGGGGTTCGAATCGGCGATCAACGTCGGGTTAACCCGCAAATTCAAGCCCGCGAGTGTGCACCACGCTGGCGAAAATAGCAAGCGACTGCTCAAAGTTTGAGCAGTCGCGAGGGGATCGAGTGGCGCTTTAAGTTGGCGGCCACTCTCGCCAAATGGCTTATCTCTCGGCGTTTGCGTCAGCCACTGTCAAGGCTGTCATGTTCACGATGCGCCGAACAGTCGCACTTGCCGTGAGAATGTGCACAGGTTTGGCCGCGCCAAGCAGAACCGGGCCGATCGCGATATTGCCGCCTGCCGCCGTCTTGAGCAGGTTGTAGGAAATATTGGCCGCGTCGATGTTCGGGAAAACCAACAGGTTGGCGTCACCCGCCAGCGCGCTGTGCGGCATGACCACCGCGCGCTGCTTGCTGTCCAGCGCCACGTCGCCGTGCATTTCGCCGTCCACTTCCAGCCAGGGCGCCTGCACGCGCAGCAGGTCGAGCGTCTTGCGCATCTTGATGGCGCTGGGCTCGTTGCTGGTGCCGAAGTTGGAATGCGACAGCAGCGCCGCCTTTGGCTTCAGGCCGAAGCGCATCATTTCCTCGGCCGCCATGGTCGTGATTTCGGCCAGTTCCTCGGGCGAGGGGTCGTAGTTGACGTGCGTGTCGACCAGGAACACCTGGCGGTCGGGCAGCAGCAGGCCGTTCATGCAGGCGTACACCGGCACGTCCTGCGGCGTGCTCTCGCAGCCGCCGGGGCGCTTGCCGATCACCTGGTCAATGTAGTGCAGGTGGATCAGCGTGGTGCCCCAGGTGCCGCAGATCATGCCGTCCACCTCGTCCTTGTGCAGCAGCATCGCGCCGATCAGCGTGAGGCGGCGGCGCATCTCGATCTTGGCGACCTGGGCGGTGATGCCCTTGCGCTCGGTCATGCGGTGGTAGGTTTGCCAGAAGTCGCGGTAGCGGCGGTCCTGCTCGACGTTGACGATGTCGTAGTCGAGCTCTTCCTTCAGCCGCAGGCCGAACTTCTCGATGCGCTGGGCGATGATGGCCGGTCGGCCGATCAGCGTCGGGCGGGCCAGGCCTTCGTCGACCACGATCTGGGCGGCGCGCAGCACGCGTTCTTCCTCGCCTTCGCAGTACGCCACGCGCTTCTTCGCCGCGCGACGGGCGGTTTCGAAGATCGGCTTCATCGTGGTGCCCGAGGCATAGACGAAGCTTTGCAGCTTGTCGCGGTAGGCGTCCATGTCCTTGATCGGACGGGTAGCCACGCCGCTTTCCTCTGCCGCCTTGGCCACGGCCGGCGCGATCTTCATCATCAGGCGCGGGTCGAAGGGCTTCGGAATCAGGTATTCGGGGCCGAATGACAGCTTTTCACCGACGTAGGCAGCAGCAACGCGCTCGCTCTGCTCGGCCTGCGCCAGATCGGCAATTGCGTGCACCGCGGCGATTTCCATCTCGTCGGTGATGGTGGTCGCGCCCGAATCCAGCGCGCCGCGGAAGATGTACGGGAAGCACAGGACGTTGTTGACCTGGTTCGGGTAGTCGGTGCGGCCGGTGGCCATGATCACGTCGTCGCGCACCGCATGGGCGTCTTCGGGCGAGATCTCGGGGTTCGGGTTGGCCAGCGCGAAGATCACCGGGCGCTTGGCCATCTTGGCCACCATTGCCGGCTTCAACACGCCGCCGGCCGACAGGCCCAGGAACACGTCGGCGCCCTCGATGACCTCGGCGAGCGTGCGCGCGTCGGTCTTCTGCATGTATTGGCGCTTGTCGTCGTCCATCAGCTCGGTGCGGCCTTCGTAGACCACGCCGGCCAGGTCCGTCACGAACACGTTCTCGCGCTTCAGGCCGACCTTGAGCAGCAGGTTCAGGCAGGCCAGCGCCGCGGCGCCGGCGCCCGAGGCCACCAGCTTGACTTCGGTGATGTCCTTGCCCGCCACCTTCAGGCCGTTGACCATGGCCGCCGCTACGGTGATGGCAGTGCCGTGCTGGTCGTCGTGGAACACCGGGATCTTCATGCGCTTGCGCAGCTCGCGCTCGACATAGAAGCAGTCGGGGGCCTTGATGTCTTCCAGATTGATGGCGCCGAAGGTCGGCTCCAGCGACGCGATGATGTCGACCAGCTTGGCCGGGTCTTTCTCGTCGATTTCGATGTCGAACACGTCGACGCCGGCAAATTTCTTGAAGAGAACGCCCTTGCCTTCCATCACCGGCTTGGACGCCAGCGGGCCGATGTCGCCCAGTCCCAGCACCGCGGTGCCGTTGCTGATGACGGCCACGAGGTTGCCGCGCGAGGTGTACTTGAAGGCGTTGGCCGGGTCCTTGACGATTTCCTCGCAGGGCGCGGCCACGCCGGGCGAGTAGGCCAGCGACAGGTCGCGCTGGTTGACCATCTGCTTGGTCGCCGCGATGGCGATCTTGCCGGGAACGGGAAACTCGTGGTACTCGAGGGCGGCACGTCGCAACTCGGCGCGTTTGTCTTCGGGCGTGGGAGTCGATGAGGTCGAGGGGGTCGAATCTGACATGTGCCGTAGCTCCTGGTGGCGCTTCTTCTGGGGGCGCCGATTGTAGACCTCGGTTCGTAAAGCCATACACCGCATGGCCGGTGCCAACCATGACCAAAAGCACGGGTGCGCTGTCAAGTCGCTGTGGCAATATGCACAGTTCGGATAAAACCTGAAAAAACCTGAAGAGGAGCAACCATGGCCCTGATGGATTTCATCAAGAAACAGTTCATCGACATCATCCAGTGGACCGAGACCGGCGATGGCACGCTGGCCTGGCGCTTCCCGATGGCGGAGATGGAAATCCAGAACGGCGCCTCGCTCACCGTTCGCGAGTCGCAGGTTGCCGTCTTCGTCAACGAAGGCAAGGTGGCCGACGTGTTCGGCCCCGGCATGTACAAGCTCACGACGCAGACGCTGCCCGTGCTCACGTACCTGAAGAACTGGGACAAGCTCTTCGAGTCCCCCTTCAAGAGCGACGTCTATTTCTTCAGCACCCGCCAGCAGGTCGACCAGAAGTGGGGCACGCCCCAGCCGATCACCATCCGCGACAAGGACTTCGGTGCCGTGCGCCTGCGCGCCTTCGGCAACTACTCCTTCCGCATCGGTGACGCCAAGGCCTTCCACACCGAAATCTCCGGCACGCGCGACATCTATTCCGTGGCCGACCTCGACGGCCAGCTGCGCGGCTTGGTGCTGCAGAACATCAGCAACGCCATCGCCTCCAGCGGCGTGCCCTTCCTCGACCTTGCGGCCAACCAGATCCAGTTCGCGCAGGCGCTTGCCGCGCAGCTCGTGCCCGAGTTCGAGAAGATCGGCATCAAGCTCGAGAACATCACGGTCCAGAACGTCTCGCTGCCCGAAGAGCTGCAGAAGATCCTCGACCAGAAGATCGGCATGGGCATGGTCGGCAACGACATGGGCAAGTTCATGCAGTACCAGACGGCGCAGGCCATCCCCAAATTCGCCGAGGGCGCTGCCAATGGCGGCGGCATTGCCGGCGACGCGATGGGCCTGGGCGCTGGCGTGGCGCTCGGCCAGGTGCTCGCGCAGAACCTCGCGCAGGGCCTGAGCCCCAATGCGGCCGCGCAGGCCGCGGCAACGCAGCAGCAACCCGCCGTGGCCGTGGTGAGCCCCACCGACGTGATGACCACGCTCGAGAAGCTCGGCGAACTCAAGACCAAGGGCATCCTCACCCAGGAAGAGTTCGACGCCAAGAAGGTCGAACTACTCAAGAAGCTCGTCTGACCCGGCGCTATGTTCCCGATAGCGCCTGACGCCCGTTCGACGGGCGTCGGAAGCCTCATTGGCTTGAAAAACTCGTGGCCGTCCACGCCATGGCTGATGCGCCATGGCTGAGGAAACCGGCAACCAACGCTACTACCGCGCGCCCTGCCCCGGCTGCGGCGCGCCGGTCGAATTCCGCTCGGCGCAATCGACGCACGCGGTCTGTCCCTATTGCCAGAGCACCGTCGTGCGCCAGGGCGACACGCTCGCGCGCACCGGCAAGATGGCCGAGCTGTTCGACGACTTCAGCCCGCTGCAGCTGTTTGCCGCCGGCCGCATCCAGGACAAGCCCTTCACGCTGATCGGCCGGCTGCAGTACACCTACCCGGGCGGCCGCTGGACCGAGTGGATCGCCGCGCTCGACGGCGACCGTACCGCGATCCTCAGCGAGGACAACGGGGCCTACGTCTTTGCGTTGCCCTTCGACCTGCAGCGCGCCGCGCCGCCATGGAACGAACTGCGCGTGGGCGCCACCACCGCCTTCGCCGGCCAGAGCTACACCGTTACCTCGAACGAGCAGGTGGCGCTGACCTCCGCACAGGGCGAACTGCCGCACCTGCCCGAGCTCGGCCGGCCGTTCGCGATGGTCGAGTTGCGCAACGACAAGGGGCTGGTGCTCAGCATCGACTACGGCACCGCGACGCCCGGCGCCTACCTCGGCCGCTCGGTGCAGCTCGAAGACCTGCAACTCACCGGCCTGCGCGAGGAATCCGCCAAGGACGAAAAGGGCCGCAGCTTCAACTGCCCCAACTGCGGCTCGCCCGTCACCGTCAACCTGGCCGACAGCAAGAGCATCACCTGCCGTTCGTGCAGCAGCATCATCGACCTGTCGCAGGGCATCGGCGGAGAGCTCAGGCACGCCACGCAGGACGAGCCCGTGCGCCCGCTCATTGCGCTCGGCAGCATGGGCCAGCTGCAGGGCGCGCAATGGCAGGTGGTCGGCTTCCAGCACCGCATGGGCAGCGAGCCCGGCGACGACGAGCAGTTCGGCTGGGACGAGTACCTGCTCTACAACAAGAAGCGCGGCTTCAGCTTCCTGGTCGATGCAGAAGACGGCTGGAGCATGGTCAAGCCGACCACCGGCGCGCCGGTGATGGCAGAGAACGGCAGCACGGCCACCTACCTCAGCAAGCGCTACCAGCAGCAGTACGCCTACAACGCCGAGACCACCTACGTGGCGGGCGAGTTCTACTGGCAGGTCGAGCGCGGGCAGAAAACCTTCAACCGAGACTTCGCCAACGGCGGCGCGCTGCTGTCGATGGAGCGCTCTGCCAACGAGCTGACGTGGTCGTCGGGCAGCAAGATCGACAGCGGCGCGGTGGCCACCGCCTTCAAGCTCGACACCAAGAAGGACATGTTCAAGCGCGCCGACGCGCTGCCCGTGAGCGCCGCCTCCGGGCTGGGCTGCGGCACCATCATCCTCATCATCGTCGTGATCATCATCATGCTGATCATCCTGAGCACCTGCTCGTCCCGCTGCGATCCCCGCGTCGAGAATTGTTCGTCGCGCAGCTCGGGCGGCTCGTATGGCGGCTATTCGAGTGGCGGCGGCCACAAATGACGGCGAAGATGCACGCGATGTCTGACTCTCACCTCACTACTACGACTGGAGGTCCCCATGGGATTTGAATGGCTGAAACCGGGCGTGGTCCTCGGATCGCTCGTGTACGCGCTGATCGGCGTCGTGATCTTCTGGCTCTGCTTTTTGATCATCGACAAGATCACGCCCTATGACCTGTGGGGCGAGATCGTCGAGAAGCAGAACGTGGCGCTGGGGCTGGTGGTTGCCGCGATGAGCCTGGGCATCTGCATCATCGTCGCCGCAGCAATCCATTGAACGACGCGGCCCTGCCCGCGCGCACCCCGGATGCGCGGGGGCCGCAACCCATAGAGATCGCGCTGCTCGCCAGCGTGTTCGTGGTCGCTGCCTGCGGCCTGGTCTACGAACTGAGCGCGGCCGCGCTCAGCTCCTACCTGCTCGGCGACTCGGTGCTGCAGTTCAGCACCATCATCGGCACCTATCTGTTTGCCATGGGCGTGGGCTCCTGGCTCTCGCGCTATTTCGACCGGCAACTGCCGGCGCATTTCCTTCGCATCGAGTTGATGGTGGCGCTGATCGGCGGCGCGCTGCCGGCGATCCTGTTTCTTGCCAACGCCTACGTGCCAAGCGCCTTCCGGCTGCTGCTGTACGGCCTGGTGATGGTTGTCGGCACGCTGGTGGGGCTCGAGATTCCGCTGGTGATGCGCATCCTGAAGCGCAACATCGTGCTCAAGAACCTGGTGTCGCAGGTGCTCACCTTCGACTACCTCGGCGCGCTGGCCGTGTCGGTGGCGTTTCCGCTCATCCTCGTGCCGCAGCTCGGAATGATCCGCACCGGCCTGCTGTTCGGCTTCATGAACGCGGCCGTGGCGGTGTGGGCGCTGTGGTTGTTCCGTCATGAGTTGCGCCGCGTCGGCGCGCATGCGCTGGCCTGCTTTCTCGCACTGGCCGCGCTGGTGGCGGCCTTCGTCTGGGCCGACCACATCACCACGCTGGCAGAAGACAAGTTCTACCAGGACCGTATCGTCTTCAGCGCCACCTCGCCCTACCAGCGCATCGTGGTCACGCGCGGGCTGCTCGGGCACCGCCTGTTCCTCAACGGCAACCTGCAGTTTGCAGAGCGCGACGAGTACCGCTATCACGAAGCGCTGGTGCACCCGGTCATGGCCGCGCAGGGCGCGCCGAAGAAGGTCGCCGTGCTAGGCGGCGGCGACGGCATGGCGGTGCGCGAGATCCTGAAGTACCCCTCGGTCGAGTCGGTCACGCTCGTGGAGCTCGATCCGAACATGACCAAACTCTTCACCGATCACGAGACGCTGGCTGCGCTCAACGGCCACTCGCTTTCGTCGCCCAAGGTGAAGATCGTCAACACCGACGCCTTCCAGTGGCTGCAGCAGCCGGGCGACATGTTCGACGTGATCGTGGTCGACTTTCCGGATCCGACCAACTTCGCCATCGGCAAGCTCTACACCAACAGCTTCTATGCGCTGCTCGAAAAGCGCCTGTCGGCCAGCGGTTACGCGGTGATCCAGACGACTTCGCCGCTGGTGGCGCGCAAGAGCTACTGGACCGTGGCGACCACCATCGAGTCGGTCGGGCTGCGCGCCACGCCGTACCACGCGCACGTGCCGAGCTTCGGCGAATGGGGCTACATCATCGCGAGCCGCCGGCCGTACCGCATGCCCGATGCGCTGCCTTCGGGCCTGCGCTTCCTGTCGCCTTCCACACTGCCGCTGATGTTCGACTTTCCGCTCGACATGGCGCGCGTGCCGACCGAAGTGAACCGGCTGTCGAATCAAATCTTGGTCACCACTTACGAGCAGGAGTGGGGCAAGGTGATGGCGCACTAGCCAACCATGCAACGGCGCGAATTCCTCGGCGTGGCAGCAGGTGCGGCGGGCGCCCTCGCACTCGCGGGCTGCGAGTCGCCGACACCGCCCATCGAAGGCGGCTTCACCGGCATCGATGCCACGCGTGGCCATGCGATGCGCGATGGCGCACTGCGCAGCGCGTCGCCCGCCACGGTGAAGCGCACGCGCGTCGTCATCGCCGGCGGCGGCGTTGCGGGCCTCGCTGCCGCACGCGCCCTGCGGCTTTCAGGCATCGACGACTTCGCGCTGATCGAGCTCGAAGACACCGCCGGCGGCAACGCACGCGGCGGCATCGTCAACGGCATTGCCTGCCCGCTCGGCGCGCATTACCTGCCCGTGCCCGGCGACGACGCACGCGAGGTGCAGGACCTGCTCGAAGAACTCGGCCTGCGCCGCCGCGTGGCGGGCCGATGGGAATACGACGAGGTCACCCTCTGCCACAGCCCGCAGGAGCGCCTGTTCATCCAGGGCGAGTGGCAGGACGGCCTGCTGCCCATGCATGGCGTGGGCGAAGGCACGCTCGCGCAGTACCGCAAGTTCGCGCAGCGCATCGACGCGCTGCAGCACGCCGCGCACTTCGCCATTCCCACACTGAAGGTCGCCGTCACGCCCGAACTGCTGGCGCTCGACGCCATCAACTTCGCCAGCTGGCTCGACGGCGAAGGCTTCAGCGACGCACAACTGCGCTGGTACCTCGACTACTGCTGCCGCGACGACTACGGCGCAGGCATCGGGCAGGTGTCGGCCTGGGCCGGCATCCACTACTTCGCGAGCCGGCACGGTTTCCATGCGCCCGGTGACCCAACGGGCAGCGTCAACGACTCGAGCCCCGAGCGCGACGGCATCCTCACCTGGCCCGAAGGCAACGGCTGGCTCACGAAGCAGTTGGCCAGGCCGCTTGGTGAGCGCCTGCGCACCGGCCAGGTCGTCACGCGCATCGCCGAAGTGCGCGGTGGCGTCGAGGTCGATGCGTGGGACGCGGCGTCGAAATCGATCGTGCGCTGGCAGGCCGAGCGCTGCATCGTCGCGCTGCCCGTGTTCATCGCTGCGCGCGTGGTCGAGAATCCGCCCGAGGTGCTGAAGACCGCCGCCGCGCACGTGCGCTACGCGCCCTGGCTCGTGGCCAACGTGCACCTGAGTGGCCCGCTGGCCGACAGGCCCGGCGCCGCGCCGAGCTGGGACAACGTGATCTACGGCACCAAGGGCCTGGGCTACGTCGACGCGCGCCACCAGTCGCTCGACCCGACGCCGCGCGGCACGGTGCTCAGCTGGTACCGGCCGCTGGGCCCGAGCAGCTACGACACCGCCGACGGCCGCAAGCTGCTGCTGGAGCGTCCATGGACCGGCTGGCGCGACGACCTGCTCGCGGAGCTGTCGGCACCGCATCCTGACCTGCCATCGCTGGCGACGCGCATCGACATCACACGCTACGGGCACGCCATGTCGATTCCCCGGCCCGGCCTGCTGGCGCAGATCGGCCCGCAGCGCACCGCGCCGGATGCCGCGCATCGCGGCAGCATCGTTGCAGGCCGGCTGTCTTTCGCGCATGCCGACTGGTCGGGCTACTCGATCTTCGAGGAGGCGTTCACGCGCGGGCACGTCGCGGGCAGCGACGCGGCGGCGGCATGAAGACGCTGGTGCTCGGCGGCTACGGCAACTTCGGTGCGCGCATCTCCCGCGCGCTGGCCGGCGATCCGGGCATTGAACTGCTGGTGGCGGGGCGCGATGCGCAGCGCGCCACGGCGTTCGCAGAGTCGCTGGGCGGCGGCGCGCGCGGTGTGCGCATCGACGTGCAGGCGCCTGATCTCGCGGACGCGCTGCGCAGGCTCGGCATCGCGTTGGTGATCCACACTGCCGGACCCTTTCAGAACCAGGACTACCGCGTGCCGCAGGCCGTCGCGGCGGCGGGCGCGCACTACATCGACCTGGCCGATGGCCGGCGCTTCGTGTGCGACTTCCCGTCGGCGCAAGACGCTGCCTTCCGCGATGCGGGCCGTACAGCCGTCAGCGGGGCCAGCACAGTGCCGGCGCTTTCCTCGGCGGTGGTCGACCATCTCACGGCAGGCTGGCAAGGCATCCGCAGCATCGACATCTGCATCGCGCCCGCGCAAGGCGCGCCGCGCGGCGAGGCCACGCTGGCCGGCGTGCTCGCCTACTGCGGCGAGCCCATCCGCGTATGGCAAGGGGGCAAGTGGGTCGAGCAGCCCGGCTGGGCCGATCCCGTGAAGGTCGAGTTCGCGCGCATGAAGCCGCGCCGCGGTGCGCTCTGCGACATTCCCGATCTCGAGCTCTTTCCCGCACGCTATGCCGGCGTGCAGTCGGTGATGTTCCGCGCCGCGCTCGAAGTCGGACTGGCGCAGTACGCCTTCGCCTTCATGGCGTTCATGCACCGCATGGGCCTGCTGCCCACGCCGCAGAAGCTGGCGCCGCTGCTGCATTCGGCCGGCGGCGTGTTCGACGCGCTCGGTACCGCGCTGGGTGGCATGGTCGTGCGCGTGGAAGGCACGGATGCGCAGGGCGCGCCGGCACGCCGCGCGTGGCACGTAGCAGCCGACGACAACCACGGCCCGGAGATCCCCTGCATGGCCGCCGTCCTGCTGGCCCGGCGTCTCGCGCGGGGCGATGCGCTGCCCATCGGCGCGCATGCCTGTGCCGGCCTGCTCGCCCTGTCCGGGTTCGAGCCCGAGTTCGCGCGCTGGGGCATGGTGACCGACGTGGTCGAAGAAGCGGCAATCGCAGTGGCAGGCCATGGCGCACCAGCGCTTTGAGTTCGACATGCCGGCGCCGGCCGACGTTGTCTTCGACGCTTTCCACTACCACGTGTGGCGCGCACGCTGGGACTCGCTGGTCGGCAACGCCCGCGTGGTGGGCGGTGCGCCCTGCCCGTTCGTCGGCGCCGAGACCGAGAACGTGGGCGGCGGCTGGCTGCGCGGCTTGTCGATGCGAACGCGCTTCGTGAGCTTCGACCGACCACACGTGGCGGCCGCCTCGATGATCGGCCGCTCCTTCCCCTTCAACCGCTGGGCTGCGTCCATGCGGCACCGCGACACGCAGCCCGGCCATTCGGTACTGATCTATGTCTACACCATCGAGGCCGGGCCGAAGGCGTTGCGCTGGCTGCTGGAGCCGGTGGTCGCGCGGGTTTTCGCACGGCAGACGCAGCGGCGCTTCGCGCGCATGCGCGCATTCCTGGTCACACATGCGCATGAAGTTGTCGCGTGGCAGCGCACGCACCCCGAACAAGAGCGCCCCTAACGCCGCACCATGAATCACTGAAAAAGGCCTCGCGCGGCCTTGTGCAGTTTTCACCAAGACTTCACACACAGCGCCATTGCTTCACAGATGGTCCGCAAACTCGCGGACGCCAACAAAAACACAGTGGGAGCGTCCATGCTTCAAGTCGCCAATCGAAAACTCGCGTCGTTCAGCGACGTGCTCTTCACCGGACTGGGCCGCGTGCTCGGCTTTCTGCGTCCGGTGGCCCGTGGGCTCATCGGTTCCTGGCGACCACCGGGCTGGCTGCGCATCGCGGGCGCATTCCTGCTCTTCGGACTGCAGTGGCTGCAGCAGCGGCTGGCCTGGCTGGTGTTGCTCCTGCTGCTCGTGCTGGCCGGCTGGATGGCCAGCCCCCATGTGATCAAGTGGTGGCACGGCCTCACGCCCGATCGCGTCGAACCCGTCGTCGCCACCGCGAAGACCGAGCCGCCGCAGCGCACGCAGATCGAGCTCGACAGGGGCCCGAACCCCTTCGTCATCAATTTCTCGGCCTCGGTGGCGCCCATTGCGCGCATCGGCCAGGAGGCCACCGGCGTCACCATCGAGCCCGCCATTGCCGGCCGCTGGACGTGGACCAAGCAGAACCGGCTCGAATTCCTGCCCGCGCAAGACTGGCCTATCGGCCAGCCGTACAAGGTGCAGATCGCCGACAGCGCACTCGCACCGCACATCGAGATGGCCCTGCGCAAGTACGAGTTCACCTCGCCCGAATTCACCGCGCAGATCAACGCCGCAGAGTTCTATCAAGACCCGGTGCAGGCCAATGTGCGTCGCGCGCTCTTTCAGGTGCACTTCTCGCACCCCGTGAACACGGCCGAGTTCGAAAAGCGCCTGGTGCTGACCTACGACCAGCCCTGCAGCTCCTCTTTCTTCAGCGTGGGCAAGTGCGCGAGCGAGAAGTTCACGGTCAGCTACGACAAGCTGCGCCTCAACGCCACCCTGCAATCAGAGCCGCTGCCGATTCCCGAGAAGACTCGCCCGGCGATTCTCAGCCTCACCTCCGGCACGGTCGCGCAGAAGGGTGGCCCGGCGCTGCGTGCCGACATGTCCCGCGCGGTCGACATCCCCGGCCTCTTCAGCCTGAGCATCGCCAGCATCGAACCCACCATCGTCACCGGCGAGAACGGCGAACCCGAGCACGTGATGCACGTCAGCGCCTCGATGCCCGTGCACGAGCGCGAAATGGCGCGCGTGGTGCAAGCCTGGCTGCTGCCCGCGACTGAAGAAGCCAAGGGCGACCCCGACGAGAAGTTCGACTGGTCCGCCGATCCGTCGAAGGTCACCGATGCCGTGCTGCGCCGCGCCAAAAAGATAAACCTCCAGCCCATCGCCAGCGAGCGTGAAGTGACCGAGATGGTCAGCTTCCGCATGCCACAGGCCGAGGGCAGTCGCTACCTGCTGGTGCGCGTGGCCAAGGGCCTGAAGACGCCCGGCGGCTACCAGCTCGGCGCCGCACGGCAAGACGTGCGCCTGCTCAAGACCTTCGCGCCCGAGCTCACCATCATGAGCCAGGGCTCGCTGCTCGCACTCTCGGGTGAGCGCAAGCTGCCGATTCTCGTGCGCGACCTGCCCGGCATCCGCCTCGAAATTGGCCGCCTGTTGCCGCAGCAGTTGCAGCACCTGGTGACGCAGACCAACGGCGACTTCTCGCATCCGCAGTTCTACGGCGGCCTGCAGTCGGACAACCTCGTCGACCGCTTCCAGAAGGAGATTCCGCTCAGCATTCCCGCCGGCAAGGCGCATTACGAAACCGTCGACTTCGCCGAGTACCTGCGCAACGACGTGGCCGACCGCCGCGGCGTGTTTCTGCTCAAGGTGCAGGGCTACGACCCCAAGGCGAAGAAGAAGCCCGAGGGCGATGAGCAGCAAGCCCAGCCCGAAGACGAACAGCAGCAGGAAGAACAGTCGTCCGACGAAGAAGGCAACGGCGAAGGCGGCAGCCCCGAGCAGCAGCTCGACCAGCGCCTCGTGCTTGTCACCGACCTGGGCATCGTCGCCAAGAAGTCGCTCGACGGCACGCGCGACGTGTTCGTGCAGAGCATCGCCAACGGCCAGCCCGTGGCCGGTGCGCTGGTTGAGGTGTGGGGCCGCAACGGCATGATCGTCGCGTCGCAGGCCACGGATGCGACGGGCGCTGCCAAGCTGCCCAACCTCGCCGGCTACCAGCGTGAGAAAGCGCCCGTGGTGCTGGTCGTGCGCAAGGACGGCGACCTGAGCTTCCTGCCCTTCAACCGCAACGACCGCACGCTGGACATCTCTCGCTTCGACGTCGGCGGCCTGCGCGCGGCCGGCGTGCCGAACCAGATGACGGCCTACGTCTTCAGCGACCGCGGCATCTACCGCCCCGGCGACACCATGCACATCGCGATGATGGTCAAGGCCGGCAACTGGGGCAACTCGCTGCGCGACCTGCCGCTCGAAGCCGAGATCATCGATGCGCGCGGCCTCAGCGTGCGCCGCGAAAAGCTCAAGCTCGGCCCCGGCGGCGCGGCGGAAATCGCCCACACCACGCAAGACACATCGCCCACCGGCAACTACACCGTCAATCTCTACCTGCCGCGCGAATCGTCGCCCGGCACGCCCGAGGTCGAAGGCCTGCTGATCGGCAGCACCACCGTGAAGGTGCAGGAGTTCCTGCCCGACCGCACCAAGGTCACGGCCAAGCTCAGCAGCGAAATCGCGGAGGGCTGGGTCAAGCCCAAGGACCTGAAGGCGCTCATCGACGTGCAGAACCTCTTCGGCACACCAGCGCCCGATCGCAAGGTCGAAGGCACGCTCACGCTGAGCCCCGGCTTCCCGGTGTTCCGCGCCTTCACCGACTACGCCTTCTTCGATCCGCAGCGCGCCGCCGACAAGCAGGTCGACGACCTGGGCAGCGTTCAGACCAGCGCCGACGGCAAGGCCGAATTCGACCTGCGCTTGTCGCGCTTCGACGCCGCCACCTACCAGGTGCACGTGCTCGCCAAGGCCTTCGAGCCCGAGGGCGGGCGCAGCGTGTCGGCCGAGGCGCAGACGCTGGTGAGCGACATGCCCTACCTCGTCGGCGTGAAGGTCGACGGCGACGTTGGCTATGTGAGCAAGGGCGCCGCGCGCAACGCCACCGTGATCGCCATCGACCCGCAGGCGAAGAAGACGGCCGTGGCCGACCTGAAGATCGAGCGCGTGGAGCGCAAGGTGCTGTCGGTGCTCATCAAGCAGGACAACGGCTTGTACCGCTACGAGTCGCGCCGCAAGGAAGTCGTGCTCGACGAGAAGCCCTTCGCCATCGCCGCGGCCGGCAACAACGTGGCGCTGGACACAGGCGCGCCTGGCAACTTCGCCTATGTGGTGCGCAACGCGCAGGGGTTGGAGCTCAATCGCGTGGAGTACAGCGTGGCGGGCAATGCCAACGTATCGCGCTCGCTCGACCGCAATGCGGAGCTGCAGCTCACGCTCGACCGCAAGGACTACGAGCCGGGGCAAGAGATTGCGGTGAGCATCCGCGCGCCGTACGTGGGTGCGGGCCTCATCACCATCGAACGCGACAAGGTTTACGCGCACGCTTGGTTCAAGACCGACAAGACCGCCTCGGTGCAGAAGATCGTGCTGCCCAAGGACTTCGAGGGCACTGGCTACATCAACGTGCACTTCGTGCGCGACCCGGCTTCGGACGAGGTCTACATGAGCCCGCTGTCGTACGGCGTCGTGCCCTTCGCCACCGCGCTGACCAAGCGCACCGCCAACCTGCAGCTCACCAGCAGCGAGCTGGTGAAGCCGGGGCAGACCGTGAAGATGAAGCTCACCAGCGACAAGCCCACGCGCGCCGTGGTGTTCGCGGTGGACGAAGGCATCCTGCAGGTGGCGCGCTACAAGACGCCCGACCCGCTGAAGCACTTCTTCCAGAAGCGCGCGCTCGAAGTCGGCACGCTGCAGACGCTCGACCTGATCCTGCCGGAGTTCAAGAAGCTCATGCAGGGCGCCGCACCCGGTGGCGACGGCGAGGGCGAACTCGGCAAGCACCTGAACCCGTTCAAGCGCAAGCGCGACAAGCCGGTGGCCTACTGGTCGGGCCTGGTCGACGTGAACGGCAGCCGCGAGTTCAGCTACACCGTGCCCGAGAGCTTCAACGGCAGCCTGCGCGTGATGGCCGTGGCCGTGAACGACGAGACCACAGCCGCCAAGACCACCCGCACCGTGGTGCGCGGCGATATGGTGATATTGCCGAACGCACCGCTCGCGATGGCGCCCGGCGATACGGTCGAGGTAGGCGTGGGCCTTGCGAACAACATCGTGGGCTCGGGCAAGGAAGCGCCCATTGCACTCACGCTCACCGCCTCCGGCGGGCTCGAAGTGGTGGGCGACGCCACGCAGACGCTCAAGGTCAACGAGCGCGGCGAAGCCAGCACCAAATTCAATGTGCGCGCCAAGCCGGGAGAACAGGCGGTGCTGGGATCTTCTGCGCTGGTGTTCACATCGACGCACAAGACCTTCAGCGCGCGCCTGTCCACCGAAGTGAGTGTGCGGCCCGCGTCGCCCTTCGTCACGCTGGTGCAGGCCGGCAGCTTCCAGCGCGCGGGCGAGCTGTCGAGCCAGGCCGACCTGTACCCGAACTTCCGCCAGAGCGACGTGGCCGTGTCCGCCGCGCCGTGGGCCTTCGCGACCGGCCTCATGCAGTACCTGGAGGCGTACCCGCACGGCTGCACCGAGCAGATCACGAGCCAGACCTTCCCTGCCGTGCTGCTCGCGGGCCGCCCCGAGCTGGTGAAGGAGATGGCGCGCGGCCGCACGGCCGAGCAAGGCCCGATGCCTGAGGCGCGCAAGACCTTCGAGCGCTACCTCGTGCAGCTGCGTGCACGGCAGACGGCCGACGGCGGCTTCTCGCTGTGGCCCGGCGCCGGCACCGATGCATTCGCCACGCTGTACGCAGTGCACCTGCTGGTCGAAGCCAAGGACCACAAGCTGCCCGTGCCGCAAGACCTGCTGCAGAAGGCCAACGCCTACCTGCAAGGCTGGCTCGGCAGCGGCGACGCATCGCTCGACGGCTGGCGCCAGCGTACGCAGGCAGCCTACCTGCTGACCCGCCAGGGCATCATCGCGCCGGCCGCGCTGGCCAACCTGCGCGAAGCATGGCGCAGCAAGCAGACGCAGGGCTGGAGCGACGACCTCGGTGCCGTCTACCTTGCCGCGAGCTACCAGCTCGTGAAGCAGGAGCAGGTGGCCAACGAACTGCTGAACCCGGTGTGGTCCGACCTGCTCGCGCGCACCGAGAAGAAGCAGCGCCGCAATGTCTGGGGCGCCTACTACGACCCGCTGGTGCACGACAGCATGACGCTGCACCTGGTGGGCCGCCACTTCCCGTCGCGCCTGAAGACGCTGAAGCCCGCGGTGTGGGAAGGCATGGCGGCGATGGTGCGCGACGGCTGGTACAACAGCCTGTCGTCGGCCTCGATGCTGCTCGCGGTCGACTCGTACTTCGAGGCCGTGGGGCAGAACGTCGAGGGCAAGCTCACGGCGAGCGCCGTCAACGTGCAAGGCCAGGCCGCAGCGCTCGCGCTGGGTGCGGTGAACCCGATCACGCGAGCCGCGGTGCCGACCGGCACGGCCAAGCTGAAGCTGTCGAACGACAGCGACTTCAACCTGTACTACAGCTGGGCCGAACAGGGCTTCGAGCGCAACGTGCCCGCCACGGCGGTGAACAAGGGCCTCGAAATCTTCCATGAAGTGCTCGATGCCAAGGGCAACCCGATCACCAAGGCCAAGCTCGGTGAAGAGGTCACGGTGCGGGTGCGCGTGCGCAGCCTGGAGCGCGCGCAGCTCAACGACGTGGCGCTGGTCGACGTGCTGCCCGGTGGCCTCGAGCCGGTGCTGCAGGCCGTGGGCGATGACGACGATGCCAACGCCGACGCGCCCATCTGGAAGAAGCGCCTGGGCGGAGGCGGCTCGTGGAAGGTGCAATACGCCGACATCCGCGAAGACCGCGTCGTGTTCTACGGCAGCGTCAACAAAGACCTGCTCGAAGTGACCTACAAGGCACGCGCCACCAACGTGGGCGACTACGTGGTGCCGGCAGCGTACGGTGAGGCGATGTACGACCGGCGCGTGTTCTCGCGCTCGGCGGGTGCGCGCTTCCAGGTCGTCGGCAACTGAGGCAAGGCAGGCTCGCCATGCGCATCGGCATCGCGTCTGCACGAAGAAGGCTGCGCAAGCCCGCGCTGTGGGCGCTGGCGGCTGTCTTCGTGCTCGCGCTGCTGCGTCTGTGGCCGCATGCGGCGCTGAGCGAAACCGTCGGCAGCTCCCGCGCCGTGTATGCGCAAGGCGGCGAGCTGCTGCGCCTCACGCTCGCAGGCGACGAGCAGTACCGCCTCTGGGTGCCGCTCGATCGCATCTCGCCCACGCTGGTCGACGCGGTGCTGCTGTACGAAGACAGGCGCTTCTATGCGCACCCCGGCGTCAACCCCGCCGCGCTGGCGCGCAGCGCCTGGCGCATTGCCAGTGGCGAGCGCAGGCAGGGCGGCTCCACGCTCACGATGCAGCTCGCGCGCCGCGTCTACGGCATCGACAGCCGCACGCCCACCGGCAAGGTCGCGCAGATCTTCGCGGCGCTGTGGCTGGAGGCGCGCTTCAGCAAGCACGACATCCTGGAGGCGTATCTCAACACCGCGCCCTACGGCGGCAACATCGAAGGCGTGCAGGCCGCGAGCCTCATCTACTTCCGCAAGGACGCCGCGAAGCTCAGCCTGCCCGAAGCGCTGACGCTTGCCGTGATTCCGCAGAACCCCGTCAAGCGCATCGCCGAGCGCGGCCGCAATGCCGAGCTGCAATCTGCGCGCGAGCGCCTGTGGGCGCTGTGGGCCGAGCGCGATCCGACCGCGAAGCAGCACGCGCCCGATGCGCAGCTCGCGCTGTCGGCGCAGTCGCGCGGCAGCCTGCCCTTTCTTGCGCCGCACGCCACCGACATGCTGCTCGCGCAGGAGCGCGGCGTGCAGGAGGTGCGCACTACCATCGACCTGCGCATGCAGGCCACGCTGGAACGCGTGATGGGCCAGTACCTGCGCACGCATGCCGACGTGGGCATGACCAACGCGAGCGCGCTGCTGCTCGACGCCTCGACCATGCAGGTGCGCGCGATGATCGGCTCGGCCGACTTTCGCAACGACGCCATCTCGGGGCAGGTCAACGGCGTGCTGGCCAAGCGCTCGCCGGGGTCCACGCTCAAGCCCTTCATCTATGCGCTGGCGCTCGACCAGGGGCTGCTGCATCCGAAGACGATGCTGAAGGATGCGCCGACCTCCTTCGGCCCCTACACGCCCGAGAACTTCGACCATCGCTTCGCCGGCCCGCTGCCCGCGCAGGAGGCGCTGATCCGCAGCCGCAACGTGCCCGCGGTCGCCGTGGCCGCCAAGCTCTCGAAGCCGGGGCTCTACGACTTCATGCGGCTTGCGGGCGTGCAGAAGCTGCAGAGCGAATCGCACTACGGCCTTGCGCTGGTGCTGGGTGGTGGCGAGGTCACGCCCGAGGAGCTGGCGGGCATGTACGCGACGCTGGCCAATGGCGGCATCTCGCAGCCCATTCGCTACACGCAGCCCGCGCCCGACGAGCGACCCGTGCAGCCGCTGCGCCTGCTGAGCGAGGAGGCGTCTTTCATCACGCTCGACATGCTGCGCCACACGCCGCGCCCCGACACCACGCTGCCCGCGCGCCCCGCCATCGCATGGAAGACGGGCACGTCATGGGGCTTTCGCGATGCGTGGACGGCCGGCGTGTTCGGCCGGCACGTGCTGGTGGTGTGGGTGGGCAACTTCGACGGCACCAGCAACCCCGCGCTGGTGGGCGTCGATGCGGCAGCGCCGCTGTTCCTGCGCATGGTCGATGCGCTGCGCGCCGAGCGGCTCGACCCCGGCGAGGTCGCGTCGCGCCAGCCGCCCGACTTGCGGCAGGTCGAAGTCTGCGCTGCGACGGGCGGCCTCCCCGATGCGCTGTGCCCGGTGCGCACCATGACGTGGTTCATCGCCGGCAAGTCGCCGATCCAGGTCAGCAATCTGCACCGCGCGGTATGGGTCGACGAGACGACCGGCAAGGTGGTCTGCGGCCCGCAGCCCAACGCGCGCCAACAGGTGGTGGAGCAATGGGGCAGCGACATGCGCCGCCTGTTCCGCCAGGCCGGCCTGCCGCGCGCGAGCGCACCGGCCGATGGCTGCGAGAAAGATGGCGACGCACCGGAAAGCGCGCCACTCATCACCTCGCCCCTGCGTGGCGTGCGCCACACACTGCGCGTGAAGAAGCCCGAACCTCTGGTGCTGCGCGCCGAAGCCGCTGCGGGCACGCAGGCGATCTACTGGTTTGCCGACGACGCGCTCATCGGCCGCGCCGCGCCCGGCGAAGGCATCACGTGGATGCCTGACCTCGCGGCGTCGGGCCGGCGTTATGTACTGCGCGCGGTCGACGACCAGGGGCGCGCCGAGTCGCGCGAAGTGACGGTCGACATCGCACCTTGAAGGGATGTCATGGCGGCGTCACGCCCCCTCGGCATGGTCACGCGTTTTCGACTTGAACACTTTCCTGCTCATGACACGTCTTGCCTCCCTGTCCTTCGTTGCCCTTGCCGCTGCACTCGCATGCGGCGCCGCGGGTGCACAGACCGCCTTCCCCGCCACGCTCTCCGGCCACGCCGTGCTGCCTGCGCAAAGCTTTGTGGCCGCGCCCAAGGACGCGCCGGCCGACCTGCAGGTCAGCGGCAAGTTCACGACCGGCAAGCGCGTCGAAGCGGCCGGCACGGTCGAAGGCCTGTCGGGCGGCCGCGGCACGGGCGTGTCGGTGCCTTTCAAGGGCCAGCCCCTGCAGGGCCACTCGGGCATCAAGAAGATGGACGACGGCAGCTTCTGGATCCTCACTGACAACGGTGCGGGCGCCAAGGCCAACTCGCCCGACTTCATGCTCTACCTGAACCACTACAAGGTGGACTTCAAGGGCGGCAAGCTCAATCGCATCAACACCATCTTCCTGCACGACCCCGACAAGAAGGTGCCCTTCCGAATCGTCCACGAAGGCACCAAGCAGCGCTACCTGACCGGTTCCGACTTCGACCCCGAGAGCTTTCAGTTCGCCGGCGGCGCGCTGTGGATCGGTGAAGAATTCGGCCCCTTCCTCATCAAGGCCGACCTGAAGGGCAAGGTGCTCGCGGTGTTCGACACGCAGGTCGACGGCAAGGCCGTGCGCTCGCCCGACCATCCGGCCGTGACCACGCCGGGCGCCCCGGGTGGCGCGGTCGACTTCCAGATCAAGCGCTCCAAGGGTTTCGAAGGCATGGCCTCGTCGAAGGATGGCAGCAAGCTCTATGCGCTGCTCGAAGGCCCGGTGTGGAACGCCGAGGCCAAGGACTACGAAAAGGTCGAAGGCAAGGAAGCGCTGCGCGTGCTGGAGTTCGACGTGGCCACCGAGAAGTGGACCGGCCGTCACTGGAAGTACGTGCTCGAAGCCAATGGCAACGCCATCGGCGACTTCAACATGATCGACGGCACCACGGGCCTCATCATCGAGCGCGACAACGGCGAAGGCACGAGCGACAAGGCCTGCCCCGAAGGCCAGAAGCGCACCGACTGCTTCCACGACATCGCCAAGTTCAAGCGCGTCTACAAGGTCGAGCTGAACGACGCGAACGTGGGCGGCCCGGTGCGCAAGATCGGCTACATCGACCTGCTGAACATCGCCGACCCCGACAAGCTCGCGCGCAAGCCGCTGAACGACGGCGTGCTCAAGTTCCCGTTCTTCACGATCGAGAACGTCGACGTGGTCGATGCCACGCACATCGTGGTCGGCAACGACAACAACCTGCCCTTCTCGAGCAGCCGCGAGCCGAACAAGGCGGATGACAACGAGCTGGTGCTGCTGGAAGTCGGGGCGCTGCTGCAGGCGAAGTAAGTTGCCATAGCCGGAGCGAAAGCCCCGGCTCGCAGGTTGGGTGGCGGGGGAAAGTTTTCTTCAGATGAGTATCATTCTCATCTTCGCCAGTCCTTTTCCCTCTTCATGAATCTCCGAACGACCCCGCCCGCCGTCCGGCGCGCGCCGTGACCATCGGCGTTCGTTATCGCCTAGGCGTGGTCTCTCGCGCAGTAGCAGCCATCTTCGGCGGCTACGGCATCGCCGCCCTGTCCGCCGCCGTGCTCGCGCTCTGCCTGCCCGCCGCCTTCGGCATGGCCCGCAGCGAAGCCGCGATGACCGGCACGCTCGCTTCCTTCGCCATCTTCGCGTTCGCAGTGATGTGGGTTTTTGCCGCGCGCACTGCGCTGCGGGCCTGGTCCGGCCTCGTCATCGTCGCGGCGCCGCTGGCCGCGCTGTTGTTGCTGCTCATGCGCACCACCGGAGGCGCCGCATGAAAGAGGGCTTCCGCCAGTCGATGGCATGGCTGCACACCTGGTCGGGCCTGCTGGTCGGCTGGGTGCTGTTCATGGTGTTCGCGGCCGGCACGGCTTCGTATTTCAAGGACGAGATCACGTTCTGGATGAAGCCGGAGCTGCATGCAGTCGCGCAGAACGCAGTGCCGCCCGTCAAGGCCGTCGAGAGCGCCGTGGCCTATCTGCAGCAACGTGCCGCGGACAGCCCGCGCTGGTTCATCAACCTGCCGAATGAGCGCCAGCCGTCGACCGACGTGCTGTACCTCGCGCCGCCCGCACCGGCCGGCGCAGCAGCAGCTACTGGTGCCAAGCCAGGCGAGAAACCCCGCCGCCGCTTCGACCGCGCCTCGCTCGACCCCGCCACCGGCGAAGCCGTCAGCGCACCGCGCGTCACGCGCGGCGGCGAATTCTTCTACCGGCTGCACTTCGACCTGCACTACATGCCCGCGCTGTGGGCACGCTGGATCGTCGGCTTCTGCGCGATGTTCATGCTGGTGGCGATCTTCAGCGGCATCGTCACGCACAAGCGCATCTTCAAGGACTTCTTCACCTTCCGCCCGAAGAAGGGCCAGCGCTCGTGGCTCGATGCGCACAACGTGACGGCCGTGCTCGCGCTGCCCTATCACCTGATGATCACGTACACGGGCCTCGTCACGCTGATGTTCATGTACATGCCCTGGGGCCCGCAGGTGGCCTACAAGGACCGCGGCGGCGAGCAGGCCTTTTTCTCCGAGGCCTTCCCGGGCGGTGGCCGGGACCAGATCAAGGCCTCGGGCAACAGGGTGCCGCTCGCGCCCATCGCGCCGATGATGGCGCAGGCCTCCGCGCACTGGGGCGGCGCGGCGGTGGGCCGCGTCACGGTGCATCAGCCCAACGACGCCAACGCGGTGGTCTCGCTCACGCGCGCCGAGGGGCCGCAGCTGTCGTACGACCAGCCGTCGATGCAGTTCAACGGCGCGACCGGCGCGCTGATCGGCGCGTTCGGCGACGTGCCCAAGCCGGCGGCCGAGACGCGCGGCGTGCTCTACGGCCTGCACATCGGCCGCTTCGGCGATCCGCTGCTGCGCGCGCTGTTCTTCCTCTCGGGGCTTGCGGGCTGCCTGATGGTTGCGACGGGGCTTCTGATGTGGGCCGTGAAGGAGCGGCAGAAGTTCGCGAAGACGCTCAAGCAGGGCGGGCGCGTCAGCTTCGGGCTGCGGCTGGTCGACGGACTGAATCTCGGCGCCATCGCCGGCCTGCCCGTCGCGATGGCCGCCTTCTTCTGGGCCAACCGCCTGCTGCCGGTCGACGTGGCCGAGCGTGGCGAGGCGGAGATCCGTTGGTTCTTCATCGTCTGGGGCGCGACTGCCGTGCTGGGCCTGCTGCGTCCCACCTTGCGCATGTGGCAGGCGCAGCTTGCGCTGGGCGCGCTGCTGTTCGCGGGGCTGCCGGTGCTCAATGCGTTCACCGGCCCCGCGCCGCTGACGGTGAGCCTGCGCACCGGCCCGACCTCGGTGGCGGGCTTCGACCTGGTCGTGATCGCGCTGGGCCTGGGGCTCGCGGGCGCGGCATGGATCGTGGAGCGCAAGCGGCGCAAGTCGATTGCGAAGCAGGCGGCAGCGAAGACGCAACCACCACCATCGACGCTCGCCACTTCGGGCCAGGGCTCATGACGACGGACTCGCTGCTCCTCGGCCTCGTGTTCGCCGCATCGCTCGCGGGCTTCTGCGCGCTGAGCCTCGCGATGGACCGCCACAGCGAAGACGTCTTCGGCCGCGGCAGCACGCCGGGCCCGTGGCGGCGCTGGCTGCAACTGGGTGGCGCCGCGCTGCTGTGCCTGTCGCTGGTCGCAAGCCTGAGGGCGGCGGGCAGCACGATCGGCTGGGTGCTCTGGCTGGGCGCGCTCACGGCAGCCGCGCTGGCCACGGTGGGGCTGCTCAGCTATGCGCCGCGGCGCTTTCACTGGATCGCATTTGCCGCTGCGTCGGTCACGCTGTGCAGCTCGCTGCTGGCGGCGTCGGTCACGTGATGCGCAGCGCGCCGTGGCGCGAGGCCGGGATCACCTCATGCCGATCTCCCAGCGTCGCCACCACCGCGACCTTCAGCCGCTGCTTCATGCTGCGCGCCGCACCGAGCTGCCGCCCGAGAGCACGCCCTGCGTCATCGGCAACGCCATGAAGTCGTGCGGGAAACCCATCGCCACGGCGCTGGCCGCATCGAGGCGCTGCAGCACGGAGCCGTCGAGCTCCACATCGAGCGCGCCGAGGTTGTCCTCGAACTGCGCGAAAGTGCGCGCGCCGATGATCGGCATCACCGTCGGTGCACTACGGTGCAGCAGCCACGCCAGCGCGATCTGCGCGGGCGAGCGGCCCAGCTCCTTCGCAACCTGCGCGACCACGCCGGCGATGTCGAGCGAGCGAGTGGTCAGCGCGCCGTTGCCTGCGGCCACGTCCTTGCGCGAACCCGTCACGCCTGAATCGGGGTCCTTGCGATAGTCCAGGTCGGCGCGCGTGTACTTGCCCGACAGCACACCGCTGCCCAGCGGCGACCACGCCATCACGCCCAGCCCGAGTTCGTGTGCCATCGGCAGCAGTTCGCGCTCCACGGTGCGCTCGATCAGGCTGTATTCGATCTGCAGCGCCACCAGCGGCGCCCAGCCACGCAGCCCGGCCAGCGTCTGCATGCGCGCGACCTGCCAGGCCGGCGTGTCGGAGATGCCCGCGTACAGCACCTTGCCCGAGCGCACGAGGTCGTCGAAGGCGCGCATCACTTCGTCGAAGGGCGTCAGGTTGTCCCAGATGTGCAGGTACAGCAGGTCGATGTAGTCGGTGCCCAGGCGCTTCAGGCTGGCCTCCACCGAGCGGACCATGTTGCGGCGATGGTTGCCGCCCGCGTTCGGGTTGCCCGGCTGCATGTTGAGCGAGTATTTGGTGGCCACGACCACCGACTCGCGCCTGTCGGCGATGAACTGGCCCAGCAGCCGTTCAGAACTGCCGTTGGTATAGAAGTTGGCGGTGTCGATGAAGTTGCCGCCGCGGTCCACGTACGCATCGAACATGCGGCGCGATTCGCCCGCGTCCGCCCCCCAGCCCCATTCCTGGCCGAAGGTCATCGTGCCCAGCGACACGGGGCTGACGCGAAGGCCGGAGCGGCCGAGGGTGAGGTAGTTGTCGAGCTTCATGGCGAATGTCCTTTCGAGGTGAGATGGCAGCGTTGGCCTGCGACAAAGTTACCTGCCGGGCGTCGTGGAACAAAGGCGTGCCACCTTCAAGCTTTATGAAGCGCCGCTTCAAGAATGGCCGCACTGCGGCGCAATCTGCCCTTTGCCCTGCTCGGCGTCATGCTCACAGTGGCGCTGGTCATCGCAGCGCTGTACCGCGTTGTGCCGCATGCGCAGCTGGCCACTTGGGCCGCAGCCAACGCAGTGCTGACGGCCGCTCGTGGCTGGGGTGCGTGGCGCTACCGCGTTGCAGAAGACGGCGCGGCCCTGCATCGCTGGCGCCGCTGCACGCTGGCAGGCACGGTGCTGCTCGACCGCATCCTGCGCAACCTGGTCGACAACGCCATCCGTCACACGAAGCACGGTGGCGTGCTGGTCGGCTGCCGGCGCGCGGGCAATGCCCTTCGCGTCGAGGTGTGGGACACCGGCCCCGGCATTCCTCCCGAGGCCTGATCAGCGGACCCAGGGCCGCGGTGGCACCGGTGGCGGGATGCGCGGCGGCTGCCCGCCGATGGGCGCCACGGCATTGCCGAGTGAACGGCCGACAGGCACGGCGGGATTGGAAGAAGACACCAGCGTGGGCGTCGAAATTTCGAAGGCGTCGTAGTTGCCCAGCGCCAGCGCGTAGGCGACCAGGTTGGCCAGCTGCGTGGCGCCGCCCTCGTTCGCCGACGGCGGCTTGAGCACCGGCTTGCTGACGGGCTGGTACGGCTTGCCCTTGGGGTTCATGCCTGTCAGCACCTGTCGCGCATCCGCGCGGGCCGTGTGATACGCATTGAACACCACGTCCTTGGCGATATCGACCATGCGTTCCGAGATCTGGTCGGTGTCCTTGTGCATCAGCTCGGCAACGCGCTCGGCACGCACCTGCATGCCTTCCACGTAGGCGTTGATCTTGATGAGCTGCTGGCGCAGGTCGGACGCGGCCATGCGCACCTTGGCCGCCACGCCCGGATAGAGCACGGCGTCGTTCAGGCCGGTGATCTGGTCCGGCATGGAATTGATCAGATTGGCGATGTGCTTGTACTGCGACATGGCCGCTTCCGCGGCGGCCATCGCATCGCGGTCGTCGCGAAAGAGCGCTGCGGCGTCCTCGTTGCCGCGCTTTGCGATCACGCCGTCGGCCTCACGGATGCTCTTGCCGTGCAGGTAGCGGTCGAGGCCGCCTTCGGCCTCGCCGACGATCAGGCCCCCGAGCTTGACTGTGCCAGTCACCACCTGCTTGAGGTACTTGGCGCCGGGCACCGGAATGGCGCCCAGCCCCGCCTTGGCCACGGCGGCAACGCCCTTGAGCACCAGCTTCTGCATGTCGGCGGTGTTGCCGCAGTACTCGCCCAGCAGCATGGTGAGCTTCTTCTTGAACGGCACGCTGAAGCTGTCGTTCGACTTGGCGCGGAAGGCATCCCAGGTCCGCTCGACCAGGTCGGTCTTCTGGACGACGGCCGCGCTCACCACGCCCCAGTCCTTGGTGCGCATCCGGTCAAGGAGCATGCGCACACCTGCCGACATTTCTTTCTCGTAGTACTCGGAGAGGCTCTTTCCGAGTTCGTCGAATCTGGTTTGCGGAATATCAAGCATGTAGAAATCTGGGTGTGTGTTGTGGTGGCGGAACAATCGGCCTCGATGCTAGGCCGGGCTCTTGTGCGGCGCATTGGACCAAAGGCCAATGGCAAGCGCCATAACACAAACTAGCGAGGGCGGCCCAGGAGCCCGGCACGGCGGGCCACGATCACGGCCTGGGTGCGGCTGTTCACCTCGAGCCCGGCGAAGATGGCCGAGATATGCGCCTTCACGGTTCGCTCGGTGGTGCTCAGCCGTTGCGCGATGTCGGCGTTGCGCAGGCCCTCGCGGAACATGGCGTGATCATCGATCAGCAGGATGGTGGGCATGGGCTGGGAAATGACCCGGGCGGGCTCTTGTTAACTGGCTCAGGACCCTACCTGTGCCCTCGGCCAGATGATTATTAATAAAAACGACTTGTTGCGTGGATAGATTGCGCGGGCTGCATCGGACGACCGGTCCGGTTCGTTTGCGTTTTCAATCTTTCCATCCATTTCGCCATGTCGCCCCTTCTGTCTTTCAGCCGGCCCTTCGCCATCACTCTTGTCGCGGCACTCTGCCTCTCGGCATGCGGAGGAGGCAGCGACGGCGGCGCCTCGTTTCCCATCACCGGCACACCGCCGGCAACCACGAATCCGCCCGCCGTCGTGGTGGCTGGCCCGCCAAAGGACCTGGGCTTCACCGACACCGCGCCCGTGCCCGATGCGGTCGCCATCCCACCCTTCGTCGACAACGTCACGACCAACCAGCGCGGCGATGCGCGCTACGCGACCAAGGAAACCAACGCCGGCGTGCGCGTGGTGGCCGGCTTCCTCGACTTCTGGCAGCCCAGCACCCTGCTGGTCGATGCAGGCGTGTCGGCTCCTGCACAGGGCAGCTTTCCGGCAGTCGTTGCATCCACGTGGAGCGGCATTCCGGGCGACGCGACCGACGGCAAGATCCTCAACAGCGGGGTGTTGAACAGCAATATCCAGTACGTCGTCGACGCCACCAATGCGCGCACCAGCGCGCAGGAGCTGGCCGCCTACCTGGACGACCGCCGCGGCAAGGGCTACAGCATCAGTGACGGCATGGGCCCGCTCACGAACGCCTGGCGCGCGGCCACGCAGCAGGTCACCACCATCACCGGCATCGCACCGGACGCCACCACGGTGCTCTATAACGACGGCGGCAACGATGTGGGCGTGGCCGGTGCCGCGAACCCGGCCTTCGGCACGGTGGTCGACCTGCTCAAGAACATCGGCGAGAACGGCTCCACCGAGCCCGCCAAGCGCTTCTACAAATACGCGCGTCCCTGGCGCTGGAGCAGCAGCGTGAAGGTGGTGCCCGCGCTGGAGCCCGCCAAGAGCGGCACGCCCGCCACCGACGGCGGCTTCGTGAGCGGTCACACGGCCGAGGCGGTGCGCGATGCCATCGCCTCCGCCTACGTCGTGCCGCAGCGCTTCCAGGAAATGGTGGCGCGCGGCCTCGAACTCGGAGAGAACCGGATTCTTGCGGGCATGCATTCGCCGCTGGACGTGGTCGGTGGGCGACTGCACGGGCAGGCCGTGGCGACAGCGAGTCTTTCCACCGGCGCCAACGTCGCGCGCAAGAGCGCGGCCTACGCACAGGCGCAGACCGTGCTGATGGCCGCGGTGGGCGCGAGCGATGCAACCGCCTTCAACAATTTCGCCCATTCGCAAGGCACAGCGGCCGACCGCTTCGCCGACCACGCCGCGAGCAAGGCCGACTACCTGCGCCGCCTGACCTTCGGCTTCAAGCAGGTGGCCGATGCGACCAAGCCCGCCGTGGTGCCCAAGGGCGCCGAAGTGCTGCTCGAAACGCGCCTGCCGTACCTCGACGCCACCCAGCGCCGCGTGGTGCTCAAGACCACGGCCGTAGCCTCGGGCTACCCGGTGATGGACGACCCTGAAGGCTGGGGCCGCCTCAACCTGTTCGACGCAGCCGACGGCTATGGCGTCTTCAACGGCGACGTGGTCGTGACCATGGACGCCAGCCTTGGCGGCTTCAATGCGCTGGACAGCTGGCGCAACAACATCTCCGGCGCCGGCAAGCTCACCAAGAAGGGCAGCGGCACGCTCGCGCTCGGCGGCAGCAACAGCTACGCAGGCGGCACGCAACTCGCAGAAGGCACGCTGCAGGCGGATGCCGCAGCGGCCTTCGGCAAGGGCAATGTCTACGTCGGTGGCGGCACGCTGGTCTGCAATGCGCCTTCGGCGGTCACGATGGCGGGCGCCTACACGCAGCTGGCAGGCACGACGCTGCAGCTGAATCTCGGCGGCAATGGTGCCGGCCGCCTGAGCGTGGCCGGCGTGGCCGCGCTGGACGGAACGCTGACCCTGAGCTTCAAGCCCGGCTTTGCGCCCAGCGCAGGCGACACGCTCACGGTCATCAGCAGCGGCGCGCTGACCGGCCGGTTCTCGGCCATCAACGCGCCGGGTTTCAAGGTCACGCCGACCTATACGGGAACGCAACTCGTCGTGCGCTTCGACGCATGAGCTAGCAGCGCGGCGGCCATGGCTTCTTTGTGAAGCCCGTCTTCATAATGGCCGCCATGTCCCCCGAGCTCCTGCCCGCCATTGCCGCCTTCGCCCGCGTGGCGCACCACGCCAGCTTCACGCGCGCCGCGCAGGAGCTGGGCGTGTCGCCCTCGGCCCTCTCGCAGACCATGCGCACGCTCGAACAGAAGCTCGGCGTGCGCCTGCTCGACCGCACCACGCGCCGCGTCGGCGTGACCGAGCTGGGCCAGCAGTTTCTCGAAGGTGCGCAGCCCGCGCTGGCCGCGCTCGCGCAGGCGGTCGAAGGCATCGACGAGGCGCGCGACAAGCCGGCCGGCCTGCTGCGCCTGAATGTCTCGCGCGTGGCGGCCGAGCTGCTCTTCTTTCCGCACTTCGGCGCGTTCGCCGCCGCCTACCCGGACATCACGCTCGAGTTCGTCTGCGACAACCGCATGGTCGATCTCGTGGAAGGTGGCTTCGATGCCGGCATCCGCCTCGGCGAAAGCCTGGCGCAGGACGTGATCGCCGTGCCGGTGGGCGGGCCGGTGCGCATGGTCACCTACGCGGCGCCCAGCTACCTGAAGGGACGCAAGCTGCCGCGCACGCCCGAAGACCTGCGCGAGCACCAGTGCCTGAACTACCGCCTGACCACGGGCGGCATCTATCGCTGGGAATACGCGCAGGACGGGCGCGTGCTGGACGTCGAACTCGCCGGCCCGCTGGTCAGCAACGACAGCGACCTGCTGCTGGCCGCCGCACGCTCGGGCGCAGGCATTGCGACGTCTTTCGAGGGCGCGGTGCGCGAAGACTTTGCAAGCGGCAAGCTGGTGCCGCTGCTGGAGCCCTGGTGGCCGACCTTTCCGGGCTTCTACCTGTATTACCCAAGCCGCGCCCAGATGCCGCGCAAGCTGCGGGTGTTCATCGACTTCCTGCAGGCGAGGCATGCGCCGCCGCCGGTGTCGCAGCGGGCCGTCAAGAACGCGTCGGCACCGCGATCGCGCCAGCCCGCTACAGCTCGCGCACAGCGCGCGGCAACCGCTCGGCCAAAATCGTGACCAGCGAACGGGCTTCGGCCTCGTCGAGCGAAGGCGCGATCCTGAAGGTGCGCTGTCCGTAGTCGAACGCGATCGGTCCCATGCCCGCGCCGAACAGCGGCGGCATCGCGGCGCGTTGATTGCGGAAGACATCGAACGAGAACTCGACGACCCGCAGGCGCGAAATCGCATGGACCGCATAGGCGCGCGTGCGCCCCAGGCCCCAGATTTCGACGCGATGAACCAGCGACCCTTCTTCGACCGAAATCAGTTCGCGGCCGAAGACCTGCCACAACACGCAGAAGAATGCCCATGCACCACCGAGGGTCCAACCCGTGAGCCAGAGCGTGAGGAACCACCGGTCGGTGTCGTGGCGGGTCGGGTGCAGCAGCTGGTTCGCGGCCGTGAACTCGCCGAAGCACCAGCCAGTCAGCCACACGCACATGAAGAGCAGAAGCAGCCAGTGCTTGCGCGCGGGCACCACGGCCCGAAGCCCGCCGCCGGGCGTCGTTTCGATGGCGTAGCGGGCGGCCAGCGGCTGGACGTTCATGGCGTCCGGGCGTCAGGCCCGCATCAGCGCCTCGATCTCGTCCGCCTTCACGGGCACGCCGCGCGAAATGAGCTCGCAGCCGGTGGCCGTGACGATCGCGTCGTCCTCGATGCGGATGCCGATGTTGTGGAACTGCTCCGGCACGCCGTCGGCGGGCCGCACGTAGATGCCGGGTTCCAGCGTCAGCACCATGCCGGGATGCAGGATGCGGCTGGGCCGGTTCTTGATGACCTCGTTGGACAGAGGATCTTTCCGCTCGCTCACCTCGCCGACCTGGGTGGGCTCGACGTAGCTGCCGCAGTCGTGCACGTCCATGCCGAGCCAGTGGCCGGTGCGGTGCATGTAGAACTGGAAGTAGGCGCGCGAGTCGATCACGTCCTGCACGCCGCCGACCTTGTTGGCATCGAGCAGGCCGAAGTCGAGCATGCCCTGCGCCAGCACCTTCACCGCGGCGTCGTGCGGGTCGGTGAAGCGGTTGCCGGCCTTGGTGGCGGCGGCCGCGGCGTCCTGGCTGGCCAGCACCAGGTCGTACAGCGCGCGCTGCGGGCCGCTGAACTTGCCGTCGCCCGGAAAGGTGCGCGTGATGTCGCTGGCATAGCCGTCGAGTTCGCAGCCCGCGTCGATCAGCACCAGCTCACCCTTGCGCACCGGCGCCGCGTCGGCGCGGTAGTGCAGCACGCAGGCATTGGCGCCGGCCGCGACGATGGAGTAGTAGGCCGGGTACTGCGAGCCGCCGAGGCGGAATTCATGCAGCAGCTCGGCGTCGAGGTGGTACTCGCGCGCATCCTTGCCCTCGCGCAGCATGCGGGCCGACAGCTGCATCGCGCGGACGTGCGCACGGGCGCTGATCTGCGCGGCGCGGCGCATGATGTCCTGCTCGTGCGCGTCCTTGATCAGGCGCATTTCGTCGAGCGGGCCGCACAGGTCGCGCTGTTCCTCGGGGCACAGCGCGCCGTAGCGCACGCGGGCGCGCACCGACTGCAGCCAGCCGTCAATGCGGGTCTCCAGGCCCTTGTGGATGGCGAACGGGAACCACACGGTCGAGCGGTTCTCGAGCAGCTTGGGCAGCTTCGCGTCGAGGTCGGTAACCGAGAAGGCCTCGTCGACGCCGAGTGCCGCAGGCGCCGCGTCGGGGCCGAGGCGGTAGCCGTCCCAGATCTCGCGCTCCAGGTCCTTCGGCGCGCAGAACAGCGTGGCCCGGCCGTCGCCCGCCAGCACCAGCCAGGCGTTGGGCTCGGTGAAGCCGGTCAGGTAATAGAAGTAGCTGTCGTGGCGATACAGGAAGTCGGTGTCGCGGTTGCGCGGGCGCTCGGGCGCGGTCGGGATGATCGCGATGCCGTCCTTGCCCAGTTGCGAGGCGAGGCGCGCGCGGCGCTCTGCGTAGATCGTCGTCGTGGAGGCTGCTGCTGAAGTCATCTTGGCGTGGTGTTCAGTTGGGCGAGTCGTTCGGGGGTGCCCACATCGGTCCAGGGGCCGGTGTAGAGCTCGGCGCTCACGAGTTCATTGTCCATCGCGGCGCGCAGGATCGGCGCCAATGGGGCTTTGCGGCCGGCCGGGTTGCCGGGGGGGATGTCGCAGTACGGCGGTGCGAAGAGCGCGGCGCGGTAGAGGCCGATGGTCGAGAAGGTGAACTTCTCGGGCGCGGTGTTGAGCGCGAGGCCGTCCGCCGACAGACCGAAATCGCCCTTGAGGTTGTGCGCCGGGTTCGGCACCAGCCACAGGTGCGCGAGCTTGCCGCTGGCGATGAAACGGTCGACCGAGGCCTGCGAGAAGGCGAAATCCGGCGCGAACACGTCGCCGGCCGCGACCCAGAACACGTCGCCGAACAGAGGCAGCGCACGGATGATGCCGCCGGCCGTTTCGAGTGCGCCGCCGAAGTCGCGGCCCTCGTCGGAGTATGAAATTGATAGCGCAACACGCCCATCCAGCAGGGGAGTCAGGCCGAATCGGTCAGAAATCTGCGCGCCGAGCCAGTCGGTGTTGACCACCAGCTCGGTGAACCCGCCAGCGGCCAGCGCCTCCATCGGCCACTGCATCAGGGGCTTGCCGCGCACTTCGAGCAGGGGCTTGGGCGTGGCGTCGGTCAGCGGCCGCATGCGCTCGCCGCGCCCGGCGGCCAGGATCATCGCCCGCACCGAGGTCACCGCGTTCACGCCGAGACCCGGCCGCGCTGCAGCTCGTTGCGTTCGCTATGAAGGGGCTGGAACAGCGACACCAGGCACTCCATCAGCGCATGTGCCTTGGCCGAATGGTCGCCGCCGAAGTTGCAGACGTACACGTCGAGCGTCACGCCGCGCTGCTCGGGCCAGGTGTGGATGCACAGGTGCGATTCGGCCAGCAGCACCGTGGCCGTGACCCCGCCCGGCCCCTGCGGCGTGGCAGGAAAGGAGTGGACCAGCTTGCCCACCGCCTGCAGCCCCGCGGCCGACACCGCCTTGATGCAGACCGCCCCCAAGGCGGGGCCGTCGGTGAGCCATTGAAGGCCGCATTGGCAGTCGTGAAGGTCGGCGGTGAGGTGCAGCCCATGCATGGGTGGCAACTCTAGCAGTCCGCCCGCCGCACAAGAACATCGGAAGGGTGTTCAGGCCGTATCGGGGCCGGTCTGGGCTCGCCCGGTAAAATCGCGGGTTCTCCCGACCCCAATCCTCCCTTTTCCCTCCGAAAGTCCACCGCACATGGCAAACCACGCCCTGATGGCCAACGCAATCCGCGCTCTGGCTATGGATGCCGTCCAACAAGCAAATTCCGGACATCCGGGCGCACCGATGGGCATGGCCGACATGGCCGTCGCACTCTGGGGCGAACACCTGCGCTACAACCCCGCCAACCCGCACTGGTTCGACCGCGACCGCTTCGTGCTCTCGAACGGCCACGCCTCGATGCTGCTGTACTCGGTGCTGCATCTCACCGGCTACGACCTGCCCATCGGCGAACTCAAGAACTTCCGCCAGCTGCACAGCAAGACCGCCGGCCACCCCGAAGTCGACGTGACCCCGGGCGTGGAAACCACCACCGGCCCGCTGGGCCAGGGCATCACCAACGCCGTGGGCTTCGCGCTGGCCGAGAAGCTGCTCGCCGCCGAGTTCAACCGCAAGGACCACGACGTGGTCGACCATCACACCTACGCCTTCCTGGGCGACGGCTGCATGATGGAAGGCATCAGCCACGAAGCCTGCGCGCTCGCCGGCGCCTGGCACCTGAACAAGCTGATTGCGCTGTACGACGACAACGGCATCAGCATCGACGGCCAGGTCAAGCCCTGGTACATCGACAACGTCGCCGAACGCTTCCACGCCTATGGCTGGCACGTGATCGGCCCGATCGACGGCAACGACGCCGCCGAAGTGTCCAAGGCCATCGCCAAGGCCAAGCAGTCGACCGACAAGCCCACGCTGATCAACTGCAAGACCGTCATCGGCAAGGGTAGCCCGAACCGCGCCGGCACCGCCAAGGCCCACGGCGAGGCGCTCGGCGCCGAAGAAATCAAGCTCACGCGCGACGCCATCGACTGGCACTACCCGGCCTTCGAGATCCCGGCCGAGGTGTACGCCGACTGGGACCACAAGGAAGCCGGCGCCAAGACCGAAGCCGCCTGGAACGACAAGTTCGCCGCCTACGCCACCGCGTTCCCCGAACTCGCCGCCGAGTTCACCCGCCGCATGAAGGGCGAGCTGCCCAAGGACTTCCACCAGGTCGCCTTCGACACCGTGGTTGCCGCCCACACCAAGGCAGAGACCGTGGCCAGCCGCAAGGCCAGCCAGCTCGCGCTCGAAGCCTTCACGGCCGCGCTGCCCGAAATGCTCGGCGGCAGCGCCGACCTGACCGGCTCGAACCTCACCAACACCAAGAGCACGCCCGCGCTGCGCTTCGACGCCAAGACCGGCGCCGTGGTCCGCACCGAGCCCACCGAACAGCACCCCGAAGGCCAGATCGGCCGCCACATCAACTACGGCGTGCGCGAATTCGGCATGGCCGCCATCATGAACGGCGTGTCGCTGCACGGCGGCTACATCCCCTACGGCGGCACCTTCCTCACCTTCAGCGACTACAGCCGCAACGCCATCCGCATGGCCGCGCTGATGAAGCGCCGCGTGGTGCACGTGTTCACGCACGACTCCATCGGCCTGGGCGAAGACGGCCCGACGCACCAGTCGATCGAGCACGCCGCCTCGCTGCGCCTCATTCCGAACCTCGACGTCTGGCGTCCGGGCGACACGGCGGAAACGGCCGTGGCCTGGGCCGTGGCGCTGCAGAACCAGTCGCGCCCCACGGCGCTGCTGCTGAGCCGCCAGAACATCGCCTACGCGGCGAAGTCGGAGCTGGGCGACATCAGCCGTGGCGCCTACGTGCTGTCCGAGCCGGAAGCCGTCGGCCTGAAGAACAAGAAGACCGTGGCCGTGATCATCGCCACCGGTTCGGAAGTGCAGCTCGCGATTGCCGCGCAGAAGCTGCTGGCCGACAAGAAGATCGCCGTGCGCGTGGTGTCGATGCCCTCGACCACCACCTTCGACCGCCAGGACCTCGCCTACAAGAAGGCCGTGCTGCCGAAGAAGCTGCCGCGCATCGCCGTCGAAATGGGCTGCACCGGCGGCTGGTGGAAGTACGGCTGCGCCGCCGTCGTCGGCATCGACACGTACGGCGAATCGGCGCCCGCGCCGGAGCTGTTCAAGTACTTCGGATTCACGGCGGAGAACGTGGCCGCTACGGTGGAAGCCGCATTGCGCGACTGATCGCGCCGGTTCACGACAAACAAGTTTTTCAACCTTAGGAGCAAGTCAGATGGCTATCAAACTCGGTATCAACGGCTTCGGCCGCATCGGTCGCAACGTGCTGCGCGCAGCAGTGCAGAACTTCAAGAACGACATCGAGATCGTTGCCATCAACGACTTGCTCGAGCCCGACTACCTCGCCTACATGCTCCAGTACGACTCGGTGCATGGCCGCTTCAAGGGCGAAGTCACGGTTGAAGGCAACACGCTGATCGTGAACGGCAAGAAGATCCGCCTGACGCAGGAGCGCGACCCTGCGCAACTGAAGTGGAACGAAGTCGGCGCCGACGTCGTGCTCGAATCGACCGGCCTCTTCCTCACCAAGGAAACGGCGCAGAAGCACATCGACGCGGGCGCGAAGAAGGTCATTCTGTCGGCACCGTCGAAGGACGACACCCCCATGTTCGTCTACGGCGTGAACGACAAGAAGTACGCCGGCGAAGCCATCGTCAGCAACGCAAGCTGCACCACCAACTGCCTGGCCCCGCTGGCCAAGGTGCTGAACGACAAGTGGGGCATCAAGCGCGGCCTGATGACCACCGTGCACGCTGCCACCGCCACGCAGAAGACCGTGGACGGCCCGAGCAACAAGGACTGGCGCGGCGGCCGCGGCATCCTGGAAAACATCATTCCTTCGAGCACCGGCGCAGCCAAGGCCGTGGGCGTGGTGATCCCCGAGCTCAACAAGAAGCTCACGGGCATGAGCTTCCGCGTGCCGACCTCCGACGTGTCGGTGGTCGACCTCACGGTCGAGCTGGTGAAGGAAGCCACGTACAAGGAAATCTGCGCCGAAATGAAGGCACAGAGCGAAGGCGCGCTCAAGGGCGTGCTGGGCTACACCGAAGACAAGGTCGTGGCCACCGATTTCCGCGGCGACCCGCGCACCTCGATCTTCGACGCCGAAGCCGGCATCGCGCTGGACGCCACCTTCGTGAAGCTCGTGAGCTGGTACGACAACGAATGGGGCTACTCGAACAAGTGCCTGGAGATGGTGAAGGTCGTTTCGAAGTAAGGCTTCGCGGCTTCAACAAAAAACGCGCCTTCGGGCGCGTTTTTTGTTGGGCTCTTGCCCACCGTTATCGCAGCTTCTCGTTCCTGCGAATTTCGCTGCTCAGCTGCGAGGTCAATCGCGTTGCAGCCCTTCGAGCCGCCAATCCGAAGTCGCCCTTGAACTCGCCGAACTCCGCAGTGCCGTTGCCCGTCGCACGCACGTGCGTGACCTCGGCGCCGGCAGCATCGGTCACCACGCACGACACCTCGGCCGTGAACGAGGTCGGCGGCCAGCTGATGAAGGACGACGAGCTGGAGTCGGTCTTGATGCGCGGCGCGAACACCAGCGACACGCCGGCCGCCTCGTTCGCCTTCGCGTCACCGGCGGTGCGCAGCACCACCACGTCGCGGTACACCGCGCGCAGCGCATCGCGGATCGACTTCTCCAGGTCGCGGTACGGGTAGTAGCTCACGCGGTCGCCGCTGCCGCCGGGGGTGATCACTTCCAGGTCGCGATCCGCATCGGTCATCACGTAGGCGACCTTCTTCTGAATCAGGTGCGCCTGCGAACGCTGCGGCGCGGTCTCGGTGATCATCGTGATCGGATGCACGCAGCCAGCGAGCATGGATGACATCAGTGCCACGAGTGCCGCGCCCGCGACACGTCGAATCGCGGTCATCGGAAGTAAGAAGAACATCATCATCGAAGCGCCTCCAGGCCTGTGACGTCAGCGGCCGATGGCGGCCACGAACTGCGGATCGGCATACACCTGCCGCAGCAAGGCGCGCACGAGGCGCGGGTACGCGGCCTGTCCGGCCGGCACGGCGACGATGCTCGCGTAGCTCGAATCGAAGGCGGTCTCCGCGCGGTAGGTCTTGCGCAGGCGCTGCGTGCCGTCGCGCGTGACGGTGACTTCGACGTCCATGCGGCCGGTGCCGTTGATCACGCCGAGGTCGATCTCGTTGACCAGGATGCGCGCCGCGATGCGCGTGGGCGCCTTCGGGTCGTAGACGAAGATTTCGCTGAGGTCGCGCATCAGTGCGTCCTGCAGGTATTGCGCGAAGCTGCCGCTGGGCGACAGCAGCCTGGCGCTGCGAAGGCGCACGGTGTTGACCTTTTCTTCCGCTTCGATGGGCTGTGCCTTCGTGAGCGCCACGGGGCCGGGGCGCGTGGCCTCGAGGCGGTCGAGCGTCTCGTAGTCGGCCGCGTAGGGCGGCGCCAGCAACGGCGCGCAGCCGGTCGTCAGAACAAGGGCGGCCAGTAGTGCGCCGGGCGCGAGCCAGGCGCGCAAGCGGAAACCTCGCGAACGAAAGATCGCCATGCCTGCAGTCCCTCTCTCCATGCGGCCGTGCGATGCATACATGGTGCATCCGCGATGCCTGCTCCCCGGCGCGACGGTAGCACGCATCGCGCCGCGCGCGAAGGCGGGAAACTCAGGCCGGCTTCAGACCGGTTCGAGCACGTGGATCAGCTTGCTCTCGGTGAACTCTTTCGTCTTCTCGCTGTGGGCCTTCATGTGGGGGGCGACCGCATGCGCCTGCAGATGTGCCAGCGTTTGCCATTTCTCGACGACCACGAAAGTGTCTGGGCCGAAGCTGGCCTTCGAAGTCGGGATGCCCTGCGCATCGACCGTGGCGCCGTATTCGATGCAGCCCTCTTCGGCCAGCACGGCCGCGCGATTGGCGGCAAAGGCTTCGAGCAATTTGGCGCGCTGGCCCGGCTTGGCGGTGATGACGGCGACGACGTGAATCATTGAAAGAGTCTCCAGTAGCTAAGGTAGTAGGACGGTCGAATCTAAGAGATTCGGCGCCGTCGCGCTGGTCCGGTCCGCGACAACACCACGGCCTTGTCCCTATCATCGCCCGCATGTTCTTCCCGCTGCCCCGCACGGCCACTGCGCCCTTCTGCCCTTCCGAAGTGAAAGGCAGCGTGGCCGTCCCGCAAGACCTGCCTTTCTTCAAGAAGCTGATGCGCTACGCGGGCCCCGGCCTGCTGGTGTCGGTCGGCTACATGGACCCGGGCAACTGGGCGACCGACATCGAGGCCGGCTCGCGCTTCGGCTACGGCCTGCTGTTCGTGGTGCTGCTCGCGAGCCTCGCGGCGATGCTGCTGCAGACGCTGTGCGTGCGGCTGGGGCTCGTGGCGCAGAAGGACCTGGCGCGTGCCTGCCGCGAGCACTACTCGCCGCGTGTCAATCGCCTGCTGTGGCTCGGCGCCGAGCTGGCCATCGTGGCCTGCGACCTCGCCGAGGTGCTGGGCAGTGCGCTCGCGCTGCATCTGCTGTTCGGCGTATCGATTCCGGTGGGCATCGCCATCACGGCCTTCGACACGCTGCTGGTGCTGGGCCTGCAGGGCGCGGGCTTCCGCCGTGTCGAGGCCATCGTGCTCGGGCTGGTCGGCACCATTGCGGGCTGCTTCGTCGTCGAGCTGGCGATGTCGCCGCCCAACTGGTTCGGCGTGGCGATGGGCTTCGGCCCGAGCCTGGAGCGGCTGCACCAGCCGGGCGCGCTGTACCTAGCCATCGGCGTCGTCGGTGCCACGGTGATGCCGCACAACCTGTACCTGCATTCGTCCATCGTGCAGACCCGGCTGATTGCCGACACCGATTCGGCGCGCCGCGAGGCGGTGCGCTTCTGCACGCTCGACGCGGTGGTGTCGCTGTCGCTCGCGCTGCTGGTCAACGCGGCCATCATGGTGCTCGCGGCCAGCGCCTTCCATGCCACGGGACACCGCGAAGTGACCGAGATCGACGACGCCTACCGGCTGCTCGAACCCATCGTCGGCAGCGCGTTCGCGGCCACGCTGTTCGGCATTGCGCTGCTGGCGTCGGGGCAAAGCTCGACCTTCACCGGCACCATCGCGGGCCAGATCATCATGGAAGGTTTTCTCGACCTGAAGATCCCGTGCTGGCAGCGCCGGCTGATCACGCGCGGGCTGGCGCTCGGCCCGGCCTGGCTTGGCGTCTGGTGGTTCGGCGATGGTGGCGTGGGCAAGATGCTGGTGCTCAGCCAGGTGGTGCTGAGCTTCCAGCTGCCCTTTGCGATGTGGCCGCTGATCCGCTTCACGAGCAGCCGCGCGATGATGGGCGGCTTTGCCAACGGGCCGGTGGTGAAGTCGCTGGCCTGGCTGTTGTTCGGCGTGATCAGCGCGGCCAACGTGTGGCTGGTCGCCACGGTGGTCTCGGGCAACTAGCGCTTGCCCGCGTCCTTCCACAGGTGCACCAGCGCCTCGGGCGCCTCGGCTTCCGGCACCTCGAAGCTCACGGAAATCTTCTGGTCTTCTCCGGCGCTTTCAACGAGCACCTCGACACGGTAGTAGCGCTGGTCGCCGCTGGACAACGTGGCACCTGCCTGCCCCGCATGCGGTACCGCGCTTTGCAGCGCATCGCCTATCTGCTGGCGCAGTTCGGCGGTGCAGTCGCCGAGCTGGAAGCTGCGCGGCTGCGACAGGCCGGGCATGTAGGCCAGCCCGCCCTCGCGCGTCACGCGCACGATGGTCGCTTTGTCCAGTGGCGGCAGGCGGATCATGGTGAGATCACTCCCACGGCCAGCCACGCGTCGGCCACCGCCTTGTGCACCGCGCTGCCAGCGCCGAAGCGTCGCGAGGCGATGTCGGTGCTGAGCGTTGCGAAGGCTTCGAAATCGGCATCCTGGCGCAGGCGCTTGTCGCATACCGCGTCGTACCAGACACGGCCTGCGGTTTCCCACGCCTGCCCGCCGATGGCCATGGCCGCCAGGTAGAAGGCGCGGTTCGGAATGCCTGAGTTGATGTGCACGCCCCCGTTGTCCTGCGAGGTGGTGACGAAGTCCTTCATGTGCGCCGGCTGCGGGTCCTTGCCGATCACCGGGTCGTCGTAGGCGGTGCCGGGCTCGGCCATCGAACGCAGGGCCTTGGCCTTCACGCTCGGCATGAAGAGGCCCGCGCCAATCAGCCAGTCGGCCTGTTGCGCCGTCTGCCGCAGCGAGTGCTGCTTGACGAGCACGCCGAACACGTCGCAGATCGATTCGTTGAGCGCGCCGGGCTGCCCCTGGTAGACGAGGCCGGCCTCGTGGTCGATCACGCCGTGCGTGAGCTCGTGGCCGATGATGTCCACCGCGATGGTGAAGCGGTTCATGACCTCGCCGTCGCCATCGCCGAACACCATCTGCTCGCCGTTCCAGAAGGCGTTGTCGTAGTCCTTGCCGTAGTGCACGCTGCCGGTCAGCGGCATGCTCGCGCCGTCGATGGAGTCGCGCTCGTACACGTCGTGGTACAGACGCCAGGTTGCGCCCAGGTAGTCGTAGGCCTCGTCGGCCGCGATGTCGCCGGTGGCGGGCTTGCCCTCGGTGCGCACCAGCTTTCCTGGCAGCGTGGTCGTGCGGGCCGCGTCGTGGATGGCGCGCTCGGGCGAATTCGGCCGCGCCGGGCGTGGCCGCGCGGCTGTCGTGCTCGCTGTGCCCGAGGCAAGCTTTGGCGGCACGAAGCCGCGCAGCGCGCGGTGCTCGCGATCGATCGTCAGGGTGTTCACTGCACGCGCGCTGATGGACGCGCTGGCGTGCTCGGCAAGGCGGCTCAGCAGGTACGGCGGTATGAAGCCGGGCGGCAGGATCTGCAGCGTGCGCGACGGCATGGGCGGGCCTTTCGTCGGGTGTCGATTGATTCAAAACACCGTAGCAGAAACACCTGTCCGCGCTTGTCGGATCGAAGCTCAAGCCCTCGGCGGCATGTCGTCTTTTCCGAGCGCGGCGGCCATGAAGTCGACGAAAGTTCGCACGCGTGCCGACAGCTGGTGGCGCTGCGGGTACACCGCGTAGATGTCGGCGTCGGGCGTGCGGTAGTTGGCCAGCACCTGAACCAGCCGGCCGCTGCGCAGGTAGCGCGCGATGTCCCACTCGGCGCGCATCAGGATGCCGTGGCCGTCCAGGGCCCAGTTGACCGCGATTTCGCCGTCGTTGGTGCTGAGCGCACCGCGCGTCTTCACGGCCTCGGTGCGCTGCGCCGTGCCGCGTCCGGTGCTCAGCCGCCAGATGCCATAGGCCTCGTCGCCCTGGCGGATGCCGATGCAGCGGTGGTGCGTGAGGTCGTTGGGCACCTTGGGCTGCCCGGCGCGCGCCAGGTAGGCGGGCGAAGCGCACAGCAGCCGCCGGTTCGACGCGATGCGCCGCGCGATCACGCGAGCCTCGGGCGGCGCGCCGAAGCGGATGCAGACGTCGAAGGCGTCGTCGGTCAGCGGCGGTGGATTGACCGAGAGCTGCAGCTGCACCTCCACCTGTGGATGCCTGCGTGCGAACTTCGAGATCAGCGGCGCCACGTGGCTGCGGCCGAAACCCAGCGTGGCGTTCACGCGCAGCAGGCCCTGCGCCTCGCCCTTCGCGCCGCCCAGCAGCTGCGCCATGTCGTCGATCTCGCCGAGGATGCGGCGCGCGTGCGCCACGTACAGCTCGCCCTCGGGCGTGAGGCTCATGCGCCGCGTGGTGCGGTTCACCAGCGTCACGCCCAGGCGCGTCTCCATCTGCGCGAGCCGCTTGCTCACCGCGGGCGTGCTGATGCCGAGTTCGCGCGCCGCCGCGCTCAGGCTGCCGCAGGCCGCGAGCGAGGAGAAAAAGCCGAGGTCGGCGGGCTGGACCGGAGCAACCATGAGCGATCCGATTGTTGAATTGAGGTTAATGATGGATTCACTTCTGGCGTGAATCATTCGGCGCATCGGATCCTACAGTGGGCCACCACCACTACAGCGCACACAAGGACATCGATGAGCAGCTACAGCATTGCCACCATTCCCGGCGACGGCATCGGCAAGGAAGTGATCCCGGCGGGGCGCCAGGTGATGGAGGCGCTGGCCGCGGCCTCCGGCGGCGCCCTGCATTTCAGCTTCGAAGACTTCGGCTGGGGCGGCGACTGGTACCGCGCGCACGGCGAGATGATGCCGGCCGACGGTCTCGACGCGCTGCGCAAGAAAGACGCGATTCTTTTCGGCTCCGCGGGCGACCCGCACATTCCCGACCACATCACGCTGTGGGGCCTGCGCCTGAAGATCTGCCAGGGCTTCGACCAGTACGCCAACGTGCGGCCCACGCGCATCCTGCCGGGCATCGACGGCCCGCTCAAGCGATGCGCGCCGGGCCAGCTCGACTGGGTGATCGTGCGCGAGAACTCCGAGGGCGAGTACGCCGGCGTCGGCGGCCGCGTGCACCAGGGCCACCCCATCGAAGCCGCCACCGACGTGAGCATGATGACCCGCGCGGGCGTCGAACGCATCATGCGTTTCGCTTTCAAGCTCGCTCGTTCGCGGCCGCGCAAGCTGCTCACCGTGGTCACCAAGAGCAATGCGCAGCGACACGCGATGGTGATGTGGGACGAGATCGCGCTGCAGATCTCGAAGGAGTTCCCCGACGTGAGCTGGGACAAGGAACTGGTCGACGCCTGCACCGCGCGCATGGTCAACCGCCCGGCCTCGCTCGACACCATCGTCGCCACCAACCTGCATGCCGACATCCTCAGCGACCTCGCGGCGGCGCTGGCGGGCAGCCTGGGCATTGCGCCCACCGGCAACATCGACCCGGAGCGGCGCTATCCGTCGATGTTCGAGCCCATCCACGGTTCGGCCTTCGACATCATGGGCAAGGGGCTGGCCAACCCGGTCGGCACCTTCTGGTCGGTGGTGATGCTGCTCGAGCACCTGGGCGAGGCCGAGGCCGCGCGCCGCGTGATGGCTGCGGTGGAGCACGTCACGGCCAACCCGTCGCTGCACACGCGCGACCTGGGCGGCAGCGCGACCACCGAGCAGGTGACGCGCGCGGTGTGCGCGCACATTGCCGGCGAGCCCGTGCGGCTTGCGGCCTGACCGATTCGAGCGACACGACGGTATCCGCGCGCCTCGATGCGCGCATCACAACAACGAGCCGGAGACAACACCATGACAGCAGCTTCTTTCCCCCAGCGCCACCGGCGCACGGTGCTTCGGGCCGCGGCGCTCGCGCTCGGCCTCGGCGCCTCTGCCCTCGCCTTTGCGCAGCAGGCACCAGCCAACTGGCCGACCCGGCCCATCAGCCTCGTCGTGCCCTTCCCGGCCGGCGGCACCACCGACGTGCTGGCGCGCGCGCTGGCCGACAAGCTTTCGCAGTCACTCGGCCAGCCGGTGGTGGTCGAGAGCAAGCCCGGCGCCGGCGCCACGCTTGGCGCCGACTACGTGGCCAAGGCCAAGCCCGACGGCTACACGCTGCTGATGGGGGCGGTGCACCACACCATCGCGACCAGCGTCTACAAGAAGCTGCCCTACGACTTTCAGAAAGACCTGGCGCCGATCACCGTCGTGGCCATGGTGCCCAACGTGCTGGTCATCAACGCCGCGAACACGCCCGCGAAGAACGTGGCCGAACTGGTTGCGCTCGCCAAGGCCGAGTCCGGCAAGCTGGCCTACGGCTCCAATGGCAACGGCACGGCGCAGCACCTGATCGGCACGCAGTTCCAGTCCAGCACCGGCACCACGCTGCTGCACGTGCCCTACAAGGGCAGCGGCCCGCTCACCACCGACCTGCTCGGCGGCCAGGTGGCGATGTCCTTCGACACCATCACGCCGGTGCTTCAGCACATCAAGAGCGGCAAGCTGCGCGCGCTTGCCGTGACCACGGCGCGCCGCTCGTCGGTGCTGCCCGACGTGCCGACGCTGGAGGAAGCGGGGCTCAAGGGCTTCGACATCGGCACCTGGTTCGGCGTGCTTGCGCCGGCCGCCACGCCGAAGGAGATCGTCGCGCGCCTCAACGCCGAGATGGTGAAGATCATCCACTCGCCCGATTTCGCGCAGCGCATGCAGGCCATCGGCGCCGAGCCGCTGGGCGGCACGCAGGAAGAGATGGCGCGGCAGATCCGGGAAGAGACAGCCCGATTCGCGAAACTCGTCAAAGAGGGCGGAGTGGCGATCGACTAGCGAGCAGTCTGTTACGGGTGTGCACACCTCGCCCGGGCGGGCGTCTTGCCAAGGTCATAGGATCGGGGCTTCCGAATTCACCGCAGCCCTGCCCATGTTCATCGTCACCCTCACCTACATCCGCCCGCTCGAAGAAGTCGACGCGCTGATGGACCCGCACATGGTCTGGTTGAGGAAGCACTACGAAAGTGGGCTGTTCGTGGCTTCGGGCCGCCAGGTGCCGCGCACGGGTGGCGTGATCCTCGCCCGGTCGGGCGACCGTGAAGGGCTGGAGGCCGTGCTGGCGCGCGATCCGTTCGTGCAGGGCGGCGTGGCGCGCGCCGACGTGACCGAGTTCGTGCCCAGCATGACGGCCCCCAGCATCGAGGTGATCAAGACGTTCTGACGAAGAACGTCTTTTTTCGCTCAGGCTCCCGGCACTTCTTCGTGGCCGCCGGGGTGCCGCGCAAAGCGCGCGGCCTCGCGGTCGTGCACCGGCGCCGGATCGTCCCACGGCCAGCCACCGAACTGCGTGCGGCGGTAGTCGGCCATGGTCTGGCTGATCTCGGCCTGCGTGTTCATCACGAAGGGGCCGTACTGCGCCACCGGCTCGGCGATCGGGCGGCCCTGCAACACCAGGAACTCGCTCGTCTCGTCGTTGCCGTTGACGATCTCGACGGCCGCATCCGCGCGTAGCTCGACAGCGGCCGGGCCTTCCACGCGCTCGCCGGCAATGTGCGCCACCGCCCCCTTGAAGAAGTACAGCATGCGCCGCGTGCCTTCGCCCGTGGCGGCCGGCAGCGTCCATTGCGCGCCGGGCGTCATCTTCAGCGTCCAGATCGCCACGTCGGCATCGGCCTGGGCAGCCCATGAATCGGGCGGCGGCGCCAGCGGCTGGATCGGGTCCTGTCCGCTGGCGGCGTCGCCGAGCCGGCCCGCGATGACTGCAACCTCGGTGCGGCCGCCCTTCGCATCGTCGGAGGCGAAGCGCGGAATGGCGTCGGACCAGAACATCGTGAAGTGCGGCTCGGCCATCTTGCTCCTGGCTGGCAGGTTGAGCCAGATCTGGAACAGCTCCAGCGGGTTCGGCGCGCCGGCGTCGAGCAGCGGGAACATTTCAGAGTGCACGATGCCCTTGCCGGCCGTGAGCCACTGCACGTCGCCGCCGCCGAAGCGCGCGGTGGCGCCCAGCGAGTCGGAATGATCGACGAGGCCCTTGCGCACGATGGTCACGGTTTCGAAGCCGCGGTGCGGGTGCGAGGGAAAGCCCGGCACCGTGTCGCCGTGGTACATGCTCCAGCCGTCCTTGCGGCTGAAGTCCTGGCCGATCTGGCGGCCGGCCAGCGAGGCCTCGGGGCCCATCTGGCCGTTGGCCTTCGGGTAGGCGTCGTCGTGGTAGACGCAGAACAGGAACGGGTCGATCGTCTGCCACGGGAAGCCGAGTGGCTTGACCTGGACGACGGGGCCCTTGTTGTTGTCGGACATTTCGATATTCCTTTCCATGTGGGGCGCGGCCGATGATGCCGTGCCAGTGGATGGAATATCGGGGCGCCGCCGCCTTCCGGTAGAGGCCTTCCGTGCAACAGTGAAGAGCGCGTATGGAACGATGGGCATCGCTCTGGTTCTTCAGCGGCGTGGCGTTACATCACGGGTTCTGGTGCGCCACGGCGGCGTTCGGGTCCATGTACACCAGCTCCCACAGGTGGCCGTCGATGTCCTGGAAGCCATGGCCGTACATGAAGCCGTAGTCCTTCGGCTCGCCCGGGATGGTGCCTCCGGCCGCCTTTGCCTTGGCCACCAGCTCGTCGACTTCGGCGCGGCTCTCGCACGAGAGGCACAGCAGCACTTCGGTGCTCTTCGACGTGTCGGTGAGGCTCTTGGTGGTGAAGGTCTTGAAGAACTCCTCGACCAGCAGCATGACGTGGATGCTGTCCTTCTGGACGACCATGCATGCGGCATTGGCGTCGGTGAACTGCGCGTTGAAGGTGTAGCCCAGCGCGGCGAAGAAGGTCTTGGTCTTCTCGAGGTTCTTGACGGGGAGGTTCACGAAGATCTGCTTGGTGGCCATGGTGTCGTCCTGTATCGGTGGATGGATGGATGTGGAGGCGTTTCGCGGCGTTTTGTGTACGCCGTCCACAAAAGATACCAAAGAAAATGGACGGCGTCCACATATTCTTTCAAACGAGTGAATTGGCCTGGGGCCGGTGGGCGGCGAATGGATGGAGAGACGCGTGCGGGCGGCATGCCCTCTTGGTGCTTGACGTTGCCGGCGCCGGCATTGCATCCGGCAAAAAAGACGGGGCATCATGGCCGCCATGGAAATCGAGTTCAAGTTCTGTATTCCCGCCGACCGCCTGAAGGCCGTCGAAGCCGCCCTGAAGCGTGGCGCCGTCGTGCGCACGCGCCTGCAGGCCCGCTACTTCGACACCGCCGACCAGCGGCTCGCCGCCGACGGCATGGTGCTGCGGCTGCGCAAGGAAGGCCGGCGCTGGGTGCAGACCGTGAAGGCCACCGGCGACAACGCGCTGCACCGGCTGGAGCACAACGTCGACCTGGGTACGGCGGCCGCGGCGCCGCAGATCGATCCGCAGCGCCATCAGGGCACGCCGGTGGGCGACCGGCTTTCGAAGCTGCTGGCCGAAGGGGGCGGCGCGCCGCTGGTCGAGCGGCAATCGACCGACATCGTGCGGCTCACACGCGACGTGCGCGTCACCGGGCCCGGCGGCGCTGTGGTGGAGATGGCGCTGGACATCGGCAAGGTCGTCGCGCACGCGGGCACGCCCGAGCAGCGTGAATCACCGGTGTGCGAGCTGGAGCTCGAACTCAAGCGCGGCGACGTGCAGGGCCTTGTGTCGCTCGCGCGGCGCTGGTCGCAGCAGCATGGGCTGTGGTTCAGCACCGTGTCGAAGGCGGAGCGCGGCGCGCGCCTGCTCGCGGCGCAGGAGACCGTCGAAGCGGCGAAGGCCGAAGCGCCACGCTTCGCCACGCAGCACCCCGACGGGCGAGCCGTGCAGCAGGCCGTGGTGGCATCGTGCCTGGCGCAGATGCTGCCCAATGCCAGCGAGATCGCGGCGGGGAGTACCGATGAAGAGCAGATCCACCAGCTGCGCATCGGCATCCGCCGGCTGCGCACGGCGTTGCGCGAGCTGCCGGAGCTGGGCCAGTTCGACACGGCCGAATGGGAGCCGCCGCTGGTCGACGCCTTCCGCGCGCTGGGCGCATTGCGTGATCGCGAACAGGTCGTGAAGCTCGCGCAGCCCCGGCTGCGCGAGGCGGGCGCGCCGGACTTCGATCCGCTGGCCGGCGGCGATACAGCGGCCAGCACGCTATCGCCCGGTGACATCGTGCGCGCCCCGGCGTTCCAGAACGTGCTCGTTTCGCTGATCGGCTTTACCGCTACGGTGCCCGCAGAAGCAGCACCGGCGACCGTCGCCACCGAAGACAACCCGGCAGTTCCTTCGGCACCCGCGCCCATCAACGCCAATGCCGTGCGCCGCCTGCTGCGCAAACGCCTGCAGCGCCTGCACAAACAGGTGCTGCGCGACGGCGAGCGCTTCGAGTCGCTCGATACCGAAAGCCAGCACCGCGTGCGCAAGCGACTCAAGCGCCTGCGCTACCTCGCCGAGTTCGTGGCGCCGCTGTTCGAGAAGGAAGACGGCAGCGCCGCCGCGCGCTACCTGAAAGCACTGCGCCCCGCGCAGGATGCGCTGGGCGAGTTCAACGACGAGGCTGTCGCGCTCGCGCTGTACCGTGAGGCCACCGCGCGCGATGCGCGTGCGTGGTTTGCGGTGGGATGGTTCACCGCGCGGCATGCAGCCGGCGCGAAGGCCTGCCACAAGGCGCTGGCGAAGATCGAGGATGCGCCGCGGTTCTGGAAGAAGAACTGACCGGGCGGCCTAACGAACCGCCATCGCGTCAGTGATGGTGCCCGTGCGCCCCATGAACATGCCGGTGCTCGATCTCCACCGGCAGCGCCGCACGCACATCCGTCACCTGCAGGCTGAAGCGCAGCGCCTTGCCGGCCCATGGATGGTTGCCGTCGAGCAGCACGACCGGGCCCTTGATCTTCATGACGGTGAAGACATGCTCGGTGCCGTCGTCGAGCCGGCCCTGCAGCTGGCCGCCGACCTTCACGCCCGGCGGAAAGTCGGTCTTGGGGATGCTGCGCACCAGCGTCTCGTCGCGCTGGCCGAAGGCGTCTTCGGGCGCGAGGTTCAGCACGGTCTGGTAGCCCTTTTCCTTGCCATCGAGGGCTTCCTCGATCTTGGGCAGCGTGTTCTCGTAGCCGCCATGCAGGTAGGCCATCGGCTCGGGGCTCGCTTCGATGAGCTTGCCCTGGGCGTCGGAGACCTTGTACTTGATGGTGACGACGGTGTCTTTTTCGATTTTCATGGGGTGGCATTTTCAGTGGAAACGAAAAGGCCCTGGGCCTTCCCGGAAGACGGCAGCTCCTGCAGCATGTCCATGTGGTCGAGCTTGCTCATCACCAGGTCGATGAAGGCCGACACCGCCAGCGGCAGGTGCTTGCGGCTCGGGTAGACCACACTGAGCCCTCGGCCGGTGTACTCGTACTGCGGCAGCACCCGCACCAGCCGCCCTTCCTGTTCGTCGCGCGTCGCCATCGCCGGCGGCAGCTGCGCAATGCCCAGCCCGGCCAGCACCGCCTTGCGCAGTGCCTGGGCGGTGTTGCCGGTGAACCGGCCGGTGACCTGCACTTCTTCTTCCACCCCCTCGGGACCCGTGAGGCGCCAGATCGTGTGGCCGCTGGGGTGCGGTGGCGTCACGCAGTCGTGGTCCGCCAGCTCCTGCAATGTTGTGGGCTCCCCGCGTTGCGCGATGTAGGCGGGGCTTGCCAGCAGGCCGCCGCTGCGGGTGGCCAGCCGCCGGCCGATGTAGCCCGAATCGCGCAGCACGCCGCCGCGGAAGGCCACGTCGATCTGCTCCGCGATGAGGTCGGCGGCCGCGTCGCTGAGCACGAAGTCGAGCTTCACCAGCGGATGCGCGGCCAGGAAGTCGGACACCCATTCCATCGGGAAGAAATCGAAAAAATCCGCCGGCGCCGCCACTCGCACGAGGCCGCTGGGCTCCTGGCCTCCGGCCACCAGCGCCTGCCCGGCCGCAGCCAGCCCGTCGACCAGCCCCGCGCACCGGTCATGAAAATCCTGCCCGGCGCTGGTCAGCGTCAGCTTGCGTGTCGAGCGCTGCATCAGCCGCGTGCCAAGTTGCGATTCGAGCTGCTGGATGCGCCGGCTCACGGTGTTGGGCGGCAGGCCCAGCCGCCGGGCCGCCTCGGCAAAGCTGCCGTGGCGCACCACCTGCACGAACATGGCGACGTCGTTGAGGTCGAACATGGCGGGTTGATTCCTTCAATTTTTGGACGAGTGCAATCCGACTCTACCGTCTAGTCGATCAATGGGTGCGTGCCTAACCTTATGCCCATGACTTCTTCATCTACTTCCTCTCCCATGCAGCGCCGCATCGTCTGGGGCGTTCGCATCCTGCTCGCGCTGGCTTTCGGCGCCGCCGGCGCTTCCAAGCTGGCTGGCGTGCCGCAGATGGTCCAGGTGTTCGACGCGATCGGCTTCGGCCAATGGTTCCGCTACGTGACGGGCCTGGTCGAGGTCGGCGGTGCGCTGCTGCTGCTCGTGCCCGCAACCGGCTTCTTCGGTGGCCTGCTGCTGGCCGCGACCATGGTCTGCGGCGTGGCCACGCACCTGGTGCTGATTGGCGGCAACCCTGCGCCGGCAATGGTGCTGGCGCTGCTGTCGGGCTTTGTCGCCTGGCGCCTGCGGCCCGTGTCCCGGCCGGCCGTCACGGCGGCCTGACCTCCTCTTCATCTTCTTCAACTTTATTTGGAGTACCCCATGACCCAGCAACAACCCCGCATCGGCATCATCCTCGGCTCGACCCGCGAAGGCCGCTTCGGAGAGAAGCCCGCGCAATGGATCCACGAGATCGCCAAGCAGCGCACCGACCTCGCCTTCGAGCTGGTCGACCTGCGCGACCATCCGCTGCCCTTCTTCAACGAGGCGGGCGCGCCAGCCTGGGGGCCGGTGAAGAATGAAGCCGCGCAGCGCTGGCAGGCCAAGCTGGCCACCTTCGACGGCCTGGTCGTCGTCACGCCCGAATACAACCACGGCCCGAGCGCGGTGCTGAAGAACGCGATCGACTGGGCCTACAAGGAATTCATCCGCAAGCCGATCGGCTTCGTAGGCTACGGCGGCGTGGGCGCGGCGCGGGCCGTGGAGCAACTGCGGCTGGTGGCGGTCGAGATGCAGATGGCGCCGGTGCGCAACGCCGTGCACATCGGCATGGTCGAGTTCCTCGGCATCTGGCAGCAGGGCAAGAGCTTCGACGACTTCCCGCACCTCGCGCAGTCGGCCACCGGCATGCTCGACGACATCGCCTGGTGGGCCAAGGCGCTGAAGACGGCGAGGGAGGCTGTATGACCACCGCTGCTGTCGAAACGCTGGCCCGCGCCATCGTCTACCGCACGCGCGGTTCGCAGCACGGCGGCATCGTGCGGCTGATGAGCCCCGGCGACCTGGGCGAGTTTCTCAAGCCCTTCGTGTTCCTCGACCTCTTCGGCTTCGACACCACGGGCGGCCACAAGGGCTTCGGCCTGCACCCGCACTCGGGCATTGCCACGCTCACTTACCTGATCGAGGGCGACACGCTCTACGAGGACACGACCGGCGAGCAAGGCACGCTGCTCGGCGGCGGCGTGGAGTGGATGCGCGCCGGCAACGGCGTGTGGCACACCGGCGGACCCGCGCCGGACGTGAAGCGCGTGCGCGGCTTCCAGCTGTGGGTGGCGCTGCCGGCTTCGGAAGAGAACGCGCCGGCGCAAAGCATGTACCTCGCGCCCTCGCAGGTGCCGCAGGAGGGCCCGGCGCGTGTGCTGCTCGGGCGCTACGGCGCGGCGCAGAGCGCCATCGCGGCACCGGCTCCGATCAACTACCTGGCCGTGCAGCTGAAAGACGGCGAGCGCTGGAGCTACGTGCCGCCCGCCGGCCACACGGTGGGCTGGGTTGCGGTCAACGAAGGCGCGCTCGAAACGGGCGACGACAGAGGCGGCCCGATCGGCAGCGGCGAGCTCGCGGTGTTCGAGGAGTCGAGCGCGGTCATCGACTTCGTGGCCCGTGGCGACACGTCCTTCGTGCTGGGCTCGGCGGTGAAGCACCCCCACGAGCTGGTGATGGGCCACTACTCGGTGCACACCAGCCGGGCGACGCTCGACCAGGGCGAGGCCGAAATCCGGCGCATCGGCGCACGGCTGCGCCAGGAAGGGCGCCTGCCCTAGCACCCCATCGGTGCGCTTGAGCGCACGAACGACAGCCTCCAACCACGCCGGCGGCGCGCATTTTCGGGTGCGCGCCGCCGGCTTTTTTGTGTTCCGCCCTCTGAACGGCGCCGGTCTGGAGGGCCACCCAAGGGCTTACCCCCTAACGCGGGCCCGCATATTGCTTAAAACTGTCGCTGGTTGACTGTCGACAGCTCGCAGTCAATCAATCCGACGAACCCATCAACAAGGCAAGGCCCGCCCGGCCGGGCCTGTGGAAAGGAACGCGATATGCAACTGCACGCAGTGGACCGCAAGGCCCCGCCCGTCTCAGACGCCGAGCGCCAGGTCCGACAAGACCTGGCCGCGGCCTACCGGCTGGTGGCGCACTACGGCATGGACGACAGCATCTACACGCACATCTCCGCGCGTGTGCCGGGAACCGAAGACCAGTTCCTGATCAACCCCTTCGGGATGCTGTTCCGCGACATCACCGCCTCGTCGCTGGTCAAGATCGACCTGGAAGGCCGCATCCTCGACGACTCGCCCTACGACGTGAATCCGGCCGGCTTCACCATTCACAGCGCGGTGCACGCGGCGCGCCACGACGCAGCCTGCGTGCTGCACACCCACACGGTGGCGGGCGTGGCGGTGTCGTCGCTGGCCGGCGGGCTGCAGCCTTGCAACCAGTGGGCGCTGCAGTTCTATCAGCGCGTGGTCTATCACGACTTCGAGGGCATCGCGCTCGACCCAGAGGAGCGCGAGCGCCTCGTAGCCGACCTGGGCCCCACGGCGCGCGCGCTCATCCTGCGCAACCACGGCCTGGTGACGCTGGGCCGCACGGTGTCGGAAGCCTTCATCCTGATGCTGAACCTGGAGCGTGCCTGCCGCGTGCAGGTGGCCATCCAGTCGAGCGGCCTGCCGGTGTACCCGGTGCCGGCCGAGGTCTGCGAAAAGACCGCGCAGCAGTACGAGGCCGGCGGCGGCAGCTACCTGCCCGGCCAATCCGACCCGAACGCGCGCGAATGGCGCGCGATGCTGCAGCGCATCGAGCCCGCACCGGCCACGTCGTTCCGCGACTGAGCCGCCGCCCCGCTTTTCTTTCCCATCCCGTCCCCCTGACCCTGTCCACCACCTCGAAAGAGCCAGAAGGAGTTCGCCCTCATGAAACGTCGCAACCTCATCCAGATGGGTGCCGCTGCCACCGCCGGCCTGACGCTGGCCGGCGTTCCCCTGCACCTCCTGGCCGCGGGCAGGAAGGGCGGCGTGATCAACGCCGTCGTCCAGCCGGAGCCGCCGGGGCTGATGCTGGGCATCACGCAGAACGGCCCCACGCAGATGATCTCCGGCAACATCTACGAAGGCCTGCTGCGCTACGACGAGAAGATCACCCCGCTGCCCTCGCTGGCCACCGCGTGGACCGTCAACAAGGAAGGCACGCTCTACACCTTCAAGCTCAAGCCCGGCGTCACCTGGCATGACGGCAAGCCCTTCACCTCGGCCGACGTGGTGTTCTCGGCCGACGTGTTCCTGCGCAAGACGCATGCGCGCCTGCGGGCCAACCTGGCTGCGGTGGAAAGCATCCGCGCGGTCGATCCGCTCACCGTCGAGTTCAAGCTCAAGTACCCCTTCGGCCCCTTCATCGGCATCTTCGAGGTCGGCAGCATGCCGATGATCCCGAAGCACATCTACGAAGGCACCGACTTCGCGACCAACCCCGCCAACGCCACGCCCATCGGCACCGGGCCGTTCAAGTTCAAGGAGTGGGTCAAGGGCTCGTACATCCAGCTCGTGGCCAACGACAAGTACCACGTGAAAGACGTGCCGCTGGTCGACAGCGTCTACTTCCACGTCATTCCCGACGCGGCCTCGCGCGCCGCGGCCTTCGAATCGGGCAAGGTCGACCTGGTGCCCGGCGGCGCGGTCGAGTACTTCGACGTGCAGCGGCTGTCCAAGCTGCCGGGCGTCGCGGTCACCACCAAGGGCTGGGAGTTCTTCGCGCCGCATTCGTGGCTGTGGCTGAACAACCGCAAGGCGCCGATGGACAACGTCAAGTTCCGCCAGGCCGTGATGTTCGCCATCGACCGCGAGGCCATGGCCAAGATCGCATGGCAGGGCTTCGCCAAGCCCGCCACCGGCCCCTTCAACAGCAACATCAAGTTCTACAGCACCGACGTCGCCAAGTACCCGCGCAACGTGGAAACGGCCAAGAAGCTGCTGGCCGAATCGGGCTACAAGGGCGAGACGCTGCGGCTGCTGCCGCTGCCCTACGGCGAGACCTGGTCGCGGCAGGCCGAGATCCTGAAGCAGAACCTGGCACAGGCCGGCATCAAGGTCGAGATGACCGCCACCGACGTTGCCGGCTGGAACCAGCGCCTGAACGACTGGGACTACGACCTCGCCTTCACCTACGTCTACCAGTACGGCGACCCGGCACTGGGCGTGGCGCGCAACTACACCACCGCCAACATCGCCAAGGGCTCGCCCTTCAACAACGTCGAGGGCTACTCCAACCCGAAGGTCGACGAGCTGTTCGATTCCGGTGCGCGCGAGACCGACCCCGAGAAGCGCAAGGCCATCTACCTGCAGGCGCAGAAGATCCTGCTCGACGAGGTGCCCGTGGCCTGGCTGCTGGAGCTCAACTTCCCCACGCTCTACCGCACCAAGCTCAGCAACATCGTGAGCTCGGGCATCGGCCTCAACGACAGCCTCGGCAACGCAAGCGTCGGCTGACGCGCGGAGTGACGACCGAATGAAACGTACGCAGTTCATGTTGACCCGCGTGCTGCAGGGCCTGGTGGCGATCCTGCTGATTGCGACGGTCAACTTCATGCTGGTGCGCGCCGCGCCGGGCGATCCGGTGTCGGTGCTGGCCGGCGAGGCCGGCGCGTCCGATCCGCAGTTCGTGGCGCAGCTGCGCGCGCAGTTCGGGCTCGACCAGCCGCTGTCGACGCAGCTCGCCACCTACGTCGGCAAGGTGGTGCGGCTCGACCTCGGCTATTCGTACCGCCAGCAGCAGCCGGTGCTGAAGCTCATCATGGACCGGCTGCCCGCCACGCTGCTGCTCACCGGCACGGCCTTCGCGCTCTCGCTGCTCTTCGGCATCACGCTGGGGGCGCTGTCGGCGCGGCGCGCGGGCACGTGGGTCGACAGCGCCATCACCGTGGTGGCGCTGCTGTTCTATGCCACGCCGCTGTACTGGCTGGCGCTGATGGCCGTGCTGGTGTTCACGGTGCAGCTCGAATGGCTGCCGGGCTTCGGCCTCATGACCGTGGGTTCGGGCGACACCGGCTTCGCGCTGGCGCTCGACGTCGCCAAGCACCTGGTGCTGCCGGCGCTCACGCTCGCGCTGTTCTACATGGCCGTCTACGCACGCATGACGCGCGCCGCGATGCTCGAGGTGGCGCAGATGGACTTCGTGAAGACCGCGCGCGCCAAGGGTGTGAAGCCCGGCCGCATCCTGCGCGCGCACGTGCTGCGCAACGCGCTGCTGCCGGTGGTCACGCTGGCGGGCATCCAGGCCGGCGGGATGATCGGCGGCGCCGTGCTCACCGAGACCGTGTTCGCCTGGCCCGGCATCGGCCGCCTGATGTTCGACGCGCTGCTGCAGCGCGACTACAGCCTGCTGCTCGGCGCCTTCCTGGTGACGGCGGCGATGGCAGTGCTCTTCAATCTCATCACCGACCTGGTCTACACCCTGGTCGATCCGCGGATCGAGCTGACATGACGACGACGATGCAAAGCGATTTCTGGCGGCGCTTTCGCCGCAACAAGGGCGCCGTGGCCGGCATGGTCGTGCTGCTGATCGTGGCAGCCGTTGCATTGCTCGGGCCGTGGCTCGCCACCAACGACCCGTGGGCCATGGTCGAGCAACCCTTCGTGCGCCCCTGGACCGAACCCGGCTTCCTGCTGGGCACAGACACGCTCGGGCGCGACATCCTTGCGGGCCTGGTCTACGGCGCGCGCATTTCGCTCTTGATCGGCGTGGTGTCCACCATCGTGGCGCTGCTGATCGGCGTCACCTTCGGTGCTGTGGCCGGCTACTTCGGCGGCTGGATCGATGCGGCGCTGATGCGCTTCACCGAGCTGTTCCAGGCGGTGCCCAGCTTCGCGCTGGCCATCGTGCTGGTGGCGATCTTCGAGCCTTCGATCAAGTCCATCGTCGTGGCCATTGCCATCGTTTCTTGGCCGCCGGTGGCGCGCCTCGTGCGCAGCGAGTTCCTCACGCTGCGCCAGCGCGACTTCGTGCAGGCCGCGCTGCTCGCGGGCCAGTCGACGCCGCGCATCATCCTCACGCAGATATTGCCCAACGCCATGTCGCCCATCATCGTGATGGCCTCGCTGATGGTGGCCACGGCCATCCTGCTCGAAAGCAGCCTCAGCTTTCTGGGCCTGGGCGATCCGAACCAGATGAGCTGGGGCTACATGGTCGGCGCCGCGCGCACCGTGCTGCGCCAGGCCTGGTGGATGGCGTTGTTCCCGGGGCTTGCCATCGTGCTGACGGTGCTTGCGCTCAACCTCGTGGGCGAAGGCCTGAGCGACGGCCTCAACACCCGGCTGCACGGAAGGGGCAAGTAAGAAATGAACGCCACCGTGACGCCCATGAAACCCCTGCACCCCGTACTCGACATCGTCGACCTGAGCATCTCGCTGCCCTCGGGCGCCGACCGCGCGCTGGCCGTCGAGGGCGCCGCGCTCTCCGTGCTGCCGGGCCAGACGCTGTGCGTGGTCGGCGAGTCCGGCTCGGGCAAGTCGATGATCGCCAACGCCGTCATGGGCCTGCTGCCGCGCCCGCACGTGGCGCCGGTGGCGGGCCGCATCATGTTCGAGGGCCACGACCTGCTGCAGCTCACCGAGCCGCAGATGCGCGAGCTGCGCGGCCGGCGCATCGGCATGGTGTTCCAGGAGCCGATGACCGCGCTGAACCCTGTGATGCGCATCGGCGAGCAGATCGGCGAGGTGTTCGACGCGCACGGCAGCGTGCCCGCGGCCGAGAAGCGACGCCGCATCCTCGCGGCGCTGGCCGACGTGGGCCTGCCCGACCCCGAGCTGCTGATCGACGCCTATCCCTTCCGCCTCTCGGGCGGCCAGCGCCAGCGCGTGATGATCGCCTGCGCGCTGGTGCTGGAGCCCGTGCTGCTGATCGCCGACGAGCCCACCACCGCGCTCGACGTCACCACCCAGGCGCAAATCCTCGCGCTGATACGCGAGCTGCAGCAGCGCCGCGGCACGGCGGTGCTTTTCATCACGCACGACTTCGGCGTGGTCAGCGAAATCGCCGACCACGTGGTGGTCATGCAGACCGGCCACGTGGTCGAGAGCGGCCCGGCCGCGCAGGTGCTCGGCGCGCCGCAGCATCCCTACACGCGCAAGCTCATCGCCGCCATTCCAGACGGCCAGGCGCAGACCGTGCCGCACGACGACCTCACGCGCGTGCTGCAGGTGCAGGACCTGTGCAAGACCTACCGTTCGAGCGGCGGCCTGTTCAAGCGCGGCCGTGCGGTGCAGGCGGCAAAGGACATCAGCTTCGAGCTGCACCGCGGCGAAACCTTGGGTCTCGTGGGTGAGTCGGGCTCGGGCAAGTCGAGCGTCGGGCGCTGCCTGGTGGGGCTCGCGCCTTTCGACAGCGGCCGCATCATCTTCAAGGGCCGTAATCTCGCGCAGGGCCGCAACTTCCGCAGCGCGGCGGCCGGCAAGATCCAGATGGTGTTCCAGGATCCGTACGCATCGCTCAACCCGCGCCACCGCGTGGGCGCAGCCATTGCGGGCGGGCCCATCGCGCAGGGCGTGGGCAAGGCCGAGGCAATGGCGCGGGCCATGGAGCTGCTGCAGCTCGTGGGCCTGGGCGCCGATGCGGCGCAGCGCTATCCGCACGAGTTCTCGGGCGGGCAGCGCCAGCGCATCGGCATTGCCCGCGCGCTCGCGATGCAGCCCGAGCTGCTGGTGGCCGACGAACCCGTGTCGGCGCTCGACGTGTCGGTGCAGGCGCAGGTGCTGGAGCTCTTCGCGCAGGTGCGCGCGCAGTTCCAGCTCGCGATGGTGTTCATCACGCACGACCTTCGCGTGGCCGGGCAGATGTGCGACCGCATCGCGGTGATGCAGCGCGGCGAAGTCGTGGAGTACGGCGAGACGCAGAAGGTGCTCAACGATCCGCAGCACGCCTACACGCGCAAGCTGATCGACGCCGTGCCGCGCCTCGCGCCGCAGGCCGACATGTCCGCGAAGGTGGCCTGATGCCTTGCGTTGCGCTCCTGAGCGATGTGCTCGACATGCACTACCTGGCGCCCGCTTTTCGCGAGCATTGCCCCGACATCGATTTGCGCCTTGGGGCCGACCTTGGCCCGCTCGACCAGATCGATGCGGCCGTCTGCTGGTTTCCGCCGCATGGCCTGCTCGCGAGCCTGCCGCAGCTGCAGCTGGTGCAGTCGCTGGCAGCGGGCGTCGACCACATCACGGCCGACCCCCGGCTGCCGCGCGCGCTGCCGCTGTGCCGCATCGTCGATCCGGAGATGGCCACGGGCATGAAGGCATACGTGTGCTGGGCCGTGATCCAGCACCAGCGGCAGATGCCCGCGTACCTTGCGAGCGCGGCCCGGCGCGTGTGGGAAGAGCAACCGATGAGCCCGCCCGGGCGCCATCGTGTCGGCATCGCGGGGCTCGGCACCCTGGGGCTCGCCTGTGCCGAGGCGCTGGCCGCCATCGGCTATGCGGTGCGCGGCTGGAGCCGCAGCGCCAAGGCCGAACTGCCGGCCGGTGTCACGGGCTTTCACGGCGATGCGCAGCTCGACGAATTCCTCTCGGGCTGCGACACGCTGGTGTGCCTGCTGCCGCTCACGCCGCAGACGCAGGGCTTTCTGGACGCAGACCTGTTCGCGCGGCTGCCGCGTGGCGCGCACCTGGTCAACGTAGGGCGTGGCGCGCATCTGGTCGAAGCCGACCTGCTGCGCGCGCTGGACCTCGGCCAGCTCTCTGCCGCCACACTCGACGCCTTCACACAGGAGCCGCTGCCGGCCGACCACCCCTTCTGGGGCGACCCGCGCATCCTGGTCACGCCGCACATCGCCACCCGCACCGACACCTCTGTGATCGCGCGGCAGACACTTCACAACCTCGCGCTCGTGCAGCGCGGCGAGCGGCCCCACACGGCCGTCGACCTCGACCGGGGCTACTGAGCCGCGAGGTTTTCTTCTCTATCGCAATTCAAGCAAGAAAAACGGAGCAGGCCCCATGAACGCATCGATTCCCAACGCCGCCCTGCAATCGGCACACGCCGAGCGCGCGGCGAACGACATCGCGGCCCATCTGCACCCCTTCACCAACCTCGCGGCGCATCCGCAGGTCGATCCGCTCGTGATCGAGCGCGGCGACGGCATCTACGTGCAGGACGACCAGGGCCGCCGCTACCTGGAAGCCATGTCGGGCCTGTGGTGCGTCTCGCTGGGCTTCAGCAACGCGCGCCTGGCCAAGGCCGGCAGCGAGGCGCTGCACACGCTGCCCTGCTATCACACCTTCAACCACCGCTCGAACGCAGCCGCCATCGCGCTGGCCGAGAAGCTGATTGCGATGGCGCCGGTGCCCATGTCCAAGGTGTTCTTCGCCAACTCGGGTTCGGAGGCGAACGACACGGCCGTCAAGCTGGTCTGGTACTACCACAACGCCATCGGCAAGCCGGCCAAGAAGAAGATCATCGCGCGCCGCAATGCGTACCACGGCGTCACCGTGGCGGCGGCCAGTCTGAGCGGGCTTGTTCCCAACCACCGCGACTTCGACCTGCCGATCGACCGCATCCTGCATGTCGACTGCCCGCACCACTACCGCTATGCCGAGCCCGGCGAAACCGAAGAAGCCTTCGCCACGCGGCTGGCCGGTGCACTGGAGCAGCGCATCCTGGCCGAAGGGCCCGACACCGTGGGCGCCTTCATCGCCGAGCCTGTGATGGGCGCGGGTGGCGTGCTGGTGCCGCCGGCCACCTACTTCGAGAAGGTGCAGGCCGTGCTGCGCAAGTACGAGGTGCTGCTGATCGCCGACGAGGTGATCTGCGGCTTCTGCCGCACCGGCGAGATGTTCGGCTCCACCACCTTCGGCCTGCGGCCCGACATCCTCACGGCCGCCAAGGCGCTGTCGTCGGGCTATGTGCCGATCTCGGCCGTCATGGTGTCCGAGCAGGTGCATGCGGCCGTGGCCGCCAACAGCGGAAAGATCGGCACCTTCGGCCACGGCTTCACCTACTCGGGCCATCCGGTGACCGCCGCGGTGGCGCTCGAAACACTGCGCATCTACGAAGAGGAAAAGGTGCTCGCGCATGTGCAGTCGCTGGCGCCACAGTTCCAGGCTGGCCTGCGCCGCTACGCCGGCCATCCGCATGTGGGCGAGGTGCGCGGCGTGGGGTTGATCGGCGCGATCGAACTCGCAGCCGACCCGGCCACGCGCACGCCGTTCGATCCGGCGATGAAGGCCGGCGCGCGGCTGGCCGAGCTTGCGTTGCAGGAAGGCCTGATCGTGCGCGCCATGGGCGATGCCGTTGCCTTCTGCCCGCCGCTGATCATCACGCCCGCGCAGATCGACGAGATGCTCGAACGCTTCGACCGCGCGATGGCCCACTTCGAGGCTTCGCTGGCGTGAACACAGCGAACGCCGCAGTGCTGCTGCGACCGCCGGGCTCCAGGAGCACCGGCGTTGCGCTGTTCTTCTGTGCGCTGATGGCCTTTGCGAGCTACGACGCTTTCTGCAAGCACATGCTGCAGTTCTACCCGGCGCCGTTCATCAACCTGATGCGCTACCTGTCGGTGATCTGCATCGCCTTTGCCATGCTGCTGCGCCACGGCGACCTGCGCATCTGGCGCGCGCCGCAGAAAAAGCTGCTCCTGTTGCGCGGCTCGATGCTCGCGACGGTGGCCACCTGCTTCATGACGGCGCTGATCTGGATGCCGCTAGCCGAGGCCACCGCGATCTACTTCACCGCGCCGCTGCTCATGGTGGCGCTGTCGCCCTGGCTGGTCGGCGAACAGGTGCAGCGCAGCCGATGGGTGGCGGTGAGCGTGGGCTTCGCCGGCATGCTGCTGATCGTGCGACCCGGCGGCAATCTGCCCTGGGTGGGCACGGTGCTGATGGCGGTGTCGGCCGTCTGCTATGCGATCTTCCAGCTGCTCACGCGCCGCCTCGCGGGGCTCGTTGAAAGCCCGGTGCAGTACGCGTACACGGCGATCGTGTGCCTGGTGGTGACGGCCGTGCCGGCGCCCTTCTTCCTGCCGGCCGAGCGGCCCGCCGCCGGTGCGGTGTTGCTGCTGCTTGCGGGCGGCGCGTGCAGCGGGCTCGCGCAATGGCTGCTGCTGGCCGCCTTCGAGCGCGTCGAGGCCGCGACGCTGGCGCCGCTCAACTACTTTCAGCTGCTGCTGGCGGTGGCCTTCAGCACCTTCTGGTTCCACAGGCCGCCCGATGCGCTGGCGATGGCGGGCATTGCGCTGATCATGGCGGCGGGCGTGTACCTGGCGCGGCGGCCGATCAAGAATAAGAACCCGATCCCTCTCACATGACGAGACAAACACCATGGCTTTTTCTTCTTCCACTGCCGACAGCGCCGGCTTCGAGTCCGTCGAGGCGCAAGACCTCGTCGGGCTGGTCGAAGCGCAGCTGACTCGCGCGATCGTCGAGGGGCGCCTGGCGCCCGGCAGCCGCATCGTCGAGGCCGAGATCGCACGCCGCATGGGCGTGAGCCGTGCCCCGGTGCGCGAGGCCGCGCGCCGGCTCGAACGGCAGGGCGTGCTGGTCGCGCGGCCGCGCCACGGCTTCGCGGTGCGCACCATCAGCGTCCAGGAGATCGACGACCTGTTCGAAGTGCGCCTGAGCCTGGAGATGACCTCGGTCGAACTGGCCTGCCGCAAGGCCGACGACGCGGGGCTGCAGCGCCTGCGCGCGCTGGTCGACGGCATGGTGCGCGAGGCGCCCACGCAGCCGCAGCACGTGCGCATCGCGACCGACCTGGCCTTTCACACGCTGATCTGCGAGCTCTCGGGCAACGCGCACCTGCACCGCATCTTCTCGAACACGCAGACCGAGATGCAGATGATCATCGCGCTCATCGACGCGGTCTACCACGACCCCGAGACCATGGCCAACACGCACTACCCGATCGTCGATGCGCTGATGAGCCGCGACGTCGATGCATCGCGCCTGGCCATGCGCGAGCACCTCGACGACGCCTGGCAGCAGGTGCGCGCGCTGTTCGTGAAGCAGCACGGCACGGTTTCTCCACCTACCCCGACGCAAGGACCCGCGCGATGAAGATCGTCTACAGCGACGCCCACAAGGACCACGACCCGCAGCTCTTCATGGTGCGCGGGCGCCTGAAGCGCAGCAACGAGCAGCCCGAGCGCGCCTTCCGCCTGCTGTCGGCGGTCGAACATGACGGCCACGAGGTCATCGCGGGCGAAGACTTCGGTGCCGGCCCGCGCGCCGCGATCCACACGCCCGAGTACCTGCGGTTCCTCGAGACGGCCTATGCGCGCTGGCGCCTGCTGGACGACCCCTCCGACGAGGTCATGCCCAACATCCATCCCTTTCCGGGAGAGCCCTGTACCTACCCGGAGAGCGTGGTCGGGCAGGCCGGCTACCACATGGGCGACAACGCCTGCTCCATCGGCCCGCACACCTGGGCTGCGGCCGTGGGCTCGGCCCACGTGGCCACGCATGCGGCACAACTGGTGCTGCAGGGCGAGCGCGCGGCCTATGCGCTGTGCCGCCCGCCGGGCCATCACGCGTATGCAGACCGTGCCAATGGCTTCTGCTACCTGAACAACACCGCCATCGCCGCGCAGCAGCTGCGCGCGGCGCACGAGCGCGTGGCGATCCTCGACATCGACGTGCACCATGGCAACGGCACGCAGGGCATCTTCTACCGTCGCGCCGACGTGCTGACGATTTCGCTGCACGGCGATCCGCGCAACTTCACGCCCTTCTTCACCGGCTACGCGCATGAGCGCGGCGAAGGCGCGGGCCTGGGCTACAACATCAACAAGCCGCTAGCGTTGGGCACCGACATCGATGGCTACCTGCCTGCGTTGCGCGATGCCTGCGAGAGCATTCGCGCCTTCGCGCCCGGCGCGCTGGTGGTGGCACTGGGCCTGGACACGCACGAGCGCGATCCCTACAAGGGCATGAAGATCACCACGCCGGGCTTCGCGCAGCTGCTCGCCGAGATCGCGCGCCTCGGTTTGCCGACCGTGCTGGTGCAGGAGGGCGGCTACCTCTCCGACGACCTGGGCCCCAACCTCGCCAGCGCGCTGCGCGGCTTCGCGGGCGCCGCATGACGGCAGCGGACGGGTTCGACGATGCGGAAGTCCTGAGCGAAGGCTCGCCCGAACTCGACGCCGAATGGGTGCGCGTGTTCGCGCTGCGCCATTACGGCATCGAGGGCGAGATGCGGCCCCTGACCGGCGAGCGCGACCGCAACTACCGCCTTGAATCGGCGCTGACCGGCGAGCGCTTCATGCTGAAGATCTCCCACCCGAGCGAAACACCGCTGGTGGCGGACTTCCAGACCCAGGCGCTGCTGCACATCGCGGCTGCCGACGCGGGGCTGCCGGTGCAGCGCATCGTGCCCACGCGCGAGGGCCAGCCTTCGCTGCTGTGCGATCCGGGCGACGGCCTGCCGCGCGTGGCACGGCTCTTCAGCTATCTGCCGGGCCTGCCCTTGCCCGAAGCGCCGCGCACAGCCGCGCAGCAACTGAACCTGGCGCGCACGCTGGCCCGGCTCGACCTCGCGCTGCGCGACTTCGACCATCCGGCCGGCGCGCTCGCGCTGCCCTGGGACATCCAGCGCGCCGACAGCGTGCGCGGCCTGCTCGCGCACATCGGCGATCCGCAGCGGCGCGCGCTGGCCGGGCGCTCGCTCGACCGCTTCGAGCGCGATGCAAAGCCCGTGCTGGCGGGCCTGCGCACGCAGCCCATTCACAACGACTTCAACATCTACAACGTGCTGGTCGACCCCGCCGACACCGACCGCATTGCCGGCATCCTCGATTTCGGCGACATGGTGCGCGCGCCGCTGATCGACGACCTCGCAGTGGCCGCGGCCTACCAGCTCGATCCGGCGGGCGATGCGCTGGCCGGCATCGTGCCCTTCATCGCCGCGTACCACGCCGTGCTGCCGCTGACGCGCGAGGAGGTCGACGTGTTGTTCACGCTGATCACCGCGCGGCTCGTGATGGTGGTGGCCATCAGCGGCTGGCGCGCTGCGCGCCACCCCGACAACGCGGCCTACCTGCTGCGCAACAACGCACTTTCGTGGGCCCGCCTGCAGGCCTGCGACCGCATCGGCAACGACGCCGCGAGCGCCGCCTTCCGGCGCGCCTGCGGCATGAACCAGAGTCACGCAAATGCCTGAAGAATCGCTCCTGGAGCGCCGCGCGCGGCTGCTCGGCCCGGCCTACCGCCTGTTCTACGAAGCACCGCTGCATCCGGTGCGCGGCGAGGGCGTGTGGCTCGACGACGCCGACGGCAAGCGCTATCTCGATGCGTACAACAACGTCGCGTCGGTGGGGCATTGCCATCCACACGTGGTGGAGGCCATCGCGCGGCAGGCCGGCGTGCTCAACACCCACACGCGCTACCTGCACGAGGGCGTGCTCGACTATGCCGAGCGGCTGCTCGCCACCATGCCGCGCGAGCTCGGCCATGCGATGTTCACCTGCACCGGCAGCGAGGCCAACGACCTCGCGATGCGCATCGCCAAGGCCCACACCAAGGCCGAAGGGCTGATCGTCACGCGCTTCGCGTACCACGGCGTGACCGAATCGATCGCGCAGGCCTCTCCCTCGCTCGGGCGCTTCGTACAGCTTGGCCGCGCGGTGCGCACCGTGCCGGCGCCGGACAGCTATCGCGTGCCGGCCGGGGAGCAGGGCGCGGCGTTTGCGGCCGGTGTGCGTGCAGCGATTGCCGACCTGCAGGCTCATGGCGTTCGGCCTGCCGCGTTGATGGTCGACACGGTGTTCTCGAGCGACGGCATCTTCACCGACCAGGCGGGCTTTCTCACTGAAGCGGTGGCGGCGATACGCGAAGCCGGCGGCATCTTCATTGCCGACGAAGTGCAGCCGGGCCTGGGCCGCACCGGCGACGCCTTCTGGGGCTTCATGCGCCATGAGGGCCTGGTGCCCGACATCGTGACCATGGGCAAGCCGCTGGGCAACGGCCACCCGCTGGCCGGACTGGCGGTGCGCCCCGAGGTGCTGGCCGCGTTCGGCCGCGAGTGCCGCTACTTCAACACCTTCGGCGGCAATCCGGTGTCGATGGCCGCCGGCATGGCCGTGCTCGACGTGATCGAGCGCGAGGGCCTGATGGCCAATGCGCAGCGCGTCGGCCGCCATCTGCGCGCGGGGCTCTCGAAGCTTGCCGAGCGCCACGAGTTGATCGGCGACGTGCGTGGCGCGGGCCTGTTCGTGGGCCTGGAGCTCGTGACGGACCGTCGCGCGCGCACGCCTGCCACAGCCGAGACCGTGCGCGTCGTCAACGGCCTGCGCGAGCGGCAGGTGCTGCTGAGCGCCACCGGAGAGCATGCCAACACGCTGAAGATCCGTCCGCCGCTGGTGTTCTCCGAAGCCAATGCCGATCTGCTGATCGGCACGCTGGACGAAGTGCTGGCCGGGCTTTGACCCGCTGCCATGGCGGCAAACGCCGCCTTGCGCCAGAATCGTCCGCCTCCCACGACAGCGCCCTTGCCGCCATGAACATCGCCGACTCCTTCCTCGCCAACGCCGCCCGTTTCGTCGAGATCCGACGCGACATCCACGCCCACCCCGAACTCGGTTTCGAAGAGCATCGCACTTCCGAGAAGGTCGCGAACCTGCTGACCGGATGGGGCATCGAGGTGCACCGAGGCATCGCCGGCACGGGACTCGTCGGCGTGCTGCGCAAGGGCACGGGCTCGCGCACCATCGGCCTGCGCGCCGACATGGACGCGCTGCCATTGCACGAAGCCAACGAGTTCGCCCACAAGTCGACCAACCCCGGCCGCATGCACGCCTGCGGCCACGACGGCCACACGACGATGTTGCTGGCCGCCGCATGGCACCTGTCGCAGCAGGGCCCCGGCGACTTCGACGGCACGGTGCATTTCATCTTCCAGCCCGCCGAGGAGATGGGCAAGGCCGGCGCCAAGAAGATGATCGACGAGGGCCTGTTCGAGCGCTTTCCGTGCGACGCGGTCTTCGGGCTGCACAATTTTCCGGTGGGCGACGTGGGGCGCTTCGCGCTCAACGAAGGCGCGCTGATGGCGTCGAGCAACACGTACAAGATCACCGTGCATGGGCGCGGCACGCACGCGTCGATGCCGCACACGGGCATCGACCCGGTGGCGGCGGTGGTCACGCTCGCGCAGCAGCTGCAGACCATCGTGGCGCGCACCATTCCGAGCACCGAGCGTGCGCTGCTTGCGGTCACGCAGCTGCAGGGCTCCGATGCGCCGAACGTGATTCCCGACGTGGCGACGGTGGGCGGCACCATCCGCACTTTCTCCATCGAGGCCATCGACAAGATCGAGGCCCGCCTGCGCGAGGTGGCCGCGGGCGTGGCGGCGGCGCATGGCTGCACGGCCGAGGTGTATTTCAACCGCTCGTCGCCGCCGACCGTGAACCACCCGGCCGAGGCGCGTTTTGCCGCCGGCGTGATGCGTGAGGTGGTGGGCGACGACATGGTGACCGACAACTTCCCCGCCGTGATGGGCGCCGAAGACTTTGCGCACATGCTGCTCGCACGGCCCGGCTGCTATGCCTTCCTGGGCAATGGTGACGGCGACCACCGGCTGGACGGCCACGGGCCCGGCCCTTGCATCATTCACAACACCTCGTTCGATTTCAACGACGAGATCATCCCGATCGGTGCCAGCTACTTCGTGAAGCTGGTGCAGCGCTGGCTGCCGTCGGGCGTTTGAATTTTTCACTGTCGACGATGACGAAGAAAGAAGTGGCCACCCAGATGACCTCCACCCCGCTCACCCGACGTTCATTGACCGCGCTCGCAGCCGCGGCGGTGCTCTGTGCCGTTGCACCGGCGCATGCGCAGCAGCGCGTGATCCACATCGTCGTGCCCTTCGCCACCGGCGCGGTGCAGGACACGGTGGCGCGCGCCTTCAACAACGAGCTGGGCGCGGCGCTGAATGCCAGTGCCATCGTCGAGAACCGCGCGGGCGCGGGTGGCACCGTGGGCGCGGCCCTGGTGGCGCGCGCGCCGGCCGACGGCAACACGCTGATCCTGGCGGCCGCGAGCCACAACATCGCGGGCTTTCTCTACAACAAGCTGAGCTACGACCCGCTGAAGGATTTCGTCGGCGTGGCCAACGTCGGCAATGCGGGCTATGTGCTGGCGGTGGCGAGCGGCATGAATGTGTCGAGCACGGCCGACTTCATCAAGGAGGTCAAGGCCAACCCCGGCAAGTACAACTACGCCTCGGCGGGCAACGGTAGCGCCACGCACCTCGCGATGGCGTCGTTTCTGGCGAAGGCAGGGCTGCAGATGACGCACATCCCGACCAAGTCGACCGGCGAGGCCGTCAACGAGGTGCTCGCGGGCCGCGTGCAGGCGGTGATCTCGTCGAGCATCGGCGTGATCGGGTTCCAGGACGACGCGCGCATGAAACTGCTGGCTTCCACCGGCCAGTCGCGCAGCCCCTTCCTGCCGAAGCTGCCGACCGTGGCTGAAAGCGGGCTGCCGGGCTACGCCTTCGATTCGTGGATCGGTCTGCTCGCGCCGGCCGCCACGCCCAAGGCGGAGGTCGAGCGCCTGAACGCCGCGGCCAACAAGGTGCTGGCCGACCCGGCGATCCAGGAGCGCTTCAAGCGCTTGGGTGTGGAGCCGCGCAGCCAGAGTGCGGAGGAATTCCAGAAGCTGCTGCGTTCGGATTGGGATGCGATGGGGGTTGTGGTGAAGGCTTCCGGGGCGAAGATCGACTGAGGCGGTGATCGAATAACGGCCAGGCCTTGTTTCGAGGAAAAACAAGACAGGGCTTGTAATTTTGGAAAATATCCCAAAGCTGATATTTTGACAAAATAAGCTACAGCCGATATTCTGGTCGGCGATGGACTATCCCCTTCGCTTCGTCGACCAGCTGCGGCCGCACCTCAAGGCACTGCGGAAGAAGCGCGGCCTGACGCAGGCGCAGGCAGGCGCGCTGGTCGGTGTCAGCCAGGCCCGGATCGCGGAGATCGAAGCGAATCCCGGGGCGGTCAGCTTCGAGCAACTGATGAAGTTGATGGCGGCGTTGGGGGCATCCTTTTCCCTGCAGGACGGGACGTCCCCAAGTCCCATCGCGGACGCCGCGCAGCAGCATTCCGGGAAGCGCGACTCGCTGCCGGACGATGCCGTGAACCTCCCGGAGGGATGGATCGCCAAGAGGATGAGCGATCAATCGGTGCTGGTCCGCCTGCCTTCCGGGCAATCGAGCGCTCCAGGCACATCGCTTCGTGCGCTTCAGGCGCTGAATCCCGGCAAGGACATCAAGCCGACGTCTCGCCGGAGCTTCGTCGTCCGGCCGAAGAAGGAGTCATGGTGACGCAGGCGCTCGGCGCGTGGATGAACGGGGAGCCCGTTGGCACCTGGTCTGTCGACCACGGCGTCCACACCTTCCGGTACGACCCACGATGGCTCGAATCGCCCCGGCGGCGCTCGCTGTCGTTGTCGATTCCGCTCACCGGCACGCTCGAAGTCCGCGGCGAGGTGGTCCGCAACTACTTCGACAATCTGCTGCCCGACAACGACAGGGTTCGCGCGCGCCTGCGCAATCGCTTCAAGCTCAAGGACGCCAAGACTTTCGACCTGCTCGAAGCCATCGGCCGCGACTGTGTCGGGGCCGTGCAATTGCTGCCCGAAGGCGCCGCTCCGCAGGGCTGGAATGCCGTGAACTGCGAGCCCCTGGACGAAGAGCAGATCGCCGCGCTGCTGCAAGCCGTTCCGTCCGAAGACACCCCGGAAGGCATGCGCGACGAAGACCTGTTTCGCATTTCCCTTGCCGGTGCGCAGGAGAAGACCGCCCTGACTTTCTGGAACGGCGAATGGTGCCGGCCGCATGGCGCCACGCCCACCACGCACATCATCAAGCTGCCGCTGGGATTGATCGGCGGCTCCAAGCGCGTGGACGCCTCGGACTCGGTGCAGAACGAATGGCTGTGCGCACAGATCGTCGAGGCACTCGGCCTGCAAGTGGCGCCGACATCCATGGCCACTTTCGGCGGGCAGACGGTCCTGGTCGTGGAGCGGTTCGACCGCGAGTGGATGGACGGTGGCGCCTGGATCGCGCGCCTGCCGCAGGAAGATTTTTGCCAGGCCATGGGCCTGCCGTCCGACAGGAAGTACGAGCAGCACGGCGGCCCCGGCATGAGCAAGTGCCTGCAGCTTCTGCAAGGCAGCGGGAGCGTGGATGACGGCGCCCGGTTCCTGCTCGCGCAATTGGCCTTCTTTCTGCTCGCCGCCACCGACGGCCATGCCAAGAACTTTTCGATTCACCTCCTGCGCGGCGACGCCTACGAGATGACGCCGCTCTACGACATCATTTCGATGTGGCCGTACTTCGGCAACGGGCCCAATCAGTTCCAGCCGCGCAAGGCGGGTCTGGCCATGGCCATCCGTTCCAAGAATGCGCACTATGTCTTTCACACCATCCAGGCTCGCCACTGGCATGGGCTGGCCATGAAGAACGGTGGCATCGACGTCTGGAACGCCATGCTGGACATGGTGGCGTCGGTGGATGACGCACTGAGCGAGGTCGAGGCCCTGTTGCCGTCGGATTTCCCCGCATGGACCTGGGAGTCCATCTCGCGGGGCATGCGAAGCGAGGCCGAGCGGTTCCTCTCAGGTGTGACCGACATCGCTGTGTAGGACGCCGGTCAATTGACAACGCGCCGCCCGCGTTCATGCTTCCTGATGGGTTTCGGGGCATTCCGCTTCGGACCGTAAAAGGGGCTTTTCATGGATCCGACGTCGCCATTCAACCCGCCTCCGGGCCAGCCGGCGGGCAAGTCGCCCAAGGCGCTGTGGGCCGTGATCGGCGCATTGAGCGTGGCCGTGGTGGCGCTTGGCGGCGTGTTGCTTCACCGGCAGGAGCCGGTCGCGAGTGCGAGTGTTCCGCCGCCAGTCGTTGCCGCAGCATCACCCGCCGCACCGGACGATTTCAAGCCTGAAGCCATGCCGCCAGCGCCCGCAGTGCCGTCCACGGCGGCAGGCCCGGCGCCACAAGCGAGGGCGGCTGCGCCGATGCCCGCTCCCATGCCAGCCCCGGCTGTCGAGCCCGGACCTGCGCCAGGCGTGATGAATGCACCACAGGTCGCTGCCGCGCCTCCCGCCCCGCCACCTTGCGCGGTCTGCGGCCATGTCGAATCGGTTCGCCCGGTTCAGAAGCGCATCCAGAACACCTCGGGCGTGGGGGCCGTGGCCGGCGGCGTGGTGGGTGGCCTCGTCGGCAACCAGTTCGGCCATGGCAATGGGCGCGTCGCGACCACGGTGCTCGGCGCGGTGGGCGGCGGCTTCGCGGGCAACGAGATCGAGAAGCACGTGCGCACGGTCACGGTCTACGAGGTGGGCGTGCGCATGGACAACGGCACGCTGCGCACCGTCGAGACGAAGACCGCGCCGCCCATCGGCAAGCCGGTGACGCTCAAGCGGGGCCTGCTGCGCCCCGCGGACGGCCGCAAGTAGCGCGACCTACCCGCTCCCGGATATCACAGAAAAACTGGGCGCGGAAGAGCGCATGCCCGAAAGATATCTTGACCATATATCCTTAATATATTTAAAGTGCGACGCTTCCACACCACCGCACATCCACAAGGAGCGATCAAGTGAGCAATCCCCGCTGGCAAGGCATCTTCCCCGCCGTCACCACCAAGTTCCACGCCGACGAGAGCATCGATGTCGAGGGCACGGCCCGTCACATCGACTTCCAGATCCGCAACGGCATCCACGGCCTCGTCACTTGCGGCTCGCTCGGCGAAGCCAGCACGCTGACGCTGGAAGAAAAGCTGCAGGTCGCGAAGATCGCGCTCGAAGCTGCCGACGGCCGCATTCCCGTGCTGGCCAATGTGTCCGAGACCAGCACGCGCGAAGCGCTGCGCTACGTGGACGGCGCCAACAAGCTCGGCGTGGCCGGCTTCATGGTGATGCCCTCGGTGATCTACGTGGCCGACGCGCGCGAGGCGATGCTCAATGTGCGCACCATCGCCAACGCGGCGCAAAAACCCATCATGGTCTACAACAACCCGGTGGCCTACCGCGTCGACCTGAAGCCCGAGCACATGGTCGAGCTGGCCGACTGCGAATGGATCGCGGCCATCAAGGAAAGCACCGACGACATCCGCCGCATCACCGACCTGCGCAACACCGTGGGCGACCGCTACCAGTTGTTCCTGGGCGTGGACGACCTCGCCTACGAAGGCCTGGCGCTCGGCTGCGACGGCCTGCTGGCCGGCGTGGGCTGTGCCTTCCCGCGCGAGACCGTGGCGCTGTACGACCTGATGAAGGCCGGCAAGTTTTCCGAAGCGCTCAAGCTCTACCAGTGGATGACGCCGATGCTGCATCTCGACGTGTCGACCAAGCTGGTGCAGAACCTCAAGCTCATCGACGTGCTGGTGGGCGTGGGCAGCGAGCACATGCGCCGTCCGCGCCTGCCGCTCATCGGCGAGGAGCGCGCCTTCATCGAAGCCATCGTCAAGAAGGCGCTCGCGACGCGGCCCACTCAGTACCAGTCGGTCATGTAATCGCACACAACGAACGTCCTTTTCATCGTCCCCAACCTAGGAAGAAGCATGAAGACAAAAGCAGGCATGGTTCCGTTTCTAAGCCTCGTGGCCCTCGCCCTCGCAGGCCAGGCATACGCGCAGGAGCAGGTGGTCAAGATCGGTCACAGCGGCCCGCTGTCGGGCCCCAATGCCTTCGCGGGCAAGGACAATGAAAACGGCGTGCGCCTCGCCGTCGAGGAGCTCAACGCGAAGAAGCTTGTCGTCGGCGGCAAGACGCTGAAGTTCGAAATGGTGTCGGAAGACGACCAGTGCGACGCCAAGACCGGCGTGAGCGTCGCGCAGAAGTTCGTGGACGACGGCGTCAAGTACGTCATGGGCCCGTACTGCTCGGGCGTGGCCATCCCGGCTTCGCGCATCTACAGCGAAGGCGGCACCATGGTCTCGACCGTGGGCACCAACCCGAAGGTGACGCAGGGCGGCTACAAGAACCTCTACCGCATCATCGCGAGCGACAACCAGATCGGCTCCAGCATGGCCGTGTATGCGGCCAAGGTGCTGAAGGTGACCAAGGTCGGCGTGATCGACGACCGCACCGCCTTCGGCCAGGGCCTCGCCGAAGAGTTCACCAAGGAAGCGAAGAAGCAGGGCCTGACCGTGGTCGGCCAGGAGTTCACCACCGACAAGGCCGTGGACTTCACCGCCATCCTGACCAACATGAAGGCCAAGGCGCCAGAGGCCATCTTCTTCGGCGGCTATGCCCCGCAGGCCGCGCCCATGGCGCGCCAGATGAAGCAGCTGGCCGTGCCCGGCAAGCTGCTGGGCGGCGACACCGTGTGCAGCCCCGCCACCGGCAAGCTCGGCGGCGATGCGGTCAACGACCTGGTGTTCTGCGCGCAGGGCGGCTCCATCCTCGAGAAGGCGCAGAGCGGCCCGGCGTTCAAGGAAAAATTCAAGAAGCGCTTCAACGCCGACCCTGATGCCTACGCAGCTTCGTACTACGACCAGGTGCTGTTCATCGGCGAGTCGATGAAGAAGGCCAACTCCATCGACCCAGACAAGGTGGGCGCGGAGCTCTACAAGGCAACGTACAAGGGCGTGGCCGCAACCTATGCCTACGACGACAAGGGCAACATGAAGCAGGCGCCCATCACCGTGTTCACGTTCAAGAACGCGGCCCCGGTGCCCATCGCCAGCTACTGAACGAACGAACGGACGACGCCACATGCAACGCATCCAGGTCATCGACTCGCACACGGGCGGCGAGCCCACGCGCCTTGTGATCGGCGGCTTCCCCGATCTGGGCGGCGGCAGCATGGCCGAGCGCCGTGCGCTGCTGGCCGACCAGCACGACAAATGGCGCGCGGCCGCCGTGCTGGAGCCGCGCGGCAGCGACGTGGTGGTGGGCGCGCTGCTGTGCGAGCCGGTGTCGCCGGATGCGGCTGCCGGCGTGGTCTTCTTCAACAACGCCGGCTACCTCGGCATGTGCGGCCACGGCACCATCGGGCTGGTCGCAAGCCTTGCGCACATGGGGCGCATCGGCGTGGGCGAGCACCGCATCGAAACGCCCGTGGGCACCGTCACGACCACGCTGCACGAAGACGGCTCGGTGAGCGTGCGCAACGTGCCCGCGTACCGGCATCTGCACCAGGTGGCGGTCGAGCTGCCGGGCCATGGCACCGTGCGCGGGGATGTGGCCTGGGGCGGCAACTGGTTCTTCCTGGTGAGCGAACACGGCCAGCGCGTGGCGAGCGACAACCTCACGGCGCTGACCGACTACACCGCGGCATTGCGCAAGGCGCTCCCGGCCCAGGGCATCACGGGCGCGGATGGCGCGGAGATCGACCACATCGAACTCTTCGCTGCAGATGATGAAGGCGCCGACAGCCGCAACTTCGTGCTGTGCCCCGGCAACGCCTACGACCGCTCGCCCTGCGGCACCGGCACCAGCGCCAAGATCGCCTGCCTCGCGGCCGACGGCAAGCTTGCGCCCGGCGAGGTGTGGAAGCAGGCCAGCGTGATCGGCAGCGTCTTCGAGGCCAGCTACGCGATGGACGGCGACAAGGTCATTCCCACGCTGCGTGGCCGCGCGCACATCAGCGCGGAAGCCACGCTGCTGATCGACGACGAAGACCCGTTCGGCTGGGGCATCCGGCTCTGACGCCGCGCGGCATGGACGCGGATGTCATCGTCATCGGCGCCGGCATCGTCGGCGCGGCTTGCGCGCAAGCGCTTGCACAGGCGGGGCGCCGTGTGCTGGTGCTCGATGCGCGCATCGGCGGCGCCACCGGCGCGGGCATGGGCCACCTCGTGGTGATGGACGACAACGCGGCCGAACTCGAATTGAGCCGCCATTCGGTCGCGCAATGGGGCGAGCTTGCACCGCGCATGAGCGAAGACTGCGCGTACAGCGCCTGCGGCACGCTGTGGATTGCCGCCAACGACGAAGAGATGGCCGAGGCCGAACGCAAGCAGCAGCGGCTGCGCGCGCACGGCATCGACAGCCGGCTGCTCGATGCGCGCGAACTGGCGAGCGCCGAGCCCGCCTTGCGCAAGGGCCTGTCGGGCGCGCTCGAAGTGCCGGGCGACGGCATCCTCTATGCGCCGAATGCGGCGCGCTGGCTGCTTGCGCAGGCCGCTGATTCGGTCCGTGTGGAGCACGCGAAGGTCGATGCCATCGACGACGACGGCGCGCTGCGCCTCGCGGACGGCAGCCGCCGCACCGCGCCGCAGATCGTGCTGGCCAACGGCATCCAGGCGACGACGCTGTGCCCTGAGCTTCCGATACGCCCGAAGAAAGGCCACCTGCTGATCACCGACCGCTATCCGGGCACGGTGCATCACCAACTGGTCGAGCTCGGCTACGTAACCAGCGCACACCACAGCGACGGCGACTCGGTCGCCTTCAACGTGCAGCCGCGCCCCACGGGGCAGCTGTTGGTCGGCTCGTCGCGCCAGTTCGATACGACCGACCTGACGGTAGAAGCGCCGATGCTGGCGCGCATGCTCCAGCGCACGCTGGACTACCTGCCGGGGCTCGCGAATCTCAACGCCGTGCGTTCGTGGACCGGTATGCGTGCGGCGTCGCCCGATGGGTTGCCTTTGCTGGGCAAGCACCCTTGGCGCGAGAAGCTCTGGCTTGCTGTTGGGCACGAAGGCCTGGGCGTGACCACGGCGCCGGGCAGCGCGCATCTGCTTGCTGCGCTGATGACCGGCGCGACTCCTGATTTCGATGCGGCGCCATACGCACCGCGCGGACTGCGGGAGATCGCATGAGCGCCCACACCCTGTTGAACATCGACGGCCACCTGGTCCGCGTGAAGGCGGGCAGCTCGGTCGCCGCCGCGTTGCGTGTGGCTGGTGGCATGGGCGTGGCGCGCATATCCGTCACAGGCCAGCAACGCGCGCCGTTCTGCGGCATGGGCGTGTGCCAGGAGTGCCGCGTGCTGGTCGATGGCCGGCGCAGGCTCGCATGCCAGACGGTCTGCGCCGAGGGCATGCGCGTGGAGACCGCGGAATGAACATGGAACATTGCGATGTGCTGATCGTCGGCGCAGGCCCGGCCGGCATGGCTGCTGCAGTGGCTGCCGCGCCGAGCGGTGCATCGATCGTCGTCATCGACGACAACCCCGCGCCCGGCGGACAGATCTGGCGCGACGGCCCCGGCGCGACGCTGCCGCCAGCAGCGCGCAAGTGGCGCGATGCACTCGAGCGTCACGCCAACATCCGCGTGCGCAGCGGCACCCGCGTCGCTGCCGCACCTTCGCCCAACGAGCTGCTGCTCGAAGACGCGGAACGCGCCACGCGCATGCAATGGCGCAAGCTCATCCTCTGCACCGGCGCGCGCGAGCTGCTGCTGCCCTTCCCCGGGTGGACGCTGCCCGGCGTGACCGGCGCGGGCGGCCTTCAGGCGCTCATCAAGGCCGGCATGCCGGTCGAGGGCGAGCACATCGTCATCGCGGGCAGCGGCCCCTTGCTGCTTGCTGCCGCCGCGACGGCACGTGCGGCGGGTGCGAAAGTGCTGCGCATCGCCGAACAGGCTTCGTTCGCCTCGGTCGCTCGCTTCGGTGCCAGCCTCGCGCGCTGGCCGGGCAAGGCCGCGCAGGCAGTGACGCTCGCCGATCCGCAGTACCGCACTTCGTCGCGCATTGTCTCGGCGCAGGGTGCGACGCAGGTCGAGTCGGTTCGCCTTCGACAAGGCAGCGGCAGAGAAGTCGAGATCGCCTGCGAGCGCATCGCCTGCGGCTTCGGCCTCACGCCCAACACGCAGCTGGGGCAACTGCTCGGCTGTGCCCTCACGCCCACGGGCCCAGGTGCGCAGGCCCTGGCGATCGATGCCTTGCAGGCCACCAGCGTCGCCGGCGTCTATGCAGCGGGCGAGTGCACCGGCTTCGGCGGAAGCGAACGTGCGCTGGCACAGGGCACCGTCGCCGGCCATGCCGCTGTCGGCAACGAGCGCGCTGCAAAGACGCACGAGGGCGAACGCGCCCGCTGGAACGCCTTCGCCGCCCAGCTGCACCGCAGCTTCGCGCTGGCCGCCGACATCAAGGCCATGCCGCAACCCGACACGCTCGTGTGCCGTTGCGAAGACGTGCCCTTCTCCGCGCTGGCAGGCTGCAGCGGCTGGACAGACGCCAAGCTGCACCGCCGCTGCGGCATGGGCGCCTGCCAGGGCCGCGTTTGCGGCGATGCCGCGCAATTCCTCTTCGGATGGACTCCGCCCGTGCCGCGCCCGCCGCTGTCGCCGGTCCGCATAGCGACACTCGCGGGTCTCGTGGGTCTGGCGAACGACGGCGACGCCCGACAATGACGCCGCCGCATCCGCGGAAAAAGAAAACCATGGCCGCCCCGAAGAAGACTGCTCCAAAGAAGACAAGCTTGCGCCCACCGCCCAAGCGCCGCGCCGCCGACATGGCCTACGACGCCATCGAAACGCTGCTGTCGACCATGCTGCTGAAGCCCGGCAGCCAGGTCGTCGAGGCCGAACTCGCCGAGCGCACGGGGCTGGGCCGCACGCCGGTGCGCGAGGCGCTGATGCGCATGGTGTCCATCGGCCTCATCGTGCAGCAGCCGCGCCGCGGACTGCTGGTGTCGGCCATCGACCTGGCCGACCATCTCGACGTGATCCAGACCCGCCGCGTGCTCGAACTGCTGATTGCCGCCTGCTCCGCGCGCCGGGCCACCGCGCAGCAGCGCAAGGAAATCGTTCATTGCGCCGAGATGATGGTCGAGGCCGCGGGCCGCGGCGACCTGAACGACTACATGCAGGCCGACCGCGCGCTGGACCTCGTCAATCACCAGGCGAGCCACAACGATTCCGCGGTGAAGGCGGTGGTGCCGCTGATCGTGCAGTGCAGGCGCTTCTGGTACGCGTACCAGCATGAAGGCGAGATCGTCGAGGGCGCGAATGCGCACCTCGAACTGGCGCAGGGCATCGCGACGGGCGATGAGGCCGCGGCCATCGCGGGCGCCAACCGGTTGATGGACTATCTCGAAGTCTTCGCCCGCAAGATCATCGACAAGTAGCGGCGAGTAGGCCGAAGGGCCTCGCCCGGCACCCGGGGAATTCCGCGTGTTCCACAGCGGCTCGCGGCGCCATACTGGCTTCATGGCCACCGCTCCCCGTGCCCAACCCGAAGACTTCTTCACCACCGACGAGTGGCAGTCGCTCACCGCGCGTTCGTCGTGGAAGGGCCTGTGGCTGGTGCTGCACTGCTGGGGCGTGATCGGCGTCGCCATGCTGGTGGGCATCGTGTGGCCGTGGACCATTCCGCTGGTGGTGCCCATCGTCGGCGCGCGGCAGCTGGGGCTCTTCATCCTCATGCACGACGCGGCGCATGCGGGGCTGCACCGCAATCGCAAGGTCAACGACTGGGTGGGCTACTGGCTGTGCTCGTCGACACTGCGCGACTACCGGCCGTACCACCTGCAGCACCATCGCTTCGTGCAGCAGACCGAAGACCCCGACCTCGTGCTGTCGGCGCCCTTCCCGATCACTCGGGCCTCGATGTGGCGCAAGGTGGTGCGCGACCTGAGCGGGCAGACTTTCTACAAGCAGCGCTTCGGGCACATCGCCGAGGGCATTCGCAAGCGCGCGGCGGGCGAGTCGGCCTTGAAGGTGCTGGGCCGGGAGCTTGCGAAAGACCGCCGCTTTCTCGTCGCCAACGGCCTCGGCTTCCTGGCCTTCGCCGTGGCCGGCTACTGGTGGGCATGGCTGCTGATGTGGCTGCTGCCGATGGCGACGTGGCTGCCGCTCGTGAGCCGCGTGCGCAACATCGCCGAACACGCGCTCGTCGCGCAGAACGAGGCCGATCCGCTGCGGCAGGCCCGCACCACGCACGCCGGCTGGCTCGAACGCATCCTGGTGGCGCCCTACTGGGTCAACTACCACTGCGAGCACCACATGTTCACCAACCTGCCCTGCTGGGCCCTGCCGAAGGCGCATCGCCTGCTGCAGCGGCAGGGCGCGATCGTGCGCATGGAAGTGCAGCCCGGCTACCTGAGCCTGCTGAAGCACGCCACGGCGCTTGCCTAACGGGTGGCCGCAGCAGGCCGCACCTGCGGCTGCGCGCCGCGCTGCGCATGCTGGCTGAGCCAGATGCTCGCGATCACGATGCCGATGCCCGCCACCTGCCACGCCGAAAGGCTCTGCCCCAGCAGCGCCCAGCCGAGGATCACGGCCGTCACCGGGCTGAGAAAGGCCAGCGGCGCGATCGCTGATGGCTCAAGCTTGGCCACACCACGGAACCACACGATGTAAGTCAGCGCGGCGCCCACGAGGCCGAGCCAGCCGAAGCCGATCCAGTTCTGCACCGTGAGCGCGGGCAGTGGCGGCTCCAGCAGCAGCGCCACCGGCAACAGCAGCAGGCCGCCCGCGGTGAGCTGCCAGGCGGTGAAGGTCAGCGCCGACACCGGCGGCTGCCAGCGGCGGCTCAGCACTGTGCCGAAGGCCATCGACACGGCCGCGGCGACGGCTGCGGCAATGCCGATGGCGTCGAGCGCTGCATTCGGCGTGAGCACCAGCAGCGCGACTCCGCCGATGCCGACCACCGCCGCCGCCACCGACAGCGCACGCACCGGCGAGCCCAGGAAGACGCTCGCGAGAAACACCACGAGCAGCGGCTGCACCGAGGTGATCGTCGCCGCCACACCGCCCGGCAGTCGATACGCCGCGAGGAACAGCATGGCCCAGAGGATCGAGAAATTCAGCGCCCCGAGCACGAAGATGCGGCCCCACCAGGCGCGTTCGGGCAGCTTGCGCACGATCAGCAGCAACAGCAGGCCCGCGGGCAACGCGCGCAGCAAGGCGACGGTCAGCGGGTAGTTCGCCGGCAGCAGCTCGGTGGTGACGATGTAGGTGCTGCCCCAGATGGCGGGCGCGGTCGCGGTGAGGAGGATGTCGGTGGTGCGGCTGGTCATGCCTCGAATCTAGTGAGTTGACCCTTGGTTGTGAATGCTCGAATAATGAATTGATTCTTTACTGTCGGTCGTCAATCCAGCATGGACCATCTCACGGCTCTCAAGGTCTTCCGCACCACCGCCGCCGCGGGCAGCTTCGCCGGCGCCGCGCGGCAGATGGGGCTCTCGGCCGCGGCCATCAGCAAGAACATCGCGGAGCTGGAGGCGCATTTGAAGGTGCGGCTCATCAACCGCACCACGCGGCAGATGAGCCTGACGGAAGCGGGCGCAGCCTACTTCGAGCGCCTGTCGCGCATCCTCGACGAACTCACCGAGGCCGATGCCGCGCTCGCGCCCATGGGCAGCAGCCCCGGCGGCGTGCTGCGCGTGAGCGCACCGCTGACCTTTGCGCTCACCTCGCTGTCGCCGGCCATTCCCGAGTTCATGAAGCGCTACCCGAACCTGCGGCTCGAACTCAACCTGCAGGACAGCCGCTCGGACATCATCGGCGAGGGCTACGACCTCGCCATCCGCGGCAGCGACCGGCTGGAAGATTCGAGTCTCGTCGCGCGCAAGCTGATGACCATGACCCACGTGCTGTGCGGCGCGCCCGGCTACTTCGCCTCCGCCGGCCGGCCTGCGCAGCCCGAAGACCTGAAGGCCCACGAGTGCGTGCAGTTCACGCTCTCGGGCCACGCGAACAAGTGGACCTTCAGCCGCGCCGGCCGCAGCGTGGCGGTGCCCATCGACGGGCGCTACAAGGTCAGCTCCAGCATCGCCGTGCGCGACGCGCTGCTTGCGGGCTTCGGCCTGAGCCTGATCCCGCGCATCTATGTCGAGAGCGAGCTGGCTTCAGGCCGGCTGCAGGCTGTGCTCGAAGACTGGGAGGCCGACCGGACGCCGATCTACGCCGTCTACCCTTCGCGTCACTTGGCAGCCAAGACCCGCGCCTTCGTCGACTTCCTGGTCGAGCGCTTTTCCGCGCGCTGACCGTTCAGCAGCGAGCCGAGGCGGGTGTGGCGCACCAGCAGCTGGTAGCTGGCGAGCGCCACCAGCGACGTGGCCGCGATGTTCAGGCCCATCTTCGCAACCGCGCCGAGGGGCGCGTTGAACAGCAGGATGCCGAAGCCGATGGTGCCGAGCATGTGCACCAGGTACACCCAGTACGAGCTTTGCGACAGGTAGGCCAGCACGGCGTTCTGGCGTGGCAGGTAGCGCACGAAGCCGCCGATCAGGGCCAGGCTCCAGAGCCATGCGGTCGCGTTGTAGACGAAGGCGATCCAGAACTCGGGATGCGGCAGCGACTGGAGACGGTTGCCGCGGAATGCACCCAGCAACACCACCGTTGCCACCAGGAATGCGAGGCCGGCCACCGCGTGGCCTTTGCAGCGCGACGCGAACAGCGCCAGCAGCCGCTCCTGCTGGCCGTGCACGTACCAGCCGACCACGAAGAAGAGCCCGCTCTGCACCCATTCGGCCAGCGGCGGCAGGAACGAGCCGCTTTCCGTCACCATGCCGGACGGATAGAAAGTGCCGACGAGCGCCAGTGGCAACGCCAGCACAGCGAAGCCCCAGCGCCGTTCGGCCAGCGTCACGAAGCTTCGGGCCAGCGTCTCGCGCAGCCGTGTCGGCACGAAGCGCTGCAGCCGCACGCCGGCCCAGGCCATCACGCTGAACCAGAACAGCTGGTACAGGAACCACAGGTGCATGGTGTTGAAAGGCGAGCCGCCAGGCTGCCGCGCGGGCGCCAGCGCGGGGTCGATGCCCGGCACGCCGCGCGCCGTCAGGTGGATGTAGACCATCGCCAGCACGGTGGTCGCCACGAACAGCGGCGGCCAGAAAATCGCGAAGGGCAGCGCCAGCCGCAGCGCGCGGTTTCGCAGCATGCCGCCGGCGCCGCGCCGCGCGACCAGCAGCGCAACGAAGAAGCCGGCCAGTACGAAGAACACCGGCATGCGGAAGCTGTGGATGAAGAGCAGCAGCAGGTCCGCGACCGGCGATGTCTTCGGGTCGCGCCATGGCAGCGGCGAATTGATCGTGAGGTGGTTGATCGCCACGTGCAGCACGATGCCGAGCCACATCATCAGGGCGCGGAGGTTGTCGAGCGCGTGGAGCCGTTGGGGCGTGGTTGGGTTGTTCATGCGGCCACTGTCGGGCCTCACGCAACGTCAGGGTCAAGCGCTGCCGGCGGGCGGCGGCGGATTTTTCTGCTGCAGCACGGCCATGGCGCGCATCAGGTACTCGCGCACTTCGGGCGTGGTCACGGCGGCCGCCTGCAGCACCGGCTCCGCGTTCATGGCCCGCATCAGGCGTGCCGCCAGGCCGGGGTCGTGGTTGGTGAACGCGGCGAACAGGCGCGCCCATTCGCGCGCGATGGCCTGCACCGACTCGTCTTCAGGAGGGACGGCGCGCGCCCGCAGCACGGCGAGTTCGCCCGCCAGGCGCCGCCATTCGTCCTCGGGCGGGCGGCTCAGGTGCGCGAGATCGTCGGTGCTCAGGTGGCGCAGCAGCGCGGCCATGCGCATGCCGATGGCTTCGCCGATGTACTCCACCAGTTCGGCGGGAGGCCCGTCGTCGCTGCGAGCCACGGGCTCGCGCCGGTACATCTCGCCCCAGCGCGTGATGAGGTCGAAACTGCCGTCCATCCACTGGCCCATCAGCGTCATCCAGCGGGCGGCCAGCGGCTGCACCTCGGGGGCGCCGGCCGGCACGCCGCGCGACATCAGCGCGGCCACCTCGGCCACCAGCGGCGGCCACCGGTCGGCCACGTCCTTCCAGTTGGCCATGAACGACCTGATCTCGGCGGGGCTGAAGTAGCGCCCGTAGGTGGTCATCTTCTCGAGCGTGTCCAGCCAGTCCTTCATGTCGGGCTGGGCGCCTTCGTCCAGGCGCTGCTGCAACAGGCCGAGGCGTTCGCGCAAGGCAGTGGCCTGTGCGATCTGCTGGTCGAGCGATTCGATCTGCCGCGCGATGATGGTTGGCAGCGAGCTGCTCTCCGCGCCCAGCAGGGCGCCGATCTCCGCCAGCGGCAGGCCCAGCAGCCGCAGTGCCTGGATCGCGTGCAGGCGGGCGATGTCGGCCGCGTTGTAGAGCCGGTAGCCGGCCTCGGAGCGTGCCGAGGGCGCGAGCAGGCCGATGGCGTCGTAGTGGTGCAGCGTGCGCACCGTGAGGCCGGTGTGCCGGGCGAGTTCTCCGACCTTGAGCAGCATGGGTCGCTCCGGCGGGGGCTCAGTCCGCTTCGGGCGCCGGCTCGGGCCCTTGCCAGCCCAGCAGCTCGGCCAGCCGCTGCACGATCCAGCCCGCCTCGGCCGCCGATACGCCCGATTCAGGCGTGGCCAGCCCGGCGTGGATGCGCCGCAGGATCTCGCTTTCGACCGGCACCTCGGTGTGGTGCTGGATCTGCGCATGGCCCACGAGGTGGCTGGCGAGGTCTTCGCAGATCTCGTAGCGCTCGCGCACCACGCCGATCGGCTCGCTCAGGCGCTGGCGCGCGTCGGTGTACACCGCGAAGAACGAGGGAGGGATGAGGATCTGGTTGTCGTCGGACATTGCGATTTAAAGCTGCCCCAATGACAAAACGCGCCCTGAGGCGCGTCTGTCGTGGCTCAGGTGGGAGCCAGGCGGGGGCTGATGGATCAGCCGCCCTTCTTGGCGCGCTTGCCAGGGTTCTTCTTGCTGCGCGTTGCGGTGCCGCGTTCCAGGCTGACCTTCTGGCCGCCACCGGAGCGAGGCGCCGTGTAGCCGGGCAGGGGCGTCGGCTTCGGGGTGGCAACGCGGTCGGCTTCGGTACGAATTTTCTTGGGCATGAAAAGCTCGGGTAAAAGTAATGTTCGAGCCGCAATTAGGCCACATCGAGAATTTCACATGCCAATAGCCGAAACAACCGGCGGTGTCGAGCGCGCGCGCTTCGTTTCGGGGTCGCTGCTGCGGCACGTCTGCGTGATGGCGGGCACCGGGGCCATCGGACTGATCGCGGTGTTCGCGGTCGACCTGATCAACCTGTTCTACATCTCGCTGCTCGGGGAGAAAGCGACGGCAGCGGCGGTCGGCTTCGCGGGCGTTGTGGGCTTCTTTCATGCGTCGCTGTGCATCGGGTTGACCATCGGCATCGCGGCGGTGGTGTCGCGCACGGTGGGGGCGGGACGCACCGAGGACGCGCGGCGCATCGGCACCTCGAGCCTCGTGCTGATGACGGCGGTGTCGGTGGTGGTGGGCACGGGCACGGCCTTCTTCCTGCACCCCGCGCTGCAGGCGCTCGGCGCCGAGGGCGAGACGGCGCGGCTCGCGCAGCGATACCTCTCGGTGACGGTGCACACGCTGCCCCTGCTGGGCATCGGCATGGCGACTTCCGCGCTGCTGCGTTCGATCGGCGACGCACGCCGCGCGATGACGGTGACGCTCGCGGCCGCCTTCGTGACGGCGGTGCTCGACCCGATATTGATCTTCGGCTTCGGGCTGGGGCTCGACGGCGCGGCCATCAGCGCGGTGGTCTCGCGCATGGTGCTGGCGGCCATCGGGCTGCATGGCGTGATGGTGAAGCACCGCATGCTCGGGCGCTTCGATGCGCAGCGGCTGGCCGGCGATGCGCGCGCGCTCGGCACGGTGGCCGGGCCGGCTGTGCTGACCAATCTTGCGACGCCCGTGGGCGCAGCCTTTGTCACGCATGCGGTCGCGCAGTTCGGGCCGTCGGCGGTGGCGGGCGCGGCCACCATCGACCGGCTGACGCCGGTGGCCTTCGGGCTGGTCTACGCACTCAGCGGCGCGGTCGGGCCGATCCTTGCGCAGAACCTGGGCGCAGGGCAGTACCGCCGCGTGCAGGAGGGGCTGCGCGACAGCCTGCTGTTCATGGTGGCGTCGGTGGCCGTGGCATGGCTGGTGCTGGCACTGGGCCAAGGCGTGCTGATTCGCGCGTTCTCGGCCGACGGGCTGGCGGCGGAGCTGATCTCGCTGTTCTGCAGCTGGCTGGCCGCGAGCTTCTTCTTCGCGGGCGGGCTGTTCGTGGCGAACGCGTCGTTCAACAACCTCGGGCATCCGCTGTTGTCGACGGCGTTCAACTGGGGGCGCGCCACGCTGGGCACGATTCCATTTGCCTGGTGGGGCTCGCACTACGGCGCGGCCGGCGTGCTGATCGGGCAGGCCGTGGGCTCGTCGATCTTCGGGTTGCTGGCGGTGGTGGTGGCGTTCCGGCTGGCCGCGAAGCTGGCGCGGCAGGAGGCGCCCGATGCGGCGCCGGCTCCGGTGCTCGACGCACCGGTGGCGCCGACCTCGCCGCTCGTCACGCCGCAGCCTGCTGCGGCTGCTACAGGTCCTGCAGCGTCAGCAGCCGCACCTTGACCGACTTGCCCTTCACGCGGCCGCTGGACAGCTTGCGCGCCGCCTCTTCGGCGATGGCGCGGTCGACCGCCACGTAGGTCGAGAACTCGTTGACGTTGATCTTGCCGACCTGGTCCTTCGCGTAGCCGCAGTCGCCCGTGAGCGCGCCCAGCACGTCGCCGGCGCGGATCTTTTCCTTGCGCCCGCCCACGATCTGCAGCGTGGCCATCGGCGGCTGCAGCGGTGCGCCCTTGCCCGGCGTGAGCTCGGCCAGTTCGTGCCATTCGGACTCGCGGCCTTGCAGCTGCTCGATCTTTCCGACGCTGCCCATCTCGTTCATGCTGGCCAGGTTCAGCGCCAGGCCCTCGGCGTCACCCGACTGGCCCACGCGGCCGGTGCGGCCGATGCGGTGGACGTGGATCTCCGAATCGGGCGTCACGTCGACGTTGATCACCGCTTCGAGCTGCGCAATGTCGAGCCCGCGCGCCGCCACGTCGGTTGCCACCAGCACCGAGCAGCTGCGGTTGGAGAACTGCACCAGCACCTGGTCGCGCTCGCGCTGCTCCAGTTCGCCGAACAGCGCCAGCGCGCTGAAGCCCTGTGCCTGCAGCACCTCGACGAGGTCGCGGCACTGCTGCTTGGTGTTGCAGAAGGCCAGCGTGCTCACGGGGCGGAAATGGTCGAGCAGCAGGCTCACGGTGTGCAGCCGCTCGCTGTCCTTCACCTGGTACCAGCGCTGGCGGATCTTGCTGCCTTCATGCTGGGCCTGCACCGTGATCTGCTCGGGGTTCTTCATGAACTGCTGCGCGAGCTTGGCGATGCCTTCGGGATACGTGGCCGAGAACAGCAGCGTCTGGCGTTCCTTGGGGCACTGGCGCGCCACCTTCACGATGTCTTCGAAGAAGCCCATGTCCAGCATGCGGTCGGCTTCGTCGAGCACCAGCGTGTTGAGCGCCGAGAGGTCGAGGTTGCCGCGCTCTAGGTGGTCCATCAGGCGGCCGGGCGTGCCGACCACGATGTGGGCGCCGTGCTCCAGGCTGGCGATCTGCCCGCGCAGTGCGACGCCGCCGCAGAGCGTGACGACCTTGATGTTTTCCTCGGCGCGCGCAAGGCGGCGGATTTCGGTCGTGACCTGGTCGGCCAGCTCGCGCGTCGGGCACAGCACCATCGACTGCACCGCGAAGCGGCGGGGGTTCAGGTTGGAGAGCAGCGCCAGGGCGAAGGCGGCGGTCTTGCCGCTGCCGGTCTTGGCCTGGGCGATCAGGTCCTTGCCGAGCAGCGCCGGCGGCAGGCTGGCCGCCTGGATCGGCGTCATCTGCGTGTAGCCGAGCTGCGTGAGGTTGGCCAGCATCTGTGGCGAGAGCGCCAGCGCGGCGAAGCCGTTGTCGGCAGGGGCCTGGGCTTGCGGGCCGCCGGCTGTGGGATTGGGTGTGGTCATCGTTCAGCAGCCGGACAGACGCACGAATGACAAAGGCCTTGCCGGCGCCCGTCGCGGGGCGCCGCAAGGCCTTTCGTCAGTCGCGGATCAGCGGCGGGGTGCGTTGTTGTTGCCGGAGTTGGTCGGCGGCGGGCCGCGACGTTCCAGGTGACGGAAGGTGATACGTCCCTTGGTCAGGTCGTAGGGCGAGAGTTCGAGCGACACCTTGTCACCCGCCAGGATGCGGATGTGGTGCTTGCGCATCTTGCCGCCGCTGTAGGCGATCAGCTGATGGCCGTTGTCCAGCGTGACGCGGTAGCGCGAGTCGGGCAGGACTTCGGTCACTGCGCCGTTCATTTCGATCAGTTCTTCCTTGGGCATGTGTGGTTACCTCTGAATCGTTCGATGTGTGTTGGAGATGGAATTGGGCGTAATTGTTTCAGCCCGCGCACGGAAGCGCGAGAGGGGCATTGCGGGGAGCGCGTTCGCGCACCCAGCCGAGGCCCTGGTCGATGGCGTAGCCGACGGCGGCTGCGTGGCTGGCAAAGCGCGGCGTGAAGCGCATCACGCGGTCGTGCATGCCGCTGCCGTGGCCGGAGCGGATCGAGACGGAAGCGGCGTAGTTGCCGTCGTCCTGGTGTCGAATGAGTGGGGAAACAAGGTACTTGCCCACCGCGATACTGTGTTGAATGATGTCCATGAAGCCTTGGCGCGCCGCGCGGATACAGAGCGCGAAGTGCCTGAAAAATAATTGAAAACGGGCGTGGGCCGGCCGGAATGGCGCGGCGGACGCGCTATTCGCTTCAACAGGAACGAAGGCAGTGGTGGCAATCATGGGCGCCCGGTCTGGCGCTCCAACACACTGTGAAAGCCGGCTTGGGAGTGAGAGGCCTGAATAATCCAAGGACAGTGCAGGTCAGCCGGCGGTATTGACGAAATTCTTCGTCGTGGTATCGAAACGAACCCGACATTATAGCTTGCGAGGCATGACAATTGCCGGTCTTAAAAACAACGATCCCATGAAAAAGGCCCCGAAGGGCCATGATTGGAGAGTTGTTTGCTATCAAAAGTATAGTTATTCAGCGGCCGATCAAGCCGTAGCAGCCGCTGCCAGCGCCGAACCGGCCGTCCGCGCCTTGTGCGCCGCGCGTAACAGCAGCATCAATCCCGCGAACTGGAAGGCCGCCCCCACCCAGCCCACCGCGCTGACGCCGACCAGCTCGATCGCCGCGCCGCCGGACACCGAGCCCGCCGCAATGCCGAGGTAGATTGCCGAGGCGTTGAGCGACAGCGTCATCGGTGCGCGCTCCGGTGCCAGCCGGATCAGTCGCACCGCCTGCGCCGGCCCGAAGCCCCAGCCAGCGAAGGCCCACAGCGCCGACAGCCCCACGATCAGCGGCAGCGCCAGGCCGCGCGGCAGCATCTGCGCCGAGAAAGACAGCCCGCCAAGGATCACCACCAGCATCAGCGCGAAGCCCTGCGCCGTGCGGTCGGCGCCGAGGCGGTCGGTGGCCCAGCCACCGGCCGCGGTGCCGATGGCCGCCGCCACGCCGATGGCGAAGAACATCGCGCCCACGGCCTCGGTGCCGAAGCCCAGCGTGGCTGAGAGGAACGGCGCGATGTAGGTATAGAAGCTGAAGCCGCCAGTGGTCCACAGCATGGTGGTCAGCAGCGCCGGCAGCACGCCCGGCACGCGGGCCACTGCAAAGGCCGGTGTGCCCTTCGTGGCGGCGGCTGCGACGACCGGCGCCTGCGCCAGTTGGCGCGGCAGTCCGAGCGCGAGCCCCCAGGTGGCGAGCGCTGCCACCGCCGCGATCAGCAGGTAGGCCGTGCGCCAGCCGCCCCAGCCCGCGATCCACGCACCCAGCGGCACGCCGAGCGCGACCGCCACCGTGCCGCCGCCGGTCACGATGGCCAGCGCCCGGCCGCGCAACGCGGGCGACACCATCGCGGCCGCCACGGCGCTCGCGGTCGGCAGGAACACGCCGGCCACCAGCCCCAGCGCGACCCGCGCCAGCGCCAGCTGCGCAAAGCCGTGCGCCATCGACGCCGCCAGCGTCAGCGCCGAGAAGGCCGCGAGACTGGCAATCAGCAGCGGCCGGCGCCCGAAGCGCGCCAGCAGCGCCGCCATCACCGGCGAGCCGATGGCGTAGCTCAGTGCGAACAGCAGCACCAGTTGCCCGGCCCGCGCGGCGCTGATCTGCAGGTCGGCCGCCAGCACCGGCAGCAGCCCCACGACCATGAAGCTTTCGGTGCCGAGGGCGAAGGCGCCCAGCGCAAGCCAGCCCAGGCTCAGCGGCAGGCGTTCGGTTGCCGGTTGCTGTTGCGATGTCGAGAGATCCGTGTTCATGAAGGACTCCGTGGCAAGTGTGTTCAAGGCCTCCAGAATAGGTTTGCAATTGGCTCTTAAAAAGAACCACAATCGGCGAAGTTCATGGAGCCACTTTTCGAACTCGCCATTCGCCTGCCGGGCGCCGGCTCGCGCGACCTGCTGCGCGAGGTGCACCGCCAGCTGCGCAGCGCCATCCTCGACGGCCGGCTGCAGCCCGGCGCGCGCCTGCCCGCCACGCGCGCGCTGGCGCTGCGGCTGGGCGTGTCGCGCAACACCATGCTCGCGGCCTACGACCTGCTGCTGAGCGAGGGCTACCTGCTGGCGCGCCCCGGCGCCGGCACCTACGTGGCGGACACGCTGCCGGCATCCCGGCGCGGCCGCAGCACGAAGGCCTCTACGGCCCGGCGTGACCCCCGGCTGGTGCCGCTGAACGTTCCTGGCGCCGACCTCGCCCCCACGCTGCAGCCGCAGCCCGCGCGCGACGACTTCCGCGTCGGCCTGCCCGACGTGAGCGTCTTTCCCTTCGACATCTGGCGCCGCCTGAGCGACCGCGCGCTGCGCCGCGTCGCGCGGCAGACGGCCGACTACGCCGACCCGCAAGGCCAGGGCGCGCTGCGCGAGGCCATCGCGAAGCACGTGTCCTTCACCCGCGCGGTCGGCTGCACTGCCGACGACATCGTCGTCACGGCCGGCGCACAACAGGCCTTCGGGCTGCTCGCGCGCATCCTCGTCGTGCCGGGGCGCACGGTGGTTGCGGTCGAGCAGCTGTTCTATCCCTCGCTGCGCGAAGCCATGCTGGCCGCGGGCGCGAGAGTGATGACGGTGCCGACCGATGGCGAGGGCCTGTGCGTGGACCGCATCCCGCCCGAGGCGCGCGTGGTCTGCGTGACGCCCTCGCACCAGTTCCCCACCGGCGTCGCGATGTCGCCGCAGCGCCGCGCCGCCCTGCTGGCCTTCGCGCGGGCGCGCAACGCTGTCGTCGTCGAGGACGACTACGACAGCGAATTCCGCTTCGCCGGCCGCCCGCTCGATGCACTGCAGACGCTGGACCGCGCCGAGTCGGTCTTCTACATCGGCACCTTTTCCAAGAGCCTGTTTCCCGCCTTGCGCCTGGGCTTCGTGGTGACGCCGCCGTGGGCGCGCGCGGCGCTGGTGCGGGCGCGCGAGCTGGCCGACTGGCACGGCCCGGTGCTCGGCCAGGAGGCGCTCGCCGCCTTCATCGCCGAAGGGCACCTGGCGCGCCACATCCGCAAGATGCGCAAGATCTACGGCGCGCGGCGCACCGTGCTGCTCGATGCGCTGGCACGCCACTGCGCGGGCAGGCTCGAAGCGATTCCTTCAGATGCGGGCCTGCACCTGTCGGCCTGGCTGCACGGCGATACGCGCGACCATACGGTGGTCGAACGCGCGGCCGCAGCCGGCATCACGCTGCCGCCGCTGTCGCGCTATGCGCTCGATCCGAACGCGCCCGGCGCGCCTGACGTACCTGAATTGCAAAAAAATGGCCTCGCCTTCGGCTACGGCCTGATCGCCGAGCCGCAGATCGACGGCGCCATCCAGCGGCTGGCGCGCCTGCTGTAGCGCAGGCCTACGCCCTGTCCAGCGGCAGCTGCGTCGTGAACTTGGTGGTCGACAGCACGATGTCGCTCGAATAGTTCTCCAGGGCCAGCGCGTCGCCCAGCTGCTCCTGCGCGAAGGCCTGGTAGTCGGGCAGCGAGCGCGCGCAGATCACGAGCACGAAGTCGGTCTCGCCGGCCACGCAGTGGCATTGCAGCACCTGCGGCAGCGCATGCACCTTGCGCTCGAACGCCCGGAATGCCTCGCGCGTGGTGCTTCGCAGCGAGACGCGCGAGATCACCAGCACCGGGAAGCCGACGCGCGCGGCATCGAGGATCGCGACCTCCTCGCGGATCACGCCCGCGCGCCGCAGCCGCTGCACCCGCTTGAGACAGGCTGAAGGCGAGAGGTTCACGCGCTCGGCCAGCGTCTGGTTCTGCAGGCCCGCATCGGCCTGCAGTTCGGCAAGGATGCATTGGTCGATGCGGTCGAGGGTGCCGGTTTTCATGTCGCCAGTGTGGCGCAACCAGGATGCAATCGGCTTCGTTTCAAGGCCCCTACAACGACAGCCGATTTCCCGCCCGATGGCTACGCTGGCCGCATCCCCACGACAAGGAGCATTCAATGGGCCAGGACACAGGCTACGACCCCACGGTCGCCCGGCATCTCATTCGCTACGGCATGGGCCTGAGCCCGCACGTCATCGTCAAGGCGCGGGGCGCCACGCTGTGGGACCAGCACGGCCGCGAGATCCTCGACTTCACCTCGGGCCAGATGTGCGCCACCATCGGCCACAACCACCCGCGCATCGTTGCCGCCATGCACAAGGCCTGCGAGGGCGCGTTGCACCTGTACAGCGGCTTCGTCGGGCCGGCCGTGCTCGGGTTGGCCGAGCGGCTGGCCTCGATGCTGCCGCCGCAGCTGTCGAAATCGATCTTCCTCTCGACCGGCGGCGAGGCCAACGAGGCGGCGGCGCGCATGGCGCGCGTGGCCACCGGGCGCTACGAGATCGTGGGCCTGAACGGCGGCTGGCACGGCGTGACCGGCGGCATGGCCGGGCTCACCTTCGCGGGCAGGCAGCACGTCGACTACGGGCCGCGCAAGCCCGGCACGATGTCGATCCCGCCGCCCAACTGCTTCCGCTGCCCCATCAGGCATTGCCGCGATGCCTGCGACAGCACCTGCCTGGACGTCGGCTTCGACATGGTCGATGCGCAGTCCAGCGGCTCGCTGGCCGCCTTCATTGCCGAGCCGGTGCAAAGCTCGGGCGGCGTGATCGTGCCGCCAGATGGCTACCTACCCAAGCTCAAGGCCAAGTGCCAGGAACGCGGCATGCTGCTGATCCTGGACGAGGCCCAGACCGCCTTCGGCCGCATGGGCAGCAACTTCGCCTTCGAGCAGTTCGGCGTGGTGCCCGACATCCTCACGGTGTCGAAGACGCTGGGCGGCGGCGTGGCCATCGGCGCGGCGATCACCAGCGAGGCGATCGAGCAGGAGTGCCACGACAAGGGCTTCGTGCATGTCACCTCGCATGTGTCCGACCCGCTGCCGGCTGAGGTCGCGCTGGCCGTGCTCGACGTGCTGGAAGAAGAAAAGCTCAACGCCCGCGCCAACGAGATGGGCCTGCGGCTGCGCCACGGACTGGAGACGCTGCAGGCGCGCCACGAGCTGATCGGCGACGTGCGCGGCCACGGGCTGCTGCAGGGCGTCGAGCTCGTGAAAGACCGCGAAACCCGCGAGCCCGATGCCGAGCGCGGCCGGGCCATCACCGATGCGTGCATGGCGCGCGGCCTCAGCATGAACATCGTGTCGGTCGGCGGCATGGCCGCGGTGTGGCGCATTGCGCCGCCGCTGACCGTGACGCCCGCGGAGATCGATCGCGGCCTGGAGATCCTCGACGACGCGATCCGGTCGGTGAGCTAGCTAGCCGACTCAGCCGATCCCGAGCATCCGCTTGTTTGCGGCCACGTCGACCCCGCCCGCGGCGAAGTCGTCGAAGGCCCGGTCGGCCACGCGGATGATGTGGTCGGCGATGAACTTCGCGCCCTCGCGCGCGCCGTCTTCGGGGTGCTTGATGCAGCACTCCCACTCCAGCACCGCCCAGCCCGGGAAGTCGTACTGCGCCATCTTCGAGAAGATGGCCTTGAAGTTCACCTGCCCGTCGCCCAGTGAACGGAAGCGCCCTGCCCGGTTGATCCAGCTCTGGAAGCCGCCGTACACGCCCTGCTTGCCGGTCGGGTTGAACTCGGCGTCCTTCACGTGGAAGATCTTGATGCGCTCGTGGTAGTGGTCGATGTAGGCCAGGTAGTCGAGCTGCTGCAGCATGAAGTGGCTCGGGTCGTACAGCAGGCAGGCGCGCGGATGGTTGTTCACGCGCTCCAAAAACATCTCGTAGCTCACGCCGTCGTGCAGGTCTTCGCCGGGGTGGATCTCGTAGCCCACGTCCACGCCCACGGCGTCAAAGGCGTCGAGGATCGGCCGCCAGCGGCGCGCAAGTTCGTCGAAGGCTTCCTCGATCAGGCCCGGCGGGCGCGGCGGCCACGAGTAGAGGTACGGCCAGGCCAGCGCGCCCGAGAAGGTCGCGTGCGCCGTGAGCCCGAGGTTGGCCGAGGCCTTTGCCGCAAAGTGCAGTTGCTCGACGGCCCACTGCTGGCGCCGCACCGGATCGCCGCGCACCTCGGGCGCCGCGAAACCGTCGAAGCCCGCGTCGTAGGCCGGGTGCACCGCCACCAGCTGGCCCTGCAGGTGTGTCGAGAGTTCGGTGATCTCCAGGCCGTGCTTTGCCAGCGTGCCCTTCACCTCGTCGCAATAAGTTTTGCTTTCGGCGGCGCGCTGAAGGTCGAACAGGCGGGCATCCCAGCTCGGGATCTGCACGCCCTTGTAGCCCAGCCCGGCGGCCCAGCCGGCGATGCCGTCGAGCGTGTTGAACGGCGCGGTGTCTCCCGCGAACTGGGCCAGAAAGATGGCGGGGCCCTTGATCGTTTTCATCGGCTTGTCTTCCTTATTCGTTGGGGCAGCGTTGAAAGCATACTTGGCGTGTCGTCCGACCCCGTGCGAGAGGCCAACGAGCCAAAATGGACTTTCCTTTTCGCATCAATCGCCCGGTTAGCACCGACGACAGTCCCGCGATGACACAACCTGTTTCCGCTCGGCTCAAGATCGGCCTGTCCGCCTGCTTCTCGCATGCCGACCCGGCCCGCTCGCTCTTCACCAACAAGACGCTGCAGTACGTCGAGCAATCGATCGCGCACTGGCTCATGTCCGCCGGCGCCATGGTCGTGATGGTGCCCTGCCCCACCGGCGAAACCGCGCGCGGCGATACCAAGCTGTCGCACTACGCCGAATGGCTCGATGGCGTGGTCATGCACGGCGGCGCCGACGTCTGGCCCGGCAGCTACGGCGAGGTGCCGCTGAAGGACGCGTGGATCGGCGACCAGATCCGCGACCTCTACGACCTCGCGCTGGTCGAAGCCTTCGAGCAGGCCGGCAAGCCCATCTTCGGCGTGTGCCGCGGGCTGCAGCTCATCAACGTCGCCTTTGGCGGCACGCTCTACCAGGACATCGAGGCCCAGCACGAGGGCGGCCTGCGCCACCGCGACCCGGTGACCTACGACCAGAACTTCCACGAGATCGAGCTGGTTCAAGGCACGCGGCTGTCGAAGCTCTACCCGCAGGTGGAGAAGGCGCGCGTCAACAGCATCCACCACCAGGGCATCAAGGGCCTCGCGCCGGGTTTCGAGATCGAGGCCTGGAGCCTGCCCGACCGCGTGCCCGAGGCCATCCGCCGCCGCCCAGACAAGGGCCGCAGCTACATCGCCGCGACCCAGTGGCACCCCGAATTCCACAAGTACGGCAGCACAGAGACGGTCGACGACACGCCGATCCTGCATGACTTCCTGTGGGCCTGCGCCACCGCGAAGGTCGCGCCGAAGGTGCCGCCGCGCTCCAGCTCCGGCAAGATCCGCGACCGCGCTGCGCGCGTGCTGCGCCAGGCGCTGCTGCGACGCTAGGCGGCGCGCACTGATCAGCGCGACGACTTGTTCGTCGTGCCGCTGACGCTGGCGTCGATGGTGCCGAACACCGTGACGCCGCTTCCGCCTGTCGCGCCCGATGTATTGGCGCCGCTGCTGGCTGGGGCCGAACCCGTGCCTGCGCAGCCCGACACCAGCGCGCCCATTGCGATCGCGAACACAGCAGCAATGATTGGCTTCACTGGAAACTCCAAGAGATGGTTTGGTTGACGGTTGTTGCCGGCCCACTATAGGCCGCCGGCCCGCTCGCCCTGTAACAACACACCCGGCGCCGACAAGGTTGTTTCGCGCAGCCAGTCGATCAGCGCGCGCAGCTTGGGCGGCACGCGCCTGCGGTCGGGGTAGTACAGCGTCAGGTCGGGCAGCGGCGTGGTCCAGTCGGCCAGCAGCTGCACCAGCCGGCCGTCGGCGACGTGGCGCTCGGTGTAGCTGCTGATCAGGTTGGCGATGCCGATGCCGTCGACCGCCGCGTCGAGCATCACGGCCACGTCGTTCATCACGAGGCGGCCGCTCACCGCGAGCGTCATGGCCTCGCCGTCTTTCTCGAATTCCCATCGCTCCAGCAGGCCCGAGCTCTCGAAGCGAAAGCCGATGCAGTCGTGCGCCAGCAGTTCGCGCGGGTGCACCGGCGTGCCGCGTTCGGCCAGGTAGCGCGGCGCGGCGACGATGCTGTTGGCCAGCGGCCCGCCGACCTTCACCGCCACCATGTCGCGCTCGACCATGCCGCCGAAGCGGATGCCGGCATCGAAGCCCCGGCCCACGATGTCGACCAGCGCGCTGTCGATCGACACCTCCACGTCGATCTGCGGATAGGCCCGCAGGAAGCCCCCGAGCGCCGGCTGCAGCACGAACAGGTAGGCCGCGCGAGGCACCGTGAGCCGCAGCAGGCCCGCGGGCCGCTCAGCGCTGTCGCTCAGCTCGTCGGAGGCCGAGGCCAGCTCCTGCACCGCCGGGCGGATGCGTTCCAGAAAGCGGGCGCCGGCTTCGGTGAGATTCACGCTGCGCGTGGTGCGGTTGAACAGCGGCACGCCCACGCGCTTTTCGAGCAGCCGCACCGCCTGGCTCACGGCCGAGGGCGAGACGCCCAGCCGCACCGCCGCGGCCGAAAAGCCGCGTGTTTCGGCCACGGCCACGAAGGTGACGAGTCCGTCTAGCTGGTCCTGGCGCATGGGTGGAATCCGGTTGATCTTGAAGAAAACCTTCAAGGTGCTTCATCGATTGGATGGATTATCAAAGCGATGCGGCGCGCGCACAGTCAGGCCATCGGTTCTTCCATCCACCCTTCAAGGACATCGCCATGACGGTTTCTTCTTCTCCCAGGACCTGGTTCATCACCGGCGTCAGCAGCGGCTTCGGTCGCGCGCTGGCGCAGGAGGCGCTGGCCGCCGGCCACCGCGTGGTCGGCACGCTGCGCAACGAGGCCGCGCGCGCCGAGTTCGATGCGCTGCAGCCCGGCCGTTCCTTCGGCCGCCTGCTCGACGTGACGCACGACGCCGAAGTGGCCCGCGTGGTGGCCGAGGTCGAGGCCTCGGTCGGCCCGATCGACGTGCTGGTCAACAACGCCGGCTACGGCCACGAAGGCACGGTCGAGGAATCGTCGCTCGACGAGCTGCGCCAGCAGTTCGAGGTGAACGTGTTCGGCGCCGTGGCCGTCGCCAAGGCGGTGCTGCCCTTCATGCGGGCGCGCCGGCGCGGCCACATCCTCAACATCACGTCGATGGGCGGCATCGTGACCTTTCCGGGGCTGGGCTACTACCACGGCAGCAAGTTCGCGCTCGAGGGCATCTCGGAGACGCTGGGCAAGGAGGTGGCGAGCTTCGGCATCCACGTGACTGCCGTGGAGCCCGGCGGCTTCCGCACCGACTGGGCGGGCCGCTCGATGGTGCGCGCACCGCAGACCATTGCCGACTACGCGCCGGTGATGGGCCCGGTGCGCGAGCGGCGGCTGGCGCGCAGCGGCAAGCAGGACGGCGATCCGGTGAAGGCGGCGCGCGCCATGATCCAGATCACCGAGGCCGCGAACCCGCCGGCCCACCTGCTGCTCGGCCCCGACGCGGTGAAGGTGGTGCGCGAGAAGCTTGGCGCGCTGCAGGAGGAGATCAAGGCGTGGGAGGCGCTGTCGGTGTCGACCGACTTCACGCCCGCCACGGTCTGATCGCTGAGGGGATCAGCGCGGGTCCGTGGCCAGCAGCATTTCGACCATCGAGCGCAGATGGCCCTGCAGCCGCGCCGCGCCGGCCTCGTCGAGCGCCAGCGTGGCCTCGTCCATGTACAGCTTGCGGTTGATCTCGACCTGGATGCTGTGCCGGTGTTCGGCAGGCTTGCCGTGCCGACGCACCAGTTCCACGCCCTTGTACGGGTGGTTGTAGTCCACGCTGTAGCCGAAGGCGCGCAGGTGCTCGCAGATATTCTGCGACAGCGCCGGGTCGGCCGTGCTGCCGTCGCGGTCGCCGATCACGAAGTCGGCATGCGCCAGGCCCGGGAAGTCCGTCGCATGGCTGGCCGCGATGGCCGGCATCGAGTGGCAGTTGATATGAATGCTGTAGCCGTGGCGCGCATGCGCCTCGGCTACAGCCTGCGCCACCGCCGCGTGGTACGGCCGCCAGCAGGTGTCGATGCGCTGGCGCACCTCGTCCACCGGGAGCTGGCGGTCGTAGATAGGCAGGCCTTCGTCGGTGAGCTTCCAGATCAGGCCCTTGCCCAGGCGCACCTTCGACAGCACGCGCGGGTCGGTGGAAACCGGATCGGTCCAGGAGCCGTCGAGCATCGTGGTGTCGATCTCGGTCGTGTCGCGGTTGGCGTCGAGATAGCTGCGCGGAAAGTGCGCCTCGATCCAGGCCGCGCCCATGGCGGGCGCGAAGGCGTAGAGCTTCTCGACGTGCGTGTCCTCGGCGCGGCGCAGGGTGGCCAGCTCGCGCACCGTGCGGAAGTCTTCCGGGTAGACGGTGCCGCTGTGCGGGGAGTCGAGCACCAGGGGGGTATGCCCGGCGACGCTCGTCACCTGGGCGCGGGTTTGGATCAGTTTCAGAACAGGATGCATAGGCAGGTGTCGGTCAGTCCAATCGGATGCGGGCGAATTCGGCCACCTTCTTCATCTTCTCGATCTCACCCGCGATCTGCTTCGTGAACTCGGCAGGCGTGGTGCCCGAGGCGTACAGCCCCTGCAACGCAAGGCGCTCGCGCACCGCGTGGTCCTTCAGCGCAGTGGCCACGGCCTGCTGCATGCGCAGCGCGATCTCGGCCGGCGTGCCGGCGGGTGCGACCATGCCGAACCACGAAGGATCGTTGTTGACCGGATAGCCCAGCTCGCCATACGTCGGCACCTCGGGCAGCACGTCGAGCCGGCCGCTCCAGGACACGGCCAGCGCCTTCAGCTTGCCCGACTTCACATGCGGCAGCGACGAGGCCACCTGGTCGAAATACACCGGCACCTGGCCCGCGAGCACGTCGTTGATGGCCGGGCCCGCACCGCGGTAGGGGATGTGCACCATCGAGGTTCCGGTGCTGCTCTTGAACAGCTCGCCCCACATGTGGCCGATGGTGCCGTTGCCCGGCGTGGCGTACGACACCTTGCCGGGGTTGGCCTTCAGGTACTTCACCAGCTCCGCGAAGCTGCCGACCGGCAGCACGGACGGGTTGATGACGATCACGCCCGGCGCCTTCACCAGCTCGGTCACGGCGACGAAACCCTTGATCGGGTCGTAGGGTAGCTTCTGGTATACGGCCGGGTTCACGCCGTGGGTGGACAGCGTGGCCACGCCGAAGGTCAGGCCGTCGGGCGTGGCGCGTGCCAGCTCGGCCATGCCGATGGAGCCGCCCGCGCCGGCGCGGTTGTCGATCACCACGGGCTGCTGGAGGATCTTGCCGAGGGGCTCGCCGAGCACGCGCGCCGTGATGTCGGTGGCGCCGCCGGGCGGGAACGGCACGACGAGGCGAATCGGCTTGCCCTGGGCGAAGGATATTCCTGGCACGACGGAAGCAGCGGCCAGGGTGGAAATGAAGTGACGACGTAGCATGGGTTTCTTCCAATGAAACAGAGAGTGATGGAGCGATTCGCTGCATTACCTGAAGCAAAGGATAGACCAGCTAACATTCCGATCTGGAATGTTTTAATGGGCATCCCGCCATGTCACTCCGCCCATGTCACTGCGCCGTCTCAACCCGCCTCTGAACCTGCTGCGCGCCTTCTCGACCGTCGTTCGCTTCGGCGGCGTCTCGCGCGCGGCCGAGGCGCTGCACCTCACGCAGGGCGCGGTCAGCAAGCAGGTGCAGGAGCTCGAACGCTGGATCGGCGCGCCGCTGTTCGAGCGCAGTCGCAAGCGCCTGGCGCTCACGCCGGCCGGCGAGCGCTACGAGAAGGCGGTGCGCGCCACGCTCGCGCAGCTGGAGGCGGCCACGCTGGAGCTCATTACCAGCGGCGACGGCGGCGGCGCGCTGCACCTGTCCGCCCTGCCCACCTTCGGCGCCAAGTGGCTGATTCCGCGGCTGCCCGACTTTCAGCGCGCGCATCCGCAGATCACGCTGCATTTCGTGCCCTTCGTGCATGGCTATGACTTCGAGCGGCCCGAGCTCGACTGCGCCATTCTTTTCGGCGACGGCCACTGGCCCGGCGCCCGCTCGCACTACCTCGCCGGGCAGGACGTGGCGCTGATCGCCCCGCGCGCCGCGCAGGCCGAGGTGGCCATCCGCACGCCGCAGGACGTGGCGCGCTGCACGCTGCTTCGCCACGTGAGCGTGCCGCAGTCGTGGCTGCAGTGGAGCGAGGCGCATGGCGTGCGGGGGCTCGATCCGCTGGCGGGCCCGCAGTTCGACCAGTTCCAGACCATGATCCGTGCAGTGATGGTCGGCATGGGCGTGGCGCTGGTGCCGCGCTGTCTGGTGCAGGACGAAATCGCTTCCGGGCTGGTGGACGAGCCCTTGCCCGGCGGCGGCTATCGCGGCAACGAGGGCTACTGGTTCTGCTACCCGGAAGGGCGCGGCCAGCTGGCCACGCTCGATCATTTCCGCAGCTGGCTGCTCGCGGAGGTGGATCGCGGCAAAGAGGCGCAGGCGCCTGCTTGATGCCTGCTTAATGCCTGCTTACTCGGGCTTCGCGCCCGAGGCCTTCACCGCCGCGCCCCACACCCCGATCTCGCTCGCCACGAAGCGGTCGAACTCGGCCGGCGTCGTGGGTGCGGGCTCGGAGCCGCGCTCGCGGATGAAGCGCGCCATCTGCTCGCTCTTCAGGATGTCCGTCACTTCACGATTGAGCCGCTCGACGATGTCGGCCGGCGTGCCGCGCGGCGCCATCAGGCCGAGCCAGCCCACGGCCTCGAAGTTCTTGGTGCCTGCCACGCCGCTTTCGCGCACGGTGGGCACATCGGGCAGTTGCGACGAGCGCGTGGCCGAGGTGACGGCCAGCGCCACCGCCCTGCCCGACTTGATGTGCGGCAGCGCGGCCGTCACCGAGTCGACCATCAGCGGAATCTGGTTGCCCAGGAAGTCCGACTGCGCCGGCCCGCTCCCCCGGTACGGAATGTGCGTAATGAACACATGCGCCGCCGACTTGTACATCTCGCCCGACAGATGCTGCGTGCCGCCGATGCCGGCGCTCGCGTAGCTCAGCCGGCCGGGCTCGGCCTTGGCGCGTGCCGTGAGTTCGGCCAGCGTGCGGATGCCGCTCTCGGGCGTTGCAAGAAACACCAGCGGCACCTTCGCGATCAGCGAGATGCCCGTCAGGTCCTTGCGCGGGTCGAAGCCCGGCTTGGCATAGAGCGTCTGGTTCACCGCCATCGCGCTGCCGGCCACCACCAGCGTGTAGCCGTCGGGCTGCGAGCGCACAACAAACTCGGTGCCGATGTTGCTGCCGGCACCGGCCTTGTTGTCGATGATCACCGGCTGGCCCAGCCGCTTGCCGAGCTGCTCGGCAAGCGCGCGGGCGAAGATGTCGGTGGCCTGCCCCGGCGGAAAGGGCACGACCAGCTTGACCGGCTTGTCAGGCCACGCGGCGGCGTGGGCCAGGCCCGCGCCGCCCAGCAGCGCGACGGCCATCGCAACAACGCTTGCGCTGAAGTGTCTGCGCCGCATGGCTCAGGGCGCCGAGAGGTGCTTGCCCACGATGCCCGCGAGTTCGAACATCGTCACCTGGTCCTTGCCGAACACCGGCTTGAGCTTGGCGTCGGCATTGATCGCGCGCTTGTTGGCCGCGTCCTGCAGGCCGTTGGCCTTGATGTAGTCCCACAGCTTCTTGATGACCTCGGTGCGCGCCACCGGTTCGGCGCCGATCACCGCGGCCAGCGAATCGCTGGGCTTCAGGCCCGCGCCGGGCTTGCGCGGTGCCGCGGCCTTCTTCGCTGCCGGTGCCTTCTTGGCGGCGGGCGTCTTCTTCGCAGCAACCTTCTTGGCCGCAGCCGTCTTGCCCGCGGGCGCGGCCTTGCCGAAGGTCTTGCGCGGCGGGAACTTGCTGCCGCCTTCGCGCGGCGCGAACTCGAAGGTCACCTTGCCCTCTTCGGCGTTCCACGTCAGGAAGGCCTTGAAGGCGCGGCGCGTGCGCATGCTCACGAACTTGTCGAGCAGGTCGGTCTTGCCGGTGGCGAGCAGCTTTTCCATCTGCGCGCGTTCCACCGGCTGCTGCAGGATGATCTTGCCGGTCTTGAAGGTGCAGCTCGGCGTGGGCTGTGCATTGGTCGGCACCGACTTCTCGCAGACGTAGTTGCTGCCATGCTCGAACACCGGTGCGCCGCACACCGGGCACGGGCCCACGGTGTCCTGCTCGCTGAAGTCGACGATCTCGCCGCTGTCTTCGTTCTTGTCGTCGCCGAAGTCGAACTCCAGCTTCCAGTTTTTCGCTTCCTCGTCGAACTTGATGACGATCTCGGAGGTGAAGGGCCAGCCGGCCTTGGAGCGGAAGCCTTCCAGCGGGCCGATGTGCTTGTCGCGCAGCAGCGCCTCGGCCTCGGCCACCTCGAAGGTGCGCCCGGCCGGAGACTTGCCGAACGAGAAGCCGCAGGCGTCCTCGCCGGTGCCGCTCTTGCCGGTGCAGGCGTAGCGGCGGTAGTTTTCGCGCACGATGCCGCCGCAATTGGGGCACGGCGTCTGCAGGGTCGCGTAGTCGCCCGGCACGGTGTCGCGGTCGTATTCCTTGGCCTTCTTGACGATGTGCTCGGTCATCGCCGCAATCTCGCGCATGAAGGCGTCGCGGCTGAGCGCGCCCTTCTCCATCTGCGCGAGCTTGTATTCCCACTCGCCGGTCAGCTCGGCCTTGGAGAGTTCTTCCACGCCCAGGCCGCGCAGCAGCGTCATGAGCTGGAAGGCCTTGGCCGTAGGAATCAGCTCGCGGCCTTCGCGCAGCATGTACTTCTCGGTGATCAGGCCTTCGATGGTGGCGGCGCGCGTGGCTGGCGTGCCGAGGCCCTTCTCCTGCATGGCCTCGCGCAGCTCGTCGTCGTCGATGGTCTTGCCCGCGCCTTCCATGGCACCGAGCAGCGTCGCTTCCGAGTAGCGTGCCGGCGGGCGCGTCTTCAGGCCCTTGATGTCGGCCGACTCGGTGTTCACGATCTCGCCCGGCTTCACCGGCACGAGGCGCTTGCCGTCCTTGTCGTCTTCCTTTTCGTCGTCCTGTGCTTCCTTGCCGTAGATGGCGAGCCAGCCCGGCTTCACCAGCACCTTGCCGTCGGTGCGGAAGGGATACTTCTTGCCGCCCTGCTCCACCGTGCTGATGCGCGTGGTCACCTGGTGCTCGGCGCTCGGGAAGAACACCGACATGAAGCGGCGCACCACGAAGTCATAGAGCTTCTGCTCGGCATCGCTCAGGCCGCTGGGCGCCTGCAGCGTCGGGATGATGGCGAAGTGATCCGACACCTTGGCGTTGTCGAAGATGCGCTTGTTGGGCTTGACGTAGTTGCCATCGACCGCCTGCTGCGCGAACGGTGCCAGGTGCTTCATGCCGCTCGTGGCGAGCATGCCCATGGTCTGCTTGACCACCGGCAGATAGTCTTCCGGCAGCGCGCGCGAATCGGTACGCGGGTAGGTCAGTGCCTTGTGGCGTTCGTAGAGGCTCTGTGCCAGCGCCAGCGTAGTCTTGGCGCTGAAGCCGAAGCGGCCGTTGGCCTCGCGCTGCAGCGAGGTCAGGTCGAACAGCGCGGGCGAGGCTTGCGTGGTGGGCTTGCTCTCTTCCGTCACCGTGGCGGGCTTGCCGCGCGAGGCGTCGGCGATGGCGCGGGCTTCCTGCTCGTTCCACACGCGGTCGGCGCGCTGTTCGGAGTCGGGCTCGCCGTTGGCCAGGAGCGGCGCGTTGGCCTTCTTCCAGTCGGGGTTGAACCACTTGCCCGGGTACTCGCCGGCCTCGGCCGCGAAGCTGCCGTGGATTTCCCAGTAGTCGCGCGAGACGAACTTGCGGATCTGCTCCTCGCGCTCCACAACGACGGAGAGAGTCGGCGTCTGCACGCGGCCCACGGTCGTGAGGAAGAAGCCGCCGTCGCGCGAATTGAACGCGGTCATGGCGCGCGTGCCGTTGATGCCCACCAGCCAGTCGGCCTCCGAGCGCGAGCGCGCGGCGTCGGCCAGGCCCTGCATCTGCTTTTCGGTGCGCAGCGCGTCGAAGCCGTCGCGAATGGCCTGCGGCGTCATCGACTGCAGCCACAGGCGCTTGACCGGCTTGTGAAGGCCCGCCTTGCCGCCGGCGTATTGCTCGATCAGGCGGAAGATCAGCTCGCCCTCGCGCCCGGCGTCGCAGGCATTGATGAGCTGCGTCACGTCCTTGCGCTTGGCCTGCTTGACCACTGCGTTCAGGCGCGTCTTCGTCTTGTCGACCGGCTTGAGGTCGAAGTGAGGCGGGATCACCGGCAGGTTGGCAAAGCTCCATTTGCCTCGCTTGACGTCGAACTCCTCGGGCGCCTGGATTTCGACCAGGTGACCGACAGCGCTGGTCACGACATAGGTGTCGTTCTCGAAATGCTCGTCATGTTTGTCGAATTTCCCTGCAACCGGCGTGAGGGCACGGACGATGTCCTGTGCCACCGACGGCTTTTCTGCGATTACCAAAGTCTTTGTCATCTAAGGGCTCTCTATACTCTGCGGCTTCCCGCGTGCGCACGCGCACACGCGCATGTGTGCATATTCAAACTAACAGACTTCGGCGATGCCTTCCAAATCCCCACTTTCCGCCGGTCGCCGAATCCAGACGCGGCGCTCGAATGTCCATGGCAACGGCGTGTTCGCCGTGCAGGACCTGGCCGAGGGCGAAACGCTGATCGAATACAAGGGCGAAGTCATCAACTGGAAGGAGGCGCTGCGCCGCCATCCGCATGACCCGGCCCAGCCGAATCACACCTTCTACTTTCACATCGACGACGGGCGTGTGATCGACGGCAACGTCAAGGGCAACGCCGCCCGCTGGATCAACCACTCGTGCGAGCCGAATTGCGAAGCCGACGAGGTCGATGGGCGCGTTTATATCAAGGCGCTGCGCAACATCTCCGCCGGCGAAGAGCTCAACTACGACTACGGCCTGATCATCGACGAGCCGTACACGCCGAAGCTTCTGTCCGAATTTCCTTGCTGGTGCGGCTCGGAGCAGTGCCGCGGCACGCTGCTGACGCCCAAGGACGATGAGGACGAGAAGAAGAAAAAGAAGAAAAAGAAGAAGGCTGAAAAGAAAAAGGCCGAGAAGAAAGAAGCCAGGAAGGCGGAAAAGAAGGCCGACAAAAAAGCCGAGAAGAAATCCGAAAAGAAGGCGGAGAAAAAATCCGCCAAGAAGGAAAAGTCCGCCGAGGACTGACCATGAGCAGCAGCACCTCGGCCGCCTGGTTCGAAGACCGGATCGCCGCGTCGGTCGCTCCGCTGCTGCCCGGCTTCGCGGTCGAGGCCGTGGCCGAAATCGATTCCACCAACACCGAGCTGATGCGCCGCGCGCGTGCCGGCCGCATCGAGCCCGTGCTGCTCGTGGCCGAGCGCCAGACCGCGGGGCGCGGCCGTCTCGGGCGGCCCTGGCAGAGCGCGCCACAACAGGAAGAGTCGGCCTCGCTGACTTTCTCGCTCGGCATGCCTCTGGCCCCGGCCGACTGGTCGGGCCTCTCACTGGCCGTCGGTGTCAGTGTGGCCGAGAGCCTCGATCCCTCGGGCACGCACAAGGTCGGCCTCAAGTGGCCCAACGACGTGTGGGTGAACGACTGCAAGCTGGTCGGCATCCTCATCGAAACCGCGCTGCCGTCCGCCGGCCGCGCCGATGCGCCGCGCTATCTCGTGATCGGCATCGGTATCAACATCGGCGCGCGTGAAGGCGACGGCATGCGTACGCCGCCGGCCTGGCTGCGCCAGTGGCGCCCCGAAGCCACTGCGCCCGAAGTGCTGCGCGAACTGGCCGAGCCGCTGGTGCGCAGCGTGCTCGAATTCGAGGCCAGGGGCTTTGCGTCCTTCGCCGAGCGCTTTGCCGCACGCGACGTGCTGCGGGGCCGCGAAGTGGTGCTCAGCGACGGCACCGCCGGCCTGTGCGAAGGCGTGGCCTGGGGTGGAGAGCTGCAGGTGCGCACCGACGCCGGCCTGCAGCTGATTTCCAGCGATGAAGTGAGCGTGCGCCCTCGCGGCATGACCCTCTGACACGTATGAAGCTGCGCCTGCTCCTCATCGTCCTGCTGCTGGCCAATGCCGGCTATTTCTTGTGGGCGCGCGGCGATCTTGCCGGCTTCGGCTTGGCTCCGGCCGCGCTCAACGAGCGAGAGCCGCAGCGCATGTCGCGCCAGATCCACCCCGAGTGGCTGCAGATCCGCAAGGAAGCGAAGCCGGGCGCGCCTGCTCCCTGACTCCCCTGATCAATCAAGGTGCCGCTTCACCCTCGAAGCGCACCGTGAACAGCGCGCCCGGCGGCTGCTTGCCGGGATGCGCATCCTCCAGCTTCACCTGCGCGCGGTGCTGGTTCGCAATCTCCAGCACGATCGGCAGCCCCAGCCCCGAACCGTCGGCCTCGTTGCCGAGCACGCGGTAGAAGGGCTCGAACACCAGCTCGCGGTCGACCTCGGCGATGCCGGGGCCGTTGTCCTCCACCTGCAGCAGCAGCACGTGGCCGAAGGGGTCGGCCAGCACGCGCACGGTGATCAGGCCAGGGCGCTCCGGCGTCGAGGGCGTGTAGTTGATCGCGTTGTCGACCAGGTTGCGCACCAGCTCTTTCAGCAGCGTCGCGTTGCCGTCGAACATCACGCCTGGTGCGCCGGCTTCCGCGCCGTCGTAGCCCAGGTCGATGCGCTTCTCGATCGCGCGCGGCACGGCCTCGCGCACCACCTCGATGGTGAGCTTCGCCAGATCGCAGGGCTGGTGGTGCGCATTGGCGCTGTTGCCTTCGGCGCGCGCCAGCGACAGCAGCTGGTTCACCGTGTGCGTGGCGCGCTTGCTGGCGCGGCCGATCTGCTTGAGCGACTGCTTCAGCTCGTCGGCGTTGGCGCCTTCGCGCTGCGCCAGGTCGGCCTGCATGCGCAGGCCCGCGAGCGGCGTCTTCAGCTGGTGCGCCGCGTCGGCCAGAAAGCGCTTCTGCGTGCCTATCGAATCGTTGAGCTTGTCGAGCAGTTCATTCACCGACGACACCAGCGGCACCACTTCCAGCGGCACCGACGATTCGTCGAGCGGGCTCAGGTCGCCCGGGCGCCGCTCGCGGATGCGCGCCTCCACCACCGACAGCGGCTTGATGCCGCGCACCAGCGCCAGCCAGATCAGCAGCACTGCCAGCGGCAGGATGGCGAACTGCGGCAGCAGCACGCCCTTGATGATCTCGGCCGCGAGCACCGACTGCTTCTCGCGCGTCTCGGCCAGCTGCAGCAGCGTGGGCGGCACGTCGTCGGTGCCGCTGGCGATCCACATCGAGGCCACGCGCACTTCCTTGCCATGCAGGGCGCTGTTGTGCAGGAACACCTGGCCGGCCGGCAGCGGCTCGTCGAGGCCGGGCATCGGAATGTCGCGCTCGCCGCTCAGCAGCGTGTCGTGGCCGTCGAGCAGCTGGTAGTACACGTGGCCGGCGTCGTCGGCCCGCAGGATCTCGCGCGCCGATTGCGACAGCACGAACTGCGTATGCCCTTCCTTCACCGTCACCAGCTCGGCAAGGGCCTTCACGTTGTGTTCGAGCGCGCGGTCGAAGGGCGCGTTGGCAATGCCCTGCGCCACCAGCCAGGTGACGCCGATGCTCACCGGCACCAGCAGCAGCAGCGGCGTGAGCATCCAGTCGAGGATCTCGCCGAAAAGCGAGCGCTGCGCGCGCTGAAAGAGCTTCATCGCGCCGAGTCCTCCGGCGTGCCGCCGCCCGCGCGTGGCGGCTGCCGCGTCGTCGTCACTGGATCTTTTCGAGGCAGTAGCCCAGCCCGCGCACCGTCGCGATGCGCACCGGCCCCTTCTCGATCTTCTTGCGCAAGCGGTGGATGTAGACCTCGATGGCGTTGAGGCTCACCTCCTCGCCCCATTCGCACAGGCGGTCGACCAGCTGGTCCTTGCTCACCAGCCGGCCGGCGCGCTGCAGCAGCACTTCGAGCAGCCCCAGTTCGCGCGCCGACAGCTCGATCATCTTGCCGTCGATGGTGGCCACGCGGCCGGCCTGGTCGTACACCAGCGGGCCGTGGCGGATGGCGTTGCTGGTGGTGCCCATGCCGCGCCGCGTGAGGGCGCGCACGCGCGCTTCGAGCTCCTGCAGGCTGAAGGGCTTGGCCATGTAGTCGTCGGCGCCGTGGTCCAGGCCCTTGACGCGTTCCTCGACGCTGTCGGCCGCGGTGAGCACCAGCACCGGCAGCTGCGAGCCGCGCGCGCGCAGGCGCTTGAGGATCTCGATGCCGTGCAGGCTGGGCAGCCCGAGGTCGAGGATCAGCAGGTCGAACTCGTCGTGCGTCATGAGCGCGGTGTCGGCCTGCGAGCCGTTCGCCACGTGGTCGACCGCCGCGCCCGAGGTGCGCAGGCTGCGCAGCAGGGCATCGGCCAGCACCTGGTCGTCTTCGGCAATCAGAATCCGCATGCGTCACCTCCGGCCTGTTCGAGCGCCGAAACGGCGCCGTTCACATTTGTCTCTGGGGCGAGTCTAGCCCGCTGTGTAGGCTTCCAGTCCGATGGTTACCACGGTGGCGATCTCGTCGCCGACGCTGCTTCGGAACTCGCTCTCGGCCTGCGTCACCGCGCTGCGGAAGGCGTCTAGCCAAGCCAGCCCGTCGGCGGTGAAGAGCACGCGCCGCGCCCGCGCGTCGAGCGGATCGGGCCCGCGCGTGACCAGCCCCCAGGCCTCGCACTGGTCGACCAGCGCCCCCATTGCCTGCTTGGTCATGCCCGCGCGCTCGGCCAGTTCCGTGAGGCGCGAGCCCTCGCGCGCCAGGTGCCGCGTGATGTGGATGTGCGCCGCGCTCACCTGCGCGCGCGCCGCGAGGTTCGACAGCGCCAGCGGCACGTCGACGTCGTGCGCCATCAGCTCCAGCACGCGCTCGTCGAAGCGGCGCATGGCGTGGCCGAGCAGGCGGCCCAGGTGGGTCTGGCGCCAGGCATCGGGGTCGGTCGGGAAAGCAGCTTCGGCCATGGCGGTAAATGGTAAAGCAAACTGACCAAAAAATGGGTTTACGCCAACCCATCAGCCCCTACACTACTGTTCAAGCATCCAGCCTGTAGTTAAAAGCAGATCGGATGAAACCCAACACAAACCGTTGATTTTCAAGGAGTTTCCACATGGACGCAGTCGTCAAGGGCGCAAGCATCTCGGTCGCCAACAGTGAAAAAGCCAAGGCGCTGCAAGCCGCGCTGGCCCAGATCGAAAAGCAGTTCGGCAAGGGCACGATCATGCGGCTCGGCGAAGGCGAGGCGCTCGAAGACATCCAGGTGGTTTCCACCGGCTCGCTGGGCCTGGACATCGCGCTGGGCGTCGGCGGCCTGCCGCGCGGCCGCGTGATCGAAATCTACGGCCCGGAATCGTCGGGCAAGACCACGCTCACGCTGCAAGTCATTGCCGCCATGCAGAAGCAGGCCGGCACCTGCGCCTTCGTCGACGCCGAGCACGCGCTCGACGTGCAGTACGCCCAGAAGCTCGGCGTGAACCTGTCCGACCTGCTGATCAGCCAGCCCGACACCGGCGAGCAGGCCCTTGAAATCGTCGACTCGCTGGTGCGCTCCGGCGCCGTCGACCTGATCGTCATCGACTCGGTGGCCGCGCTCACGCCCAAGGCTGAAATCGAAGGCGAAATGGGCGACTCGCTGCCCGGCCTGCAGGCCCGCCTGATGAGCCAGGCACTGCGCAAGCTCACGGCCACGATCAAGAAGACCAACTGCATGGTCATCTTCATCAACCAGATCCGCATGAAGATCGGCGTGATGTTCGGCTCGCCCGAAACCACTACCGGCGGCAACGCGCTGAAGTTCTACGCCTCGGTGCGCCTGGACATCCGCCGCATCGGCACCATCAAGAAGGGCGACGAGGCCATCGGCAACGAAACCAAGGTGAAGGTGGTGAAGAACAAGGTCTCGCCCCCGTTCAAGACGGCGGAGTTCGACATCCTGTTCGGCGAAGGCATCAGCCGCGAAGGCGAGATCATCGACATGGGCGTGACCGCCAAGATCGTCGACAAGTCGGGCGCCTGGTACGCCTACAACGGCGAGAAGATCGGCCAGGGCCGCGACAACGCCCGCGAGTTCCTGCGCGAGAACCCCGAGCTGTCGCGCGAGATCGAGAACAAGGTGCGCGAGTCGCTGGGCATCCCGCTGCTGGCCGCCGATGCCGGCGCCACGCCCGAGAAGCCGCAGAAGGCTGCCAAGGCCGAGAAGGCCGACAAGGGCGAATAAGCCAGAGCGCGGCTCCCCGGGGGCCGCGCGAGCGACCCCCGAATGGCATTCAACGCCCCGTCCCTCAAAGGCCGCGCACTGCGCCTGCTGAGCCAGCGCGAACATTCGCGCGCGGAGTTGGAGCGCAAGCTGGCAAAGCATGAAGAAGAGCCCGGCACGCTGGCAAAGGCGCTCGACGAGCTGGCAGCGAAAGACTTCATCAGCGAGCCGCGCGTGGTGGCCTCTGTACTCAACCAGCGCGCTGCCCGCTCGGGCGCGCTGCGGGTAAAGCAGGAGCTGCAGGCCAAGGGCATCGCGCCCGAGGCCATTGCCGAAGCGATAGCTGGTCTGCAGGAAACAGAAGTCGAACGCGCCACGGCCCTGTGGCGCCACCGCTTCGACGCGCCGCCCGCCGACGCGAAGGAGCGGGCCAAGCAGATGCGATTCCTGATGGCGCGCGGGTTCTCCGGCGCCGTCGTGTCCAAGGTACTCAGGAGCGATTTCGATGAAACCGACGAATGAAGACCACGCCGCGCAGTCCCGCGTCATCACTCAGCGCGTGCAGTGCGAATGGCGCCGCGCCTATGTGCTGGCGGCCGACCCGAAGCGCCTGCCCGACTGGGCCAGCGGCCTCGCCAAGAGCGCGCTGGTGCCGCACGGCGACCACTGGATCGTGCGCACGCCCGAGAGCGGCGAGGCCCGCATGCGCTTCGCGCCGCGCAACGATCTCGGTGTGCTCGACCACTGGGTCGCGCCCGAAGGCGTGCCCGAGGTCTACCTGCCGTTTCGCGTGATCGGCGTTGCGCCGGACGCCTGCGAGCTGCAGTTCACGCTGCTGCGCCAGCCGCACATGGACGATGCGGCCTTCGAGCGCGATGCGCAGTGGATCGCCCGCGACCTGCAGGCGCTGCGCAATCTGCTCGAAGCAGACTGACTGACCGCCTCAGCCGCGCACCACGATCGGCGTGAACTTGCGCCGCGCCTTCAGCTGCTCGGCATCCCACTCGATGCCCAGCCCCGGCGTCTCCGGCGCCACCGCATGGCCGCCTTCGATGCGCAGCCGGCTCGTCGTGAGGTCGTCGAGCTGCGGGATGTATTCCACCCAGCGCGCGTTCGGCACGGCCGCGCACAGGCTCACGTGCAGCTCCATCAGGAAGTGCGGGCACATCGCGATGTTGTGCGCCTCCGCGAGGTGCGCAATCTTCAGCCAGGGCGTGATGCCGCCCACGCGCGCCACGTCGGCCTGCACGATGGAGCAGGCGCCCTGCTGGATGTATTCCGCGAACTGCGACGGGTGGTACATCGATTCGCCCACCGCGATCGGCACCGAGGTGCTCGCCAGCAGCTGCGCATGTCCGCGCACGTGCTCGGCCGGCATCGGCTCCTCGAACCATGCCAGGTCGAGCGGCGCGTATTGGCGCGCGCGGCGAATGGCCTCGGCCGCGGTGAAGCTCTGGTTGGCATCGACCATCAGCTCGAAGTCCGCCCCCACGGCCTCGCGCACGGCCGAAAGGCGCGCGATGTCCTGCGCCACGTGCGGCTTGCCGACCTTGATCTTCGCGCCGAGAAAGCCGTCGGCCTTCGCAGCGAGCGTCTGCTCGACGAGTTGCGCGGGCTCGATGTGCAGCCAGCCGCCCTCGGTCGTGTAGACCGGCACGCGCGCCTGCGCACCACCTGCCAGCCGCCACAGCGGCAGGCCCGCCGCGCGCGCGTTGCGGTCCCACAGCGCAGTGTCGATGGCCGCCAGCGCCAGGCTGGTGATGGCGCCCACGGCGGTCGCGTGCGTGTGGAAGAACAGGTCGCGCCAGATGGCCTCGTACTGCTGCGGGTCGCGCCCGATCAGCCGCGGCGCCAGGTGGTCGTTCAGCAGCGCCACGATGGACGAGCCGCCCGTGCCGATGGTGTACGTGTAGCCGGTGCCCGACGAGCCGTCGTCGCAGCGCACGGTGACCATCACGGTCTCCTGCGTCACGAAGGACTGGATGGCGTCGGTGCGCTTGACCTTGGGCGCGATGTCGATCTGCGCGATTTCTACCTGGTCGATCTTCGTCATCGTGCTCAGGCTCCGTTGCGCATCACGTCCGCGGGCAGGTCGGCGCCGTGGAATTTCTTGTAGATGGTGTTGAGCTCGCCGCTCTTGAGCTGTGCCTTCACGAACTCGTCGAGCTTGGCCTTCAGGCGCGGCTCGTTCTTGCGCATGCCGATGGCCAGCATGTTGACCTTCATCGTGAACTTCGGCTCCATCTGCTTGGCAGGGTTCTTCTCGTTGATGGTCTTCAAGAGCGGCGGCGCGGTCGCGAAGATGTCGGCCTGTCCGCTCACCACGGCGGTGATGGAGGTGGCGTCGTCGTCGAAGCGCACGATCTGCGCGCCGGCCGGCAGGATCTTCGTCACTTCCTGGTCGTTGGTGGTGCCGCGCGTGGCAATCACTTTCTTGCCCGCCAGGTCGGCCGGGCCGGTGATGCTCATGCTCTTGGGCGCGCCCACCACGGCCAGGATGGCGGCATAGGGCACAGAGAAGTCGACGACCTTCTCGCGCTCCGGCGTGACCGACATGCTGGAGATCACGATGTCGGCCTTGTCGGTCTGCAGGAAGGGAATGCGGTTGGCGCCGGTGGTGGGCACGATCTCCAGCTCGAGGCCCAGGCTCCTGGCCAGCAAGCGCGCGGTCTCGACGTCGGAGCCGGTGGCGTTGAGCTTCTCGTCCTTCAGGCCATAGGGCGGCACTGCGAGGTCGATGGCCACGCGGATCTTCTTGGCGGCGGTGATGGTGTCGAGCTGGTCGGCATGCGCCGCACCTGCAAAGCCGAGGGCCAGCACGAGCGCGGACAGCAGCGCGCCGCGGCGCTTGAACGAGAGGGAAGAAGTCATCGAAGGTCTCCTGGAGTTGTCTGAAAAGAAAATCAAAGCCCGGTGCCGATGAACTGGCGCAGCTCGGGCGTCTGCGGGTCGCTGAGGATGCCGGCGTCGCCTTCCTCCCACACCAGCCCCTGGTGCATGTAGATGACCTTGTCGGCCACGCCGCGCGCGAACGCCATCTCGTGCGTGACGAGGATCATGGTCATGCCCTCGGCAGCGAGCTTTTCCATCACCTTGAGCACTTCGCCGGTGAGCTGCGGGTCGAGCGCGGAAGTCACTTCGTCGAACAGCATCAGCTGCGGCTTCATCGCGAGCGAGCGCGCAATGGCCACGCGCTGCTGCTGGCCACCCGAGAGCTGTTCGGGGTAGGCGTCGGCCTTCTCGGCCAGACCCACGCGTTCGAGCACTTCCATGGCGATGGCGCCGGCTTCCGATGCGCTCATCTTCTTCACCGATTGCGGCGCGAGCGTGATGTTCTGCTTCACCGTGAGGTGCGGGAACAGGTTGTAGCTCTGGAACACGATGCCCACGTCCTTGCGCAGGTCGCGCAGGTTCAGTGCCGCATCGTGCACCGCGTGGCCGCAGCACTGGATGGTGCCGCTGTCGATGGTCTCCAGCCGGTCGATGCAGCGCAGCGCGGTGCTCTTGCCCGAGCCGCTCTGGCCGATGATGGCGACCACCTGCCCGCGCGTCACCGAGAACGACACGCCCTTGAGCACATGCAGCTTGCCGAAGTGCTTGTGGACGTCGTTGAGTTCAACCACGGGCTGCATTGAGCTTCCTTTCAAGGGCGCGACTCCATCGCGACAGCGGATAACAAAGAATGAAATACAGGACCACCGCGCACCCGAAATACAGGAAGGGCTGGAACGTCGAGTTGTTCAGCACCTTGGCGTTGTAGGAGAGCTCGGCATAGCCGACCACCAGCGACGCGATCGACGTGTTCTTGATGATCTGCACCAGGAAGCCCACTGTGGGCGGCGTCGCGATGCGCAGCGCCTGCGGCAGGATCACGCGGCGCATGCGCTCCCAGCGGGTGAGCGCCAGGCACTCGGCGGCTTCCCACTGGCTGCGCGGCACGGACTGGATGCAGCCGCGCCAGATCTCGCCCAGGAAGGCGCTCGCATAGATGGTGATGGCCAGCGCTGCCGCGACGATCGCCGGCACCGAGCCGATGCCCGCGATGTTGGGTCCGAAGAAGCACACGCCCATGAGCACCAGCAGCGGCGTGCCCTGGATGACCTGGATGTAGCCCGCCGCAATGCGCCGCACCGCCTTCACCGGCGACACGCGCGCCAGCGCCACCGCCAGCCCGATGAGCCCGCCGCCCACGAACGCAAGCGCCGAGAGCTGTACCGTGCCCCACGCGCCCATCAACAAAAAGCCGAAGTGATCGATTGGCATGAAGGTCATGTCGAAACCTCTTTCGCCCGCCTCACAGCGGCGTGCCCAGCTTGCGCCGGCGCGGGAAGATCAGCACGCCCAGCAGCCAGAAGCCCAGGCGCATGGCGTACGACAGCGCCAGGTACACCACCCACAGCACGATGAAGATCTCGAAATTGCGGAAGGTGTCCGACTGGATGCGGTTGGCCACGCCGAAGAGCTCTTCCGCGCCGATCGACGACATGATGCTGGAGGCCAGCATCAGCAGCACGAACTGGCTGGCGAGCGCCGGATACACGCGCTCCACCGCGGGCCGCAGGATCACGTGCCAGAACACCTGCAGCTTCGACAGGCCCAGGCATTGCGCCGCCTCGAGCTGGCCCTTGTGGATCGACTCGATGCCCGCGCGGATGATTTCGCAGCTGTACGCGCCGATGTTCACCACCAGCGCCAGCACCGCGCCCACCATGATCGGCATCGTCACGCCGGCGCTGGAGAGGCCGAAGATGAGGAAGTAGCTCTGGATCAGCAGCGGCGTGTTGCGGATGGCTTCCACGTAGCCGCCCGTCAGGCGCCGCAGCCAGCCGTGGCGGCTGTTGCGCCCCAGCGCGCAGACCGTGCCCAGCGCAAAGCCCAGCACCGTCGCGATGAAGGACAGCTGCACGGTGGTCCACGCGCCTTCGAGCAGCAGCGGCCACTGCTCGAGCACGGGCATGAAGTCGAACTGGTAGTTCAATGCGTTGGGCTCCGGAAGTCCAATGGAAGAAAGCAGGGGAGGGTGCCGCTCACGCAGCGCGAGCAATACTGGCGAGCGGCAGGCACGAAGGGCCGAGCGGTTCGAAGGCCTTGTAGGTCAGGATGAATTCGCGATGCCCCAGCGCCTCGGACTTGGTGGCCGCGCCGTCGGCAACGCTGCGCACAGCGTCGAAGATCTCCTGGCCCACCTCCTGCAGCGTGCCGCGCCCTTCAAGGATGCGGCCGGCATCGACGTCCATGTCCTCGCCGAGCTGGCGGTAGGTGTCGGGGTTGGCGCAGACCTTGATGACGGGCGACACGGCAGAGCCCACCACAGAGCCGCGGCCCGTGGTGAACAGGATGAGGTGCGCGCCGCAGGCGATGAGTTCGACGATCTCTGCGTTGTCGCTGATGTTCGGAAAGCCGAAGCGCGGCTCGCCGTCGGGCACCACGTCGAGCAGGTAGAGGCCGCCCTGCGGCGGAACGTCGCCCGGCTTCACGATGCCGTTGATGGGCGAGGCGCCGCTTTTCGCATATGCGCCCAGCGATTTTTCCTCGATGGTCGAGAGCCCGCCGTCGGCATTGCCCGGCGCGAAGCTGCCGTGGCCCATGGTGCTGTAGTAGCGCGCGGCCTTGTTCACGCATTCGACGATGGCCTCGCCGAGCTCCGGCGTGGCGGCGCGGCGCTGCATGTGGAATTCGCAGCCGATCAGCTCGCCGGTTTCCTCGAAGATGCAGCGCGCGTCCTGTTCGATCAGCAGGTCGAAGGCGCGGCCCACGGCCGGGTTGGCGGTGATGCCGCTGGTGCCGTCGGAGCCGCCGCAGATCGTGCCCACCACGAGCTCGCTCAGGTCCATGGGCACGCGCTGCTGCTGCGCGAGTTCGGCCAGCGCCCACTGCACCCACTGCGTGCCTTCGCGGATGGTGGTGCGCGTGCCGCCCTTCTGCTGGATGGTGAGCGTGTGCACCGGCCGGCCCGATGCGGCAACGGCCTCTTCGAGCTTGCGCTTGTTCATGCTCTCGCAGCCCAGCGAGATCAGCAGCGCCGCGCCCACGTTGGGGTGCGTGGCAATGGCTTGCATCATGCGTTCGGCGTACTCGTTCGGGTAGCAGCCGGGGAAGCCGACGAGATGCACTTCCGATTCACCGTCCTGCTGGCGGAAGTTGAGCGTGATCTCGCGGGCGACGTGGTGCGCGCATTCGACCAGGTAGGCCACGACCACGACGTTGCGGATGCCCTTGCGGCCGTCGGCGCGCGGGAATCCGTTGATCTGGAAATTGGGAGCGTTCATGCGGGGAGGGCGTCTCAGGCGTGGCCGACGAAGGTCTTGCCCTCGTCCAGCGTGTAGGTGGGCGTGTAGTCGCTGTCGAGGTTGTGCGTGTGGATGTGCTCGCCGGCCTCTACGGCCAGGCGCAGGCTGCCGATGACGGCGCCGTACTTCAGCACCTTCTCGCCGGCCGCGATGGCATGGCGCGCGAGCTTGTGGCCCAGGCCGATTTCTTTCGGCAGGGTCACGGCACCGTCTTCGAGCTGCACGGACGTGCCGGCGGCAAGGCGGGTGCAGGCGATCAGGCAGTTGTCGCCGGGCGAGAGCAGCACCAGCCGGGCGTCGATGGATTGCGGGTTCGACATCCGGCGCTCAGAACTTGCGGTACTTCAGGTAGGCCTCTTGCGGGTCGGTGCCCGCGAGGATGGCGGTGCGCACGAGGTTCTCGCGGCCCATCATGTGTTCGGCCTCGGTAACGATCGCCTCGGCCTGCGCGAGCGGCAGGCAGATCACGCCATCGGTGTCGGCCAGCAGCAGGTCGCCGGGGTTCACCGTGACATCGCCGATGCGCACCGGCACGTCCATCGCGTCTGGCAGCCAGTAGCCGACGATGTCGCGCGGCGTGAAGTAGCGGTGCCACACCTGGAAGCCCTGCTGCAGGATGAATTCGGCATCGCGTACGCCGCCGTCGGCGATCACGCCCAGCACGCCCTTGCGGCCCAGCGTCTCGGCCGAGAGCTCGCCCATGTGCGACACCGTCGAGTCGTTCGGCTGGATCACGGCGATGTGGCCGGGCTTGGCACGCGAGAGAAAGCCGGTCCACGCCATCAGCGTCTCGTGCGGATCGGCCGTCGGGTCGACGCGGCCGTTCACCGTGAAGGCCGGCCCGCACATCTTCTGGCCGGCGATCAGCGGGCGCAGCGTGGGCGGCAGCGTGAAGTCGCGCAGGCCCGCGGCGCGCATCACGTCGTGGAGGATGCCCGTGTAGCAGGCTTGCAGGCGGGTGAGCAGCGAGGAGGGTGCTTGGGCCATGGGTGAATCTCGTTTTCTTAGGTAAAACTACTTTTCACAGATGAGGTTAGCAGCAGGCCTTCGAATGGAAGCTGGGGTTTGCGCCAATTCAAGGGTATTCACCAATGATTGAGCGACTGATCCCGGGTTTTTGAGGGGATGCAAAGGCTTGCGGGTCGCGTATATTTGATTTCATCAGTGAAATTGATATTTCACATATGCGCCGACACTCACTCAAAGGACATTGCCAATGACTTCTCGCGTTCAGGGAAAGAACATCCTCGTCACCGCTGCCGGCAAGGGCATCGGCCGCGCCAGCGCACTGGCGCTGGCGCGCGAAGGCGCCGCCGTATGGGCCACCGACGTGGACGAAGCCGCGCTGGCCGAACTCGCCGCGCTGGCCCGCGAAGAAGGCCTGTCGGGTCTGAAGACCGCCACGCTCAACGTGCGCGACAGCGCCGCGCTACAGGCCTTCGCGCAGACCGCGGGGCGGCTCGACGTGCTCTTCAACTGCGCCGGCTTCGTGCACAGCGGCAACATCCTGGCCTGCGAGGAAGCCGACTGGGACTTCAGCATGGACCTCAATGTGAAGTCGATGTACCGCACCATCCGCACCTTCCTGCCGGCGATGCTGGAGCGCGGCGGCTCGATCATCAACATGGCCTCGGCCGCGTCGAGCGTGAAGGGCGTGCCGAACCGCTTCGTCTATGGCGCCTCGAAGGCCGCGGTCATCGGGCTGACCAAGGCGGTGGCCGCCGACTTCATCCAGCAGGGCGTGCGCTGCAATGCCATCTGCCCGGGCACGGTCGAATCGCCCTCGCTGCGCGACCGGATCGCGGCCCAGGCCGAGCAGGCCGGCGCCGACGAAGCCGCGGTGCGCGCCGCCTTCGTGGCGCGCCAGCCGCTCGGGCGCGTCGGCAAACCGGAAGAAATTGCTGCGCTGGTGGTGTACCTGGCTTCCGACGAATCGGCCTTCACCACCGGCGCGATCCATATGATCGACGGTGGATGGTCGAATTGAGCAGGGAACAATGAAGCAAGCACCAGCGCCGGAAGAACTACAGAGCCAGGAAGAGGCCGCGCCCGAAGGGGAGGGCGCGCTGCGCTACGCCGCGCCGGCGCTCGAGAAGGGGCTGGACATCCTGGAGGCGCTGGCCGACAGCGCCACCGGCTACACGCTGAACGAACTGGCGCAGAAGGTCGGGCGCAAGGTCAGTGAGATCTTCCGCATGGCGGTGACGCTGCAGCGGCGCGGCTATGTGCAGGTCGACGAGAACGACCGCTACACGCTCACACTGCGCATGTTCGAACTGGCGCATCGCCAGCAACCGCTGAAAAGCCTGGTGAGTGCGGCGCTGCCGCTGCTGCGCGAGCTGGCCAACCGGGCGCGCCAGTCGTGCCACCTCACCATGTACCAGGGCGGGCGCGTGGTGGTCATCGCGCAGGTCGAGAGCCCCGAGCGTTGGTCGTTCGGGCTCAAGGTGGGGGTGGTGATGGGGCTGACGGATACGTCGTCAGGCCACGTGCTGCTGGCCTTCCGCGACGAGATCGACCGCGCCCGCATGCTGCGCGCCCACATCGGCGTGGAGGGCGAGCTCGACATGGACCCGGGCGAGCTCTTCGCCATCCTGCAGGAGGTGCGCGAGCGCGGCTACTCGGCCATGCCGAGCAAGCAGACGCGCGGCATCACCAACATCGCGTTCCCGGTGATGGGGGCGGCCGACCACGTGATCGCGTCGATCAACGTGCCGTACATCGAGCGCATCGACCAGAAGTCGGCGCCGGACGTGGTGCAGGTGCGCGGCATCGTCGGCAACATCTCCGCGCGCCTGTCGGCGCTGATGGGGGCCAGCGGCTACAACGACAACGAGTAGCGCCCGGCCCCGGGTGCTGCCGCTCAGTTGGCTTCGGGCGAGTCGTCGAGCGACGGCATCTCGCTCTTGTGCGCGACGATGTCGCGCACGTTCTTCTGCACGGCCACAGCGCCGAACAGGCTCAACAGGAAGGCCATGGCGTAGAAGCCCTTTTCGCTCGCGGCCAGCGTGGCGTTGAAGAGGCCGACGGCCAGCAGCGCCACCGACAGCAGCAGCGAGATCCAGCACAGGCCGTAGTAGATGCCGGTGACGGCGGTGCCTTCGAGGCGGTCGCGCACGGTCTTCTGCAGCGACACGGCGGCGAACAGGCCGTACATCAGGATGGTGAAGTAGTAGCCCTTCTCGTTGAGCTGCATGGAGGCGTTCCACAGCCCGATCAGGTAGACGATGGCGCCGATGAGCAGCGCGGCCCAGGATGCGGCGACGAATGCCGCGGTCGGTTTCTGGAATTTGACGGCCATGAAGTCCTCCTCGTGTGGTTGGTGCGCGATTATGGTGTGGGGCGCCGATGGCATGATCCGCGGCAGGCCGCCGGATTGCACGGCAAGCAGTCGAGCAGAGCGGCCGTCAATCAACGGAGGAGTTTTTCCATGTCATCCGACCCCGTCGGCCAGCCGTCTCTCGTTCGCACCGGCGCCAAGGCCGGCTTGTCTTTCGCCGGTTCCGTGATCAAGGGCGGCCTGCTCGGCGTCATCCTGGGCGGCGGCGTTTTCTTCTTCTATCTGAGCCAGTTGCAGGGGCCGGGCAACACGGCTGCGCGTGCCGGTGGAGCCGGAGCCATCGTCGCGCTCATCACCTCGCCGCCGCTGCTGGTGGCGGTCCTGCTGCTGCTGTTCGTGGTCGTCTACGTGATGCTGGGCGTGCAGCAAGGGCGCGCGCGTGCGATGCAGCATCTGGTCGCGGCGCGTGGCGAGGCCGTGTCGCAGCGGCTCGGCGGTGCGATTGCCGGGCGCATCGAAGCGATGCCGCGCGCCCACGGCACTTTGCAACGCGCGGCCGACTGGCTGTCGGTCGATGCCTTGAGCAAGCAGCTCGCACCGGTGCTGGGTGAAGGCAAGGCGGTGCGTTCGGTGGTGGGCTTCGTGCTCAACAGGCTACCGCTGAGCGAGATGCTGGCCGAATGGCAGCAAAGTCGCGCGGAGCATGGCGAGCCGGTGGCAGGCGAGGGCGCTGTGCAAGACCCGGCGCTGCGCGCGCTGCTCACGCGCCGCATCCACGAGACGCTGCAGGACATGGCGACGCCTTCGCGCAAGCCGCTGTACATCGCGCTGGGCGCGCACGCGGCCCTGCTGGGCGTCGGGCTCTGGCTGGTGAACTGACTGAAGAGGCGTGGCGCTCAGAGCGCCAGCATCAGCTTCAGGTTCTGCACCGCGGCGCCGCTGGCGCCCTTGCCGAGGTTGTCGAGGCGGGCAATCACCACGGCATGGCGATGGTCCTCGTTGGGGAACACGCGGATCTCGAGTTCGTTGGTGTCGTTGAGCGCCAGTGCTTCGAGCTTGCCGTCCTCGGTGGGCGGCAGCACCTTCACGAATTTCTCGGGCGTGTTGCTGCGCGCGTAGTGCGCGGCCAGCGCATCTTGCAGGTCGCCGGCCTTCGGCTTGCCGGGCAGCAGGTCGAGATGCAGCGGCAGCTGCACCAGCATGCCCTGCTTGAAATTGCCCACCGACGGAATGAAGACCGGCCGGCGGGTGAGGCCGGTGTAGGTCATGATTTCGGGAATGTGCTTGTGCTTCAGGCCCAGGGCGTAGATCTCGTACGGCGGCGCTTCGCCTTTTTCGTAGGCCTCGATCATGGTCCGGCCGCCGCCCGAATAGCCGCTCACGGAGGGCAGCGAAACGGGGAAGTCGACCGGCAGGATGCCCGCGTCGACCAGCGGGCGCACCATGGCGATGGCGCCGGTGGCGTAGCAGCCGGGGTTGCCGACGCGCTCGGCCTTGGCCACGGCCTGCCAGTGGCCTTCGGTGAGTTCAGGGAAGCCGAACACCCAGCCGGGGGCGATGCGGTGTGCCGTGGAGGCGTCGATGATCTTGGGCTTCTTGCCGGGCAACTGGTCGATCAGCGCGACCGATTCGCGCGCCGCGTCGTCGTGCAGGCACAGCACCACCAGGTCGACGCCGGCCATCAGTTCGCGCTTGGCGTTCACGTCTTTTCGCAGCTCGGGCGCGATGCTCACGAGTTCGATCTGCGGCATCGCCTGGAGCCGTTCGCGAATCTGCAGGCCGGTGGTGCCGGCTTCGCCGTCGATGAAAACCTTGGCCATGATGGAGGGTGCCCCGGGTAACTAGAAGAAAGTACGTATTGCCCGCAACCCCACGTACAGTATTGGTGCGGCGCACCATGATACAGTCCGCGGTTGTTCGCCGCCCCCGGCCGTCAGGCCGCCGTCGCCCGCGAGCAACAGAGCAGAAACACTCTCACCCAGATCTCCCGTTCTCAACCTCCTCCTTCCGAGAGACATCCCTCATGAAGATTCACGAGTACCAAGGCAAGGAAATCCTTGCCAAGTTCGGCGTGCCGGTGCCGCGCGGCATCCCGGCCTATACGGTTCAGGAGGCGGTGGAAGCCGCCCAGAAACTTGGAGGCCCGGTCTGGGTCGTCAAGGCCCAGATTCACGCGGGTGGCCGCGGCAAGGGCGGTGGCGTCAAGGTCGCCAAGTCCATCGAAGATGTCAAGAAGCTCGCCGGCGAAATCCTCGGCATGCAGCTCAAGACGCACCAGACCGGCCCCGAAGGCCAGAAGGTCCGCCGCCTCTACATCGAAGACGGCGCCGACATCAACAAGGAATACTACGTCTCGGCCGTGACCGACCGCGCCACCCAGAAGGTGGCCTTCATCGCTTCGAGCGAAGGCGGCATGGACATCGAGGAAGTGGCTCACTCCTCGCCCGAGAAGATCATCACGGTGTTCGCAGACCCCGAAAAGGGCCTGACCGACGAACAGGCCAAGCAGATCGCCGACGGCATCGGCATGCCGGCCGATTCGACCGCGCAAACGGTCGACATCCTCAAGAAGCTCTACACCTGCTACATGGAGACGGACGCCTCGCTGGTCGAGATCAACCCGCTCAACCGTGACAGCAAGGGCAACGTCATGGCGCTGGACGCCAAGTTCAACTTCGACAGCAACGCGCTGTTCCGCCACCCCGAAATCGTGGCCCTGCGCGACCTCGACGAAGAAGACGCAGCCGAAGTCGAAGCCTCCAAGTTCGACCTCGCCTACATCTCGCTGGACGGCAACATCGGCTGCCTGGTGAACGGTGCCGGCCTGGCCATGGCCACCATGGACACCATCAAGCTGTTCGGCGGCGAGCCGGCCAACTTCCTGGACGTGGGCGGCGGTGCCACCCCCGAGAAGGTCACGGAAGCCTTCAAGATCATGCTGAAGAACAAAAACGTCGAGGCCATCCTCGTCAACATCTTCGGCGGCATCATGAAGTGCGACACCATCGCCACCGGCGTGATCGCAGCCTGCAAGGCCGTGAACCTGCAAGTGCCGCTGGTCGTTCGCATGAAGGGCACCAACGAAGTCGAAGGCAAGAAGCTGCTGGCCGATTCGGGCCTGCCGATCATCAGCGCCGACACCATGGCGGAAGCGGCCCAGAAGGTCGTGGCAGCAGTCAAGAAGGCCTAAGGAACAAGTCATGTCGATCTACATCAACAAAGACACCAAAGTCATCACGCAAGGCATCACCGGCAAGACCGGCCAGTTCCACACCGAGAAGTGCCAGGAATACGCGAACGGCAAGAACGCCTTCGTGGCGGGCGTGAACCCGAAGAAGGCCGGCGAGTCGATCTTCAACATCCCGATCTTCGGTTCGGTGAAGGAAGCCGCTTCGCAAACCGGCGCCACCGTGTCGGTGATCTACGTGCCGCCGGCAGGCGCCGCGGCCGCCATCTGGGAAGCCGTCGAAGCCGACCTGGACCTGGCGATCTGCATCACCGAAGGCATCCCGGTTCGCGACATGCTCGAAGTGCGCAACAAGATGAAGGCCAAGGAAGCCGCCGGCGGCAAGAAGACCCTGCTGCTGGGCCCGAACTGCCCCGGCCTGATCACGCCCGACGAAATCAAGATCGGCATCATGCCCGGCCACATCCACCGCAAGGGCCGCATCGGCGTGGTCTCGCGCTCGGGTACGCTGACGTACGAAGCCGTGGCTCAACTGACCGAAATCGGCCTGGGCCAATCGTCGGCAGTCGGCATTGGCGGCGACCCGATCAACGGCCTGAAGCACATCGACGTGATGAAAGCCTTCAACGACGACCCGGACACCGACGCCGTCATCATGATCGGCGAAATCGGCGGCCCGGACGAGGCTGACGCAGCCCGCTGGTGCAAGGAACACATGAAGAAGCCGGTCGTCGGCTTCATCGCCGGTGTCACCGCCCCTCCCGGCAAGCGCATGGGCCACGCCGGCGCGCTGATCTCGGGCGGCGCCGACACGGCTGATGCCAAGCTCGCCATCATGGAAGAATGCGGCTTCACCGTGACGCGCAACTTCTCGGAACTGGCCAAGCTGCTCAAGGCGCAGCTCTAAAACGGAAAACGGCAGCAACATGCCGTAGGACCACGCAGAAACAAAGAAGCGCCCGCACTGGATTGCGGGCGCTTTTTTCAATAAAACACAGTGGGATCAGAGACATGGAAATTCTTCAAAGCACAGACTTCTGGTTAGGTCTGCTCAAGATCGTCTGGATCAACATCATCCTGTCGGGAGACAACGCGGTGGTGATTGCCATGGCGGCGCGTTCGTTGCCGCCTGCGCAGCAGAAAAAGGCCGTGCTCTTCGGCTCGGGCGCGGCCGTGGTGCTGCGCATCGTGCTCACGGTGGTGGCAGCCAAGCTGCTCGCCCTGCCTTACCTGCAGATCATCGGCGGCCTGCTGCTGCTGTGGATCGGCCTGCAGCTGCTGAGCGAGGACGACGAGGGCGAGGGCGAATCCAAGGAATACGGCAGCATGATGGCGGCCGTGCGCACCATCCTGCTGGCTGACCTGGTGATGAGCCTGGACAACGTGATTGCCGTCGCGGCCGCCGCGCAGGGCAGCATGGTCCTGCTGGTCCTCGGCTTGGCAATCAGCATCCCCTTGGTGATTTTCGGCAGCACGCTCATGATCAAGCTCATGGAACGCTTCCCGATCATCGTCATGCTGGGCGCCGCGCTGATCGGCTGGGTTGGTGGCGAAACCATCGTGCAGGACGCGGTGCTGCGCGACACGCTGGCGGCCAACCCCTGGTTGCACTACGCGGCGGCTGCTGCTGGTGCGTTGCTCGTCGTGGCCGGTGGCCGCTTGTTGCAACGGCGCGCACGCGCCGCTGCGCACTGAGTTTTCAAGAAGTCGGCACTGACAAACCATGGCGAGTGTCGGCGTTTCCCTGTTCTCCACCCGCCCTCCGCTGACCTGGGAATTCGCCGCCCTGACTGACGTCGGGCGGACGCGGGCCCATAACGAGGACGCCGTGCACGTGGACTCCGCCCTGGGGTTGGCCTTGCTGGCCGACGGCATGGGCGGCTACAAGGGCGGCGAAGTGGCGAGCGCGATGGCTGTCTCGCTGATGCACGCCAGCTTCGGCCGGTGGTTCGCCCAGGCCGGGATGCAGGCGCCGACCCGCGTGATCCGGCGGGCGCTGCAGGCGGCCACGGACGAGGCCAACAGCTCGATCCTGCACGCCGGCATGACCAATCACGAACTACAGGGCATGGGAACGACGCTGGTGCTCGCGGCATTCCGGCCGCAGCGCGTGCTGGTCGGCCACATCGGCGATTCGCGGTGCTACCGGGTGCGCAACAACAAGCTGGAGCTGCTCACCCGCGACCACTCGCTGCGCCAGCAGCAGCTCGACGCCGGCGCCATCACCGCCGAGGAAGCCCTGAATTCGCCCACCCGCAACCTCGTGACGCGCGCCGTGGGCGTGGAGGCCCAAGTCTTGCTGGAGATGCACGAACACAGCGCAAGACCGGGCGATCTCTATATGCTTTGCTCCGACGGGCTCAGCGAGATGGTTTCGGATGAGCAGCTTTTCACGCTTCTAGGACACGATGTCGGGCTTCAGAAAAAAGCATCACTTTTGGTTTCAATTGCCAATGACAATGGTGGACGGGACAACATATCGGTTGTCCTTGCCAGCGCGAGCGTTGCAGAAGCGCCTCGCACGGCCAAGTAGCAGGCCCTGGCGGCAATCCGCCAATGTGCTTGCCGTCATTCAAGCTCTGGATTCGGGGAGTCGGCAATGCCGAAGATGATCATCTCGGTCGATGGCGTTGTCATCGGGCAAGTGGCGCTTGCCAAGGAACGCACGACGCTGGGACGCCGTGCCTACAACGACATCGTGATCGACAATCTGGCGGTCAGCGGCGAGCATGCCGTGCTGCACATGAGCGGTGGCGAAGTCGAAATTGAAGATCTCAACAGCACCAACGGCACCTACGTCAATGCGCTCGCCATCCAGAAGCAGGCGCTCAAGGACAACGATGTCATCGAGGTCGGGGGCTGCCGCATCCATTTCCGCGCGCGCAGCAATCTGCCCATTGGCACCGGCTCGGTCCGCTCCCCGTCGGCCGAGTACCCCTCGGGGTCCATGCCGCTGTCGTCGGCGCCAACGGAATCCGGCGCCTTGGTCGAGCTCGGCATTCCGTTGCTGCGCGTGCTCTCCGGCGCCAACGAGGGGCAGGACGTGGCCCTGCAGAAGGTCGTCACCACCATCGGCAAGCCCGGTGTCGCGGTGGCTGTGGTCACGCGCCGCCGACAGGGCTACGTGGCTGCGGGCGTCGAAGGCAACGTCACGCTCAACGGCCTGCAGCTCGGCGCCGAGGCGGTTGCGCTGCAGGAGCGCGACGTGCTCGAGCTGGGTGGCGCCACGCGCATGCAGTTCGTGCGCATCTGAGCCGCCTTTTCTTCCGGCCTGCCGCGGCAACGTCCGCACGGACGCCGCGCCGTGAGGGAACTGCGGCGGCACTGGCCGCGCATCGCCATCACCTTGCTGCCCGTGCTGCTGGCGCTGGCGCACGCCACCGGCGCCTGGCCGCTGACCGCGATCGAGCGCCTTGACCGGCTGATCTACGACATCCGCCTGCGCGCCACCATGCCGGGCACGCCCGATGCGCGGGTCGTGATCGTCGATGTCGACGACGCCAGCCTGGCGCGCCAGGGCCAATGGCCCTGGGCACGCGACAAGATCGCCCGCCTCACCACGGAGCTGATGACCCGCCAGCAGGCGGCCGTGCTCGGCTTCGACGTCATGTTTCTCGAGCCGGACCGCAGCTCGGGCCTCGACAGGCTGCGGGAGATGGCGAGCGGGCCGTTGAGCAACGTGCCGGGCCTGTCCGCCGAGGTCGAGCGACTGGCGCCTGGCCTCGACCATGACGCCACCTTCGCCGCGGCGCTGAGTGGCCGGCGCGTGGCGCTGGGCTATTACTTCACGCGGACCGAGGCGCCGAGTGCCAAGGGACAGCTGCCTGCTGCCCCCTTGCTGCCAGCCGGGGCCTTCCCCTCCGGCGGGATCTACGCAACGACCTGGAACGGCTTCGGTGCCAGCCTGCCGGCACTGGCGCAGGCCGCGCCAATGGCGGGTTTCCTGAATACGCTGGTCGGTGCCAACGGCGACGGCGTCATTCGCAGCGTGCCGCTCATCGCCCGCTACGAGGGCGACAAGGCGCAGCCGGGTTACTACGAGTCGCTGGGGCTCGCCGTCTACCGCCTCGCAAACGGATCGCCGCCCGTGCAGCCGGCCTTTGCGCCCGGAGGAGGCGCCGCGCCGCAGCTCGAATCGCTGAGAGTGGGCCGCCTGCGAATCCCGGTCGACGGCACGGGCAGCATGCAAGTGCCGTTTCGCGGCCCAGGCGGCGCGGACGGAGGATCGTTCCGCTACGTGCCTGCAGCGGACGTGCTCGAAGGCCGGCTCGGACCGGGCGAATTGAAGGACAAGATCGTGCTCCTGGGCGCCACGGCCCCGGGGCTGCAGGATCTGCGTGCCACACCCGTCGAGGCTGCGTTTCCGGGGGTGGAAGTGCATGCCAACGTCGTCTCCGCCCTGCTCGACCATCGCCTGCTCAGCGTGCCCGATTACGCGGTGGGCTACGAAGTGCTGCTGGTCGCCGTGACGGGGCTCGTGCTGGCCTTCGGGCTGTCGTTGCTGTCGGCGCCGCGCGCCCTGCTGCTGGCCGCAGGGACGATCGCCGCGCTGATCGGTCTCAACACCTGGTTGTACGTGAGCCACAGGCTCGTGCTGCCCCTGGCGTCGGCGCTGACGATGACGGCGCTTGCCTTCGTGTTCAACATGAGCTGGGGCTACTTCGTCGAATCGCGCGCGCGGCGCGGCCTGGTGCGGCTCTTCGGCACCTACGTGCCGCCCCAACTCGTCAACGAAATGATGGAGCACCCCGGCCGCTACAGCATGCGCGCCGAGAGCAAGCCCATGACCGTGATGTTCTGCGACATGCGCGACTTCACCCGCCTGTCGGAGCAGATGGCGCCGGCCGAACTGCAGGCCTTTCTCAACACTGTTTTCAGCCGACTCACCAACGTGATCAGCGCGCACCGCGGCACTATCGACAAGTACATGGGCGACTGCGTCATGGCCTTCTGGGGCGCACCCATCGACACACCCGACCACGCCACCCTCGCTGTGCGGGCCGCGCTCGACATGGCCGACGCCGTGCACGACATCAACCGCATTCACCGCGCCAGCGGCCGGCCCGAGATCAGCGTGGGCATCGGCATCAACAGCGGCCTGATGAGCGTGGGCGACATGGGCTCCGCCGCGCGCCGCAGCTATACCGTGGTCGGCGACGCGGTCAACCTCGCGTCCCGCCTCGAGGGCCTGAGCGGACACTACGGCGTGCAAGTCGTGGCCAGCGGCGCGACATGCGAGCTGGCGCCCGACTACATCTGGCAGGAACTCGACAGCGTTCGCGTCAAGGGAAAGGCACAAGCCGTTGCCGTTTTCACGCCCCTGGCCGTGCGCACGCCCGAGGCGGTGGCGCAGACCCGGCAACTGCTCGGCCGCTGGAGCGAAGTGCTCGCGGCCTACCGACGGCAGGACTGGGCGATGGGCCGAAACTTGCTGGCCCCCCTGCTCGCCGCGGATGCCAAAAAAGTCCTTTACCAGCTCTATGCCCAGCGTTTAGCCTCGATGGCGTTGCGACCGCAAGACCCGGATTGGGATGGCGCAACCCGGTTCGAAACCAAATGACGACAGACACACACAAGGGGTCTCTCACAATGCAGGTTCGTGTGCTGGGTTGCTCAGGCGCCATCGCCAAAGACTGCCGCACCACCTCTTTCCTGGTCGACACGGACCTGCTCGTCGATGCGGGCACGGGCGTCGGAGATCTCACGCTCGAAGAAATGGTCTGCATCGACGATGTCGTGCTCACCCACAGTCATCTCGACCACATCGCAGCGCTCCCCTTGATGCTCGACGCCGTCGGCAGCCGCCGCAAGCGGCCGCTGCGCGTGCATGCGCTGAGGGCCACCATCGATGCGCTGCGGGCGCATGTGTTCAACAACGTCATCTGGCCGGATTTCGAGAGTATTCCCAGCATCGAGGCGCCGTTCGTGAGCTTTCACGTCATTGCCGTCGGGCAAATGCTGCCGCTGGGTAGCCGTGAGCCCAAGCTGGTCGAGGTGCTGCCTGCGGTTCATACCGTGCCGGCGTGCGGCTTTGCCGTGCGGCGGGCCGAAGGCGGTGCCCACTGGGTGTTCAGCGGGGATACCGAGCGCAACGCGCCCTTCTGGGAACGTGTGAATGCGCTCGACGTCGCGATGCTGGTGATCGAAACAGCCTTCAGCAGCCGCGAGCAGGCGCTGGCCGAGCGCAGCCTGCATCTGTCGCCCGCTGTGCTGGCCGACGAGCTGGCGCACATCGGGCCGGGGAAGCAGTACCCGATCTACATCACCCACACCAAGCCCACCGAAACCGACGAGATCATGAGCCAGATCGAGGCGCTGATGGATGAGCAGGTGGCGGGGCTGGCGCAGCGGGATATTCGCTGGCTGAAGGCGGATGGGATCCTGATTTGCTGATGGCGAGTGATGCGTTGGCATGACAAATTTGTCACCAAGCGTGGCATCTTGAAGCAACTTGTGTCACATGTCGTAACGACAATGTGATCAAAGTTGACGTGTTCGGTCAGCAGGAAGCTCTGGGGATGGGTGGCACAGATGCTGCGGAAGGTACCTCGCTCCGGGCAGGTTCCCGGGCGTAACAACCAACCAACCTGGAGTTTCTTAAATGAACGTTCGTACCGTTGCTCGCCGCGCTCAGGCCGGCTTTACCCTTATCGAATTGATGATCGTTGTGGCGATCATTGGTATCTTGGCTGCGATTGCGCTTCCCCAGTACCAAACGTATATCGCCAAGTCGCAAGTTTCCCGCGCGATGGGCGAAGCAGGTGCACTTAAGACCGCCGTGGAAGACTGCGCGAACAACGGTCGCCTCACGGTCGGCGCCGCCGCCGGGAACTGTGACCCGCAAGCCACGGCTTCCAGCATTCTGGCTGGTGACGCGCAAGCTGGTGCAACTGCAGCAGTCGCAGGCACGAACGGTTACCCCCAAGTGAGCAACATTGCCGCTGACGGCACTGCTACCATCACGGCGACTTTCGGTAGCAAGGCCTCGACGGCTCTGACCGCAACGCCCGCCACTCTGACGTGGTCGCGTACTACGGGCGGCACCTGGACCTGCGCAACGACCGCCGATCAAAAGTATCGCCCGGCTGGTTGCGGCGGCTAATTGAATTAGCAACGAAAGAAGGCCGCCCTTGGGCGGCTTTTTTGTTTTTCTTGACCCGTCCTGACCTGGGTTGACACCTTTTCCCTGAAGAAAAGGCAAGTCAATGGAATCAAGCGTCAAACGCACGCAGCGGGACTACACGCTGGCTTTTAAGCTGTCGGTGGTCGACCAAGTGGAAAAAGGCGAACTCACGTACAAACAGGCCCAGGAGCGTTACGGCATCCAGGGCCGCTCGACCGTGCTGGTGTGGCTGCGCAAGCATGGTCGCCAGAACTGGAGTTCGGCATCATCTGGGCTTGCCATGCCAGTACCGATCAAGAAGCCCTCATCTGCACCTGCCGCACCGCTGACTCCCGAACAGAAGATCAAGGCCCTCGAGGTCCAGCTTCGCGAAGCCAACGAGAAGGCCCAACTGTTCGAGGCGGTGATCGATGTCCTGAAGAAGGACTACGGGGTGCGCATCGTAAAAAAGCCTTCGGGCAAGTCCTCTCGCAAAAGCTCCTGCCGGGGCTGAGCGTGGCGAGGGCTTGCCGCCATTGGGGCGTTAGCCGCCAAGCCTACTACCAGCAGTTGCAGCATCAGCAGCAACGCCGTGCCCGTGACGACACCGTGATCGAGCTCGTTCGCGGTGTGCGCCTGCGCCAGCCCCGGGTGGGCGCGCGCAAGCTGCACCATCTTCTCAAGCAGCCGCTGCAGCACGCCGGTGCGAGCCTGGGGCGCGATGCGCTGCTGGACGTGCTTCGCCAGGCGCGCATGCTGGTGGCGCCGAAGCGGGCATATCACAAGACCACCGACAGCCATCATCGATTCCGACGCCATCCCAACTTGCTCAAGGAGGGGCCGCATCAGGTTCGAGCGACTGCCAGCGAGCAGGTGTGGGTGGCCGACATCACGTACTTGCCCACCGACCAGGGGGTCGTCTATCTCAGCCTGGTCACGGATGCGTGGTCGCGCAAGATCGTGGGCCATCACGTGCACCACAGCCTGCACACCGAGCAGGTCAGGCGGGCGCTGAAGGTAGCGCTCAAGGACCGGCAGACGCGGCAAATGCTTGTGCATCACTCGGACAGGGGCATCCAGTACTGTTCGAACGACTATCAGGAGATTCATCGACGCCACGGCATCGCCTGCTCGATGACCGATGGCTACGACTGCTACCAGAACGCGCTGGCCGAGCGCGTCAACGGGATCTTGAAGATGGAGTTCCTGCTGCACCGGCCTGCCGATCTGGCCCAGGCCAGCCGGATGGTCCAGCAGGCCGTGCAGATCTACAACCAGGAGAGACCGCACCAGTCCCTAAAATTGAAAACGCCCGATGAGGTTCATCGGGCGTCTCTGGCCGGCTGGATTACGTCGGCTACCAGTCCTTCGTAGGTGTCAACCTATGGCAGGACGGGTCATCTTGACCCGCTTCTTAACGCCAACTACGTTTCAACGGCGTGCCCGCAGTAGTGGGCGACCTGCCTTGGCCCAGCAAGCGCAGGCAAAATCCCTTGGATGAGTTTCTTTGCAACGCAAGCCAACGCAGACGACACAGGCCAGCAAGATTTCTCTTCCTCGATCCGCAGTGCGTTGATCGCGCTGCCTTTTCTCTTTCCAATTGCGGCCGGCCCTTCGGTCAGCGTCTGGCAACAGTTGGCGTCTTGGCTGTGTGTCGCAGCCCTGTTTCTGTTGTCCAGGGCGAAGGATTTCAAGCCCGCTCCCTCGACAACTCTGTGGCTCATCGCGAGCGTGGTACTCATCGCGATCTTCCGAAGCGCTCATCTCGGGCCCGCTCCATGGCTGTCCTCCATTACGGTCGTCTTCGCTATCGGCATGGCCGCCTTCATGGGCGCTGGTCTTGCGAAGGACCGTGCCCAGGTGCAAACAGCCCTGGCTCAGGGTCTGCTGTGGGCGGGCGTGGTCAGTGCCGTGATAGGGCTGCTCCAGTACTACGATCTTGCCGGCTTCCTCTGGCCATGGGCCACTGAGCCCGGCGCCGGCCAGGCTTTCGGCAACTTGCGTCAACGCAATCAATTCGCGAGCCTGATCAGCATGGCGCTGATCGCTGCGCTGTGGCTCTACGCACGCTATCGCATCGGACCGTTGCAGCGGCGCCTGCTTTGGGCGGGGATGGTTTCGCTTCTGCTGGTCGCCGCCGCTGCTTCGACATCGCGCACAGGTTTGCTTGAAGTTCTGAGCATCGTCGGAGTTGCGGCCTTCATTGCGCGGCGAGAGCGGCAGGCGCGTCGTGCCGATCCCGCCTCCGCGATCCGTTTGCCGGCGCCTTTGATTCTTCTGTCATGGATTCCGCTGTACTTCGCCATTGCCTGGCTGCTGCCTCAACTCGCGGGCAGTGGCGTCGACAGCATGATGCAACGTCTCAGCGCAGGAGCACCTGTCGGGCACAGTCGGTTGATTCTTTGGGGCAACGTGCTCGCCCTGATCTCTGAACATCCGTGGGCCGGATGGGGTTGGGGCGAGTTGAGCTACGCCCACTACATGCACAGCACACTCTATCCAGGCGCGCGCTTTGTCGAGATTCTCGACAACGCTCACAACTTGCCGCTGCACCTCGCTGTGGAGCTCGGAATCCCCGCTGCGACGTTGATATGTGGCGGATTTCTCTGGTTGCTGATCACAGCAAAACCCTGGCGCGAGCGTGATCCGTTCCGGCTCATGGCGTGGGGCCTGCTTGGAGTGATCGTGCTTCACAGCCTGCTCGAATACCCGCTGTGGTACGGCCCCTTCCAACTGGTGTTCGGTCTCTGTCTAGGTGTTCTGTGGCCAGCCGCGGACCGTCGTGACAGTGAGGTCCGACGTTGGACTCGAAAACTACCTGCAGCATCCGCCGCCGTGCTGATCGCAATCGTCGGCTATGCGGGGTGGGACTACATCCGCATCAGCCAGATCTATCTGCCGCGCGACGAGCGACTGCCCGCTTATCAGGACGATACGCTCGCCAAAGTGCAGAGCTCCTGGCTGTTTTCGAATCAGGTGGACTTTGCCAAGCTCACGCTGACATCAGTCACGTCTGCCAATGCTGCAGAGATGCATGCATTGGCCACGCGCATCTTGCATTTCTCGCCCGAGCCGCGTGTGATCGTGAAGCTGATCGAAAGCGCGGAACTGCTGGGCTACAAAGCAGAAGCCCGTACCGAGGCGGAGCGATTCAGCATCGCGTTTCCGCTCCAGTACGAGCTTTGGATCGAAGCCCGGCCGATCGACTCATCGGCACCTTGACCTTCGGCTCGAATCAAGGCTTCTTCTCTTGCCTCTCTCCGATATCACTGCGTCACAAGCTCGCGCCAGGAAATTCGGCGCGTACCAGGACCGCCAGCACCCGGAGGCAGTTCGATGTTTTCAAGCTTCCCTGTCGAAAGCTTCACACTCCCGATCAGCTGGCTGCCCTTCCGTGCAAACACCGAGGCCGCCGCGCCAAGCCCGTTGCCACCCGCTAGGATAGTGCCGACCACCTGCGCCTTTGTCGCGGGGAACAGTGACAGCCCTGTCTTGTAGTCTACGTAATTCAAGTACCCCGAACCACCGATGCCGCAGGCATTGGCGTTGTTCGGAATATTCGACACGAACACCAGCACACCCAGTTGCAACGTCGAGTCGGTGTTGATCCGCTCACCCGTGTTCGGCAGGTCGATGAACCAGCCGTACATGTTGCTCAGGTTGGTGGCATAGCTCATCGAACTCGAAACAGTGCGCACACCATCCGTGTCCGTGAAGGTCTGCTTCATGAAGCACTTGCTCTTGAGCGTGGTCGAGCACGCGGTCGAGCGAGGGCTTCCGTAGATGCTCGCGGTTGGGCTGCTTCCGGTCAGCGGGTCCTTGATGGCGTAGATGGTCTGCACCTGCGTGGCACCCGCACTCTTGGCATCGATGTCCGACACCCCCAGGTAGCTGCCGGTGCCGACGTAGATGATGTGGCTGCCGCTGGCAAAGCCGAGTTCGATCCAGCTCGTGATGGGCTGCGGATTGTTGTTGCCGTCCTGGAGTGTGGCGAGCAGCTGCACCGTGGGTGCTCCCGAACCGTCCGCCTTCAGATTGCTGAGTTCGAAGCGCCAGACATTGCCGTAGAGGTCGCCGCTGTACACCTGGGTCACAGTGTTGTTGAGGTTGATGTTGTCCATCCACGCACTGATGCGCGACAGGCCGCTGGGGCATGGTGCCACCGTGCATCCGGAGCCCGCGACTGCGGCCGTGGCGCTGCCGGCGCCGGTGTTGAGCTTCTTGATGACCGCGCCGGTCTTCGCATTCAACACCCACAGATGGCCGCCGCCATCGCCTGGTGAGACGTTGTTGTAGCCTGAGGTCACGATCACGGCCCAGGTGCCATCGTTCAGCTTGGTGATGATCGGGATGCCGTACGTGTATCCGAGGTCGTTGTCGCTGTCGACCGTGAACTCCCACAGCACCTTGGGTGTGTCCGGCGTGGTCACGTCCAGCGCGTAGTAACCACGGCCGCCTGCGGCCAGTCCGCCGACGAGCAGGGTGTGCCATGCACCGTCGAAATACGCTTCGCCCTGTTGCGGCGAACCGTTGACGAAGTAGGTGTGATTGCGGCTGTAGTTCTTTTCTGCGAGCTTGTAGAGCTTGGGCAGCAGCACCGACGGAATGTAGGCCCAGCTTTCGACCCCCGTATCGGCGTTGAATGCGTGCAGCATGCCGTCGTTGGCGCCAACATAGAGCATGCCCTGCCGCGTTTCGTTGGTCTTCTTGAACGCGGCATAGCCGGTGTCGGTATAGTTGAAATTCGACTTCTTCACATAAGCCGATTGCGAACCGACGATGTCACCGAGCACGTGGGTGCGCTTGAAGTAGTACTTGCCGCCACCGCCATCTTCGTTGCTGCGGTCGCCGCGCAGGAAGTTCACGAGGTTGATCCCGCCCATGCCCTTGTCCGAACCCGCTGTGGTGCTATCGATCTGTTGCGCCGTGGGAACGCAGGAACTGCCTGCCGCGCAGACCTGCGACAACGAACCGATGGCCGACATCTTGAAGTAGTTCTTCATCGTGTCGGTCAAGGAGTCCCAGGCGAAGTTGATCAGCGTGCTGCCATTGTTGGTGTAGATTTTGCGCGCGCTGTAGGTCGTGTTGTCCAGAAGTGCAGTTGGCGGTGTCGCGGAGGTGGTGCTGGCTGTGCCTGATTGCGACCACAGTGGCACCGTGCCGGGAATGCCGGTTACTGGATCGATGGTGTAGCGTGCGACTTCTCCGAACCACTGTACCGAAGTGAAGCCGGAGTCGAACAGGAAGTTGTCGGAGCTCGTCACGTTCGCCGTGCTGGGCGAGACGGCTGCGCCGGCGCTGTTCTGTGCATCGACGTTGTTGAGGAAGTTGGTGATGCCATCTTTGACCGCGACTGGGTCACCTGCGCTGTAGTAAGTACCGCGCCCGTTGACGGCGGCATGCCACAGATCGTCCACTGTGGTTTGCGAATTGCTGACCGGAACTGGCCAGTTGCATGCGCCGCTGCTTTGCCAACGGCACTTGGTGTTCGAGGCTGTTGTGCCCTTGAGGACGTCGTAGTAATCGCCGCTGGTCGCTGTCTGATAGTCCGACTGGTACTGCATGTAGCCCGATACACCGAGTCCGATGGTGTAGGTGTACATGCGCTGTTGGCCGGCCAGGGTGTTGTCCGCACCGACGTCCACGCCGCTGCTGTTCTTGCTTGTGCCCAGAATGGTCGATCGGATGTCGGTGGTGTAGTAGTACTGGGCCACGTCGGCCAGCGTGTTCGCGATCTTGCCGCCTTCGTAGTAAGGCCGTTGCACGGTCGCACTATCGCTGTCCTGGTCGCCGATGGTAGTCGTGCCGTCGACTTGCGTGATCGTGTTGTATGGAGTCCCATTCTTGGGCGTTTTCGTTTCAGCTTCGTTCCAGTAACCGTCGGTTGACAGCATGGTGTAGTTGCGCTGGCAGGCGTACTGCATCGGGTCCTTGACCGTGACCGCGGTGGTGTCGCCGCTGGATGCATTGGCCCAGAGCTTCTGGCTGCCAGTCAGCTTGCCCGCATACATGCGACCGGCCGTCGAGAGTGCCACGCGAAGGCCGGTGCCATTGCTTGGTATCGCGGCGGTCAGTTTTTGGTACCACAGATCTTTCTGGCCGCCCGCCGCAGTCGTGATGTCGTCGACATTGAGGAAGTCGGAGCTCGTGTTGTTGTTGAGGCTCATGTACCCCAGCCGGTAACTGCTGGACAGCCCCGAGAAACCGAGGCCCGCGGCCGTTTTGGTCATCTGCATGCGCGTGCGGTAGTAGGCCCACCAGTTGGCGAAGTTGGTCATCTCCTCCGTATACGTGCATGTCGCCACGGCAAGGCAGTCGGTTCGAGTGTCTGCTCGTGCATAAGAGGTGGTGCCCGATGCGATATCGGTCCTTGCGTTCTGCCCGGGAACACTGGCGTAACCACTGAATGCCGTTGCGGCCACAGGTGCGCTTCCAGTCCGGGAAACGGCCGGCGTGGCGGTCACCGCACCGGAAGATGCTGGCGCGGTGATGACCACGTTGTTGCCTGACCTTGACGCACTGTATCCACCAACGGTGCAGTTCCCGGTGGCGGAGGTCGTGCAGGCGTTGATGTTGTCGACAATGGCCTGTGCCAAGTCACGCAGACGGCCAGAAGCTGCGATCGAGGCGGTGCTGGAGAGGATTTGCAGTGCATCCACGGTAATGCCGGTGACTGAGGCTGCACCACTACCAGTGATAGATAGTGTGGACTGCGCCGGCGCGGTGATCTGGCCAGGATAACGGGCATACGTGTAGGTGCTTCCTCCCGACGGCGCTGTGTCGATTCGAGTGGCTTGGCAGTCCGTCAGCGTCGAATCGGTGCACCAACGCAAGAGTGCGGCAACGGGATAGGTGCTCGAGGGCGTTGTTTGCGTCGCACAACTCCGGAGGCTCTGATCGGTGCAGTACTCGCCCGGCACGAAGGTGTAGTAGAACGCGTTGCCTACGAGGTTCTGCGTAGTGCCCGAGCTTGCGTTGGTGAAGAGATTGGCCTGCGTGCCCGTGAATCCCGTATCGGCCTCCTGTACGCCGTAACCGTCATAAGGTACGGCGGTCCATTTATTCGATCCCATTGAGGCAAATCGATCTCCGTTGTATTTGATCGGCGGCGAGTAGGTCGTGCGCGGGTTGTAGTAGATCTTGTTGTAGCCGCTGTTGCGAACCAAGCCTGGGGTATTCCGGTATTTCGAGTCCTGCCCTGCCGTATCTGGCAGATAGTCCCAGGTCATACTGCCCGAGTCGTCGAGCACGAAGAACAGGTTGGGCTTGACCAGCGTCGGACTCGAGGTTTCGAGCGGTGCAGTGGCAAGGTCGGTCTGCGCTGCCGTCGCGGTGTACATCGCCGCCAGCAGCGGCACGATGCAGAGCGTGGCCTGCAGAAGATGGAGGGTGCTGCGTTTCATGAAGAAGTGCTTCCTATTGCGACGACTAGATCGCCACCATGGCCTGGACCATGCTCTGGGTGTTGCGTGGTCCATCGACCACAACGGTGATGCGGTAGTAGGTCTGCTTGGGCGAGTCCACGTTGCTGCCGGTACCGCCGCGGCCGCCGCCGCCCGTGCACGAGGTGCCGCCCGGGCAACTGCCGGCGGTGGCGCGCGGCGATGTGGCACAGATGTTGGTGCCGACGTTTGCTTCACCGGTCGCAGGACACATGCGATGAATGACATAGCTCACGGTGTTGCCGGTCGTCGTGTCTTTGGTCATGGCCTTGGCATTGGCCGCCAGCTTCGTCTTCCAGAAGTCGGCCCAGGTCTGGCCGCTCGCGGGGTCAGCCCTGGACGCTAGATAGCCTTGGGTCGTCTGGTCGCATGTCACGGTGCTGCCCGCGGCACAGACGCCGACTGCATTGACGTTGTCTTCCAGCCATTTGACGGCCGTTTCGACACCGACGTCCGCCGAATGCGTGGCTGCCTGCTGGAAGGCCAGGTTACCCGCGACGGTGTTGGATGTGCCGACCGAACGCGTCAGCGCAACGGCTGCCAGGGTCAGTGCAATCAGAACGATCAACGCAAGGATCAGCACCACGCCACGCTGCGATTGGTGGCCTTGCATGCCGCGCGCGCGCGTCGAGCGGCGCTCTCTTTGAAAACTCTCGTTGCTCAGCATCCGCCGGTCCCTCCTTGTGCTGTGGTCTGCGATCCCTGCCAGACCAGATTGCGGACCGGTACCGTGGTTTGCAGCGTCTTGTAGCGATAGTTTTTCCATTCCGTGTTGCCGCTCAGGTCGAACGGCGCGGAGGCGCTTCCGGCCCAGGTGGGCGCGGCGCTTGTCGGGGGTGTTTCGCCGGCAGCGGCGTCGTACTTGGTGTATTGCCCGCTGCGTGCCACCAGTGCGATCCGCAGCGCCAGCGTGCGTGCCCAGCCGCATTGAACGGCAAGGCCGCTCTTGTCTGCCGTGCTTCCCGGCGTGATCTGGTCGTAGGTATCGACGATCCCGGCCATCTTGTTGGCACCGATGCCCGAGGTATCGCGCCCGTATTGCGCGCGCAAGCTGACGATGTTGGAGGCAATGGAAACCCAGACAGTCGGATCGACCTTTGGAGAGACATAGGTCGCGTCAGCGCAGTTGTAGGCGGTGTAGTCGCAGACGGTCAGGTTGCCGTCTCGTACGGCGTACGCCCGCGCAACCAATGACTGGCCGATGTTGTAGACCATGCTGCCCAGCGCCAGGCCGGCGGGGTCACCCGGATCTACCGTGAGGGTGGTATCAGCCTTGGCGGTGACCTTGTCGAGGGCAAGGTTGCACGGCGATGGGCGGCTCGAAGGCTGTGCGATCACATAGTCGTTGACCGCGAACGATCCAGCCGTGGTGATCGGGTAAGTCTTGGAAGATGGCGCAGTGGCAATCAGATCGCCCTCGGCAGGACTGTCGCTCGTGCCAGAGATCACCAGCAAGGTGTCTGTGCCTGCGGTGCCTGCGGGCACGATCGTGGTTGCAGGATTAATGGCGACGGGCGCCAGGGCGTCGAGCTTGACAGTCTTGCTGTCCTTGCTTGTCTTGAAGGCCAGGCTGCAACCCAGCAGGCTGAACGCATTGATCCCGTAGCCGGCCTCGCGCGCATCGCGTTCCAGGCCATACAGTGCGATGGAGCCATTTATCTGCGCATCGTCGCCGCCAGTGGTCGTACGTTTGTTGCCTTCGAAGACGCCGAAGACCTGCATGATGACGATCACCGACAGCATGCCGATCAACAGGCCGACCAGGATCTCGATCAGGCTGAAGCCCGAGGTCGCATGGCGTCGGCGGGAACGGTTGGATTGGTTCATTGCTGGGCTTACTTCTGCGGCTGATCGAGTCGTGCGACCATGGTGTATTGGCGCTTGTCATCACCCGGCGCTTGCCAGTAGATGGTGATGGTGACTGTGTTGGTGCCGAGGGTTGCTGCGGCACCCTTGTCCTCGCTCTTGATGACTACGTCGGGCGGATTGCTGGTGGTTCCGGGCAGTGCGCTGGTCCAGGCATCTTTCCAGGCCTTGTAGCCATCGCCAGTAGCCGCGAATTGGGCTTGCAGAACCGTGTCGGAGCGGTCGCTGACCCACATGCGGCTGATCAGGTCATTGGCTTGCAGCACTGCGGTCGATCGATACTCCGCCGCCGATGCCTGCTTGACGGAAGTGGCCTGCAGGCCGATCAACCCGAGCACGCCGACCGAGAAGATCAGCAGTGCGACAAGCGCTTCCAGCAGCACGATGCCGCGCTGGTCCTTGCGTGCACGGGGCGCACTGGCGCGACGGGTGCCTCGATGATGAGGATGTGCATTCATGGTCGGTCGTCTTCAAGGAGTGCAAGCCATCGGGTCGCCGCTGCCACGCTTTGGATCGCACATGCGAACCTGTCCGCCGGCGGAAACCAGGACCCGCAGGCAGCGCAGGGTGCCACCGGATTCGGCTGCGCAAGTGCCTTTGCTGGACTTGATGTCGATAGCGCCGTCGACGATGTCGGTATCGGGGGATGTCGTCTTGACGATGCGCCCCAGGCCGTTGAAGCCGAAGGTTCCGCCGTGGTCGCTGCTGATCGTGGTGCTGGCCCGACCCGCTACCGGCTGCCCCGATTGAAGGACGGTGGCGTCGTCGTTGCATTTCGAGGCAGGCGTGCCTGCCGATGCAAGACTCACGACCCAGCTGGTGCCCGTTGTGGAGATGGCGCAGGAACTATCCAGCGAGGTGGTGAACTGCATTCGCACCGGCGTGTTGCGCCGCACGGCTTCGGCGCGCGCGAACTGGAGTCCGTTTTGTACGGATTCCGCTGTGCTGCGGATCTGTGAGTTGTAGATCCACTCCGTGAACGAGGGCGCACTCATGGCAACGGCGATCGCAATGATCGCAATGCCAACCATCAATTCGATCAACGACACGCCCCGCAGGGCGCTTGCTGCTGGCCGTCGAGAACGCAAGGCCGCCGACATTCAGCACCCGCCCTTGTTGGTGATCCAGCAATTGGTACCTGCCGTCCAGCCTGTCTTGCCCTTGGAGGTCTTGCCTCCCTTCTGGTCGATCGTGAATTCAAACCCGGGCATAGTCGCGGTCTTGCCGCTCGCCTTGATCGTGAAGGTGTCGGCCGTGGCTACGCAGGAGAAGTCGAAGCTCTTGTTTGTGCTGGTGAGTGCTGTAGTCTGCGTGTCGATCAGGCACTTGGTGGTAGAGCCGGCCAGGTTGTAGCTGCGACTGTCCTGATAGCCTTGCTCCATCTTCACCGACAGCGCGGAAAGATTGGACGTGGCATCGGGAATGCGACCACGCAGCACATATTCACCATAAAGCGGCACGGCGATCGCCGCCAGGATGGCGACGATCGCGACCACGATCATGATCTCGATCAGAGTGAAGCCTCGCGCCCGGCGGCACAGGGACGGGACGCGGTTGCAAGAAGACGAGTGATTCACAGCGGGTTCCTGGTGTTTCCCGCTCGGGTCGAGGGGAATCAATCTAGTGACAGTAGTCACGAATTGTCACCAGCCGCCTATTAGTCGCAAAAGCCGCTTGTCAGGGGCCGTGCGCCGCTCGTCCCCCTCCGGCTCAGGCTCCTTGTGGCCTTTTCGTCCTTATTTCTTACTTGTCGCTCAACCTGCCACCCAACTCCCCGACTTCCCCCCATGCTTCTCCAACACATGCACATCGGTGATCCGCATCCCCCGGTCCACCGCCTTGCACATGTCGTAGATCGTCAATAGCGCCACCTGCACTGCTGTCAAAGCCTCCATCTCCACCCCCGTCGGTCCGACGGTCTCGACGGTCGCCGTGCAGACCACTTGCGGCGCACTTCCCGCGTCCGCCATCGCGAATGCCACCGCTACCCGTGTCAACGCCAGCGGATGACACAGCGGAATCAGATCGCTGGTCTTCTTCGCCGCCTGAATGCCAGCGATTCGCGCGATGCCCAGCACGTCGCCCTTCTTCGCCGTCCCCGATTCGATCAGCGCCAGCGTAGCCGCCTGCATCTCGATGCGGCCCGTGGCCACGGCCACGCGGTGGGTGGCGGGCTTGCCGGCCACGTCGACCATGTGGGCCTGGCCCTGGGCGTCAAAATGGGTGAGAGTGCTCATGGTGAACGTTCGTTTTGAAGATGCATCATACGAGCCCGAGCCACAGACGAGGAATGCCGCGCTTGACTCTCCATCGCCCCACGAAAAGCCCGTCGATGCCTGCTTTGCGGTCGTTATGCGCTACTTTTTTAATAGCTTCCCAGGTGCTGCTGCCGGTGCCCGCGCTGGCGCAGATGCAGCAGATCCTGCCCGGCATGGGCGATGGCGGTGAGATGACCGCCAGCGCGGAGCGCCACCTTGGCGACCAGATCGCCCGTGAGCTGTACCGCGACACGGACTACATCGACGACCCGGTGATCGCCGCCTACGTGCAGGACATCTGGCAGCGTCTGCTGACGGCCGCCCGCGCGCGCGGCGAGCTCACGCCCGAACTCGACGAGCGCTTCGCCTGGACGATCCTGCTGGGCCGGGACCGCAACATCAATGCCTTCGCGTTGCCTGGCGGCTACCTGGGACTCAACCTCGGCCTGGTGGCGGTGGTCGGCAGTCGCGACGAGCTGGCCACGGTGCTCGGGCACGAACTCTCGCACGTCACGCAGCGCCACATCTCGCGCATCATGAGCAAGCAGGGCAAGCAGATGCCATTGATGATCGCGGGCCTGATCCTCGGGATGATCGCGGCCGGCAAGAGCCGCAACGGCGACGCAGGCCAGGCCGTGATCATGGGCAGCCAGGCGCTGTTCATGCAGAACCAGCTGAGTTTTTCGCGCGACATGGAGCGCGAGGCCGATCGCATCGGCTTCGGCGTGATGACGCAGGCGGGCTTCGCGCCGCAGGGCGCGGCCGCGATGTTCGAGAAGCTGCAGTACGCCTCGCGCCTCAACGACAACGGCTCGTACCCTTACCTGCGCAGTCACCCGCTGACCACGGAGCGCATCTCCGACATGCAGGGTCGCTTCCAGTTCCGCATGGACGCGGCGCCGCCGGTTCCGCTGGCGATGGACCACGCGATGATCGCTGCGCGCGCACGCGTGCTGACGCGCCCGGGTGTCGACGTGCTGCGGCTCTGGATCGAATCGGCCTCCAGCGGTGAGTTCGCGAAAAGCTCGCCGGCACAGCAGGCCGGCACGCTCTACGCGGCGGCGATGTCGGCCAAGGAAATGCGCGACTACAAGAACGCGCGCACGCTGGTCGAACGACTGGTCGCGCGCACGGCGGACGATGCGGCCGCGGCGAAGCAGGCGCGTTGGCTCAACGCGGAGATCGAGCTCGCCGCGGGCGCCGCGCCCAAGGCGGCTGCGCTGCTCGATGCCAAGTCGAAGGAGCGGCCCGAGATGATGCTCGCTGCCGAAGCCGCCACGGCGATGCGCCAGCCCGCGCCGATGATTCCTGTATTGCGCGACTGGGTCGCCGCGAACCCGCGCGATGCCACGGCGTGGCGCACGCTCGCCAATCTCTACGGTGCCCAGAATGACACGCTGCGCGCGGTGCGCGCCGACGCCGAGGCGAACGTGGCGATCCTCGACTACCCGGCCGCGCGCGACCGTTTCAAGGCTGCACAGGAACTCGTCCGCCAGTCCAAGGCGGTCGACCACTACGAGGCGTCGATCATCGACACCCGTGCGCGGGCAGTGGAGGCGTTGGTGAAAGAGCAGGCTGCGGAGCCGCCGCTGAAGTGACGTAGCGCGGCAGCCGCTGCAGATTCAGCGCTTGGACAGCAGCCCGCCCAGCGCGGACTCGATCAGCAGCCCCAGCAGCGAATACAGCAGCGAGCCGATCAGCGCGGCCAGGAAGCCGCTGACGTGAAAGCCGCTCAGCAGCCCCGACGCGGCCCAGAACAGCAGCGCGTTGATGATGAACAGGAACAGCCCGAGCGTGACGATGGTGACCGGCAGCGTCAGCACCACCAGCACCGGCCGCACGACCATGTTGAGCAGGCCGATCACCGCGGCCGCGATCAGCGCGGAGCCGAAGCTGTTGACCTGGACACCGCTGTAGAGATAGGCAACCGCCAGCAGCGCCACGGCGCTGAGCAGCCATTTGATGATGATGCGCATAGGGCGCTCAGGATACCCCAGGGCCCACAAAACAACGAGCCCCGGTGCGTTGCCGCACCGGGGCTCGTCCAGAGAGACTCGTCCTGCCTTACTCGGCCAGTTCGTTCGCCAGCACCAGCAGCGCGCCCATGCCCATCACTGCGCCGGGAAAGGCCCAGCCCGATTGATGGGCCGGTGTCTGGTCGGGCGTTACCGGCTCCAGGTCGACGCCGATCTTCGGGCGGCGTGCATCGACCACGTGGACGGCCGAGTGCTCGCGCTTGAGCTGTGCCGTCAGTTCGGTCAGCGGGCCCTTGGCCAGCACCGGGGTCACCTGGCCGCCATTGCGCTCCAGCAGCGGCAGCATCTGCGCCTGCACCTTGCTGAACCACTTGGCACGCCAGTTCTCGCGCGCGCTGTGGCTCACCCACTTGCTGATGCGATGCGTCATGCGCGGCGCGCAGGCCACGAGCACCCAATGGCGCGCCACGACGGTGCTCGCGTCCGGAGCAAGTTCGGCGAACTGCTCACAGGCGTAGGTGACGTCGTCGACATAAAGAATGATCTTTTCCATGGCGTGCTCCTTCAGGTAGTTAGAGTGAGAGACGAGGTGGGACAGGAAGTTTCTCGAAAGCGACGCCGGCTCAGCCGGTCGTCACCGCCTGTTCTTCAGGCTTGTTGCGGGCGTGGCGCGCAGCCACCCACTTGCCGATTGCCAGCACCAGCAGCGCACCGGCGATACCGGCGGCGTACTTGACCACGTCGGTCTGCGGCACCTTCGGCACCCAGGTCCAGGCGGCGGCGTTTGCCAGTGCGGGGTCGGACACGGCCATCGTGCCGGCGATCCAGCCGAGCAGCATGCCGCCCAGCGTGATGATCATCGGGAAGCGGTCCATCAGCTTGATGACCAGTTGGCTGCCCCAGACGATGATCGGGATGCTCACGAGCAAGCCGAAGATCACGAGCGGCATCTGGTGGCCGTCGCCCGCGCCTTGCGCGGCACCGGCAATGGCGATCACGTTGTCGACGCTCATCACGAGGTCGGCCACGATCACGGTCTTGACCGCGCCCCACAGCTTGTCGCTGCCGGTGATGTTGCCATGCGCGTCGTCGTGTTCAGGGGCCAGCAGCTTGACGCCGATCCACAGCAGCAGGATTGCGCCCACCAGCTTCAGGAACGGAATGGCCAGCAGCGTGAGCGCAAAGAAGATCAGGATGACGCGCAGGATGATGGCGCCCGCTGTGCCCCAAAGAATGCCCTTGGTGCGTTGGGCCGGCGGCAGCTTGCGGCAGGCCAGCGCGATCACGACGGCGTTGTCGCCACCCAGCAGGATGTCGATCATGATGATCTGACCGACCGCGACCCAGAACTCCGGGGTCATGAACATTTCCATAGATTCCTCTTTTGTCTTTGCGCCCCAGCCTCTCCCTTCAGGGGCGACGACGGAAGGCGCATGCCGATGCGTTTCGATTCATCCCGTGCGGGGAAGATCGAAAGCGAGGAATGAAGTCCGGGGGTGACACCGGGAGCTTGCGAACGCTTCGACCAAACCTGCACAGGTTCAAATCGAAGGTCTCGCTCGACAGCGCTCGCGCGAGTGCGCGTACGTTGTCCGGCAGGCCGGAAGTGTTTTGCTTCGTATTGACGACCTGACGATTCGCGCTGCCGTGGACAGCGGTCGGGAGCTACTCCCCTTCGTGGGGCGGATTAGAGCATCGAAGCTCCCGGCGCTGCAATCGAAAGTTTCCACGGGTTTAAAGAGAACGCCTTGGAAATGCTGATGGATAGGGCGTGTGGCGCTCTGTTTTTCATAGCAATCTTGTCCCTTCGGCGTTTCAGGACATTGCCGGACTATGATCGCCGTCCGCTGCTTTTTCACGTTCCATGGCCGCCATACACATCACCGACATCGAGGCCGCCATCAACCACTGGCGCGAGAAGACGCCGTCGCCCGACGGGGTCACGCTCGGTCCCGAATTGCGCGCGCTGGCCGAGGTCTACGCGCTCATGGTTTTTCACCACGAGGACGAGGTCGACGAGGTCGGCTTTCCGCCCAAGGCCTGGGCCGCCTGGATGGCCTGGTACGAGAGCACGCCCGACACGCCCTGCATCGCGATCTGCTCCACCAGCCAGGGCGACGACGAATGCAAGGGCTGCGGCCGCACCTTCGACGAGGTGCAGTTCTGGCCCGGCATGACACCCGTCGAGAAGCGCGCCACGTGGCGCCGCATCACGATGGAAGACTCGGCCTGGCGCTTCAACCGCTATGCCGAACGGGCACGCGAGGCGGAACCGCCGCCGTCCGCCGCCGAGCCTGAGCTCGATCCCGACGACGAGAAAAACTGGGCCCCCTGACCATGCGCCGCCTCGCGCAAGCCCCCAACCTCGCGATCGCGACCGTGTGGGTGCACGCGCTGCGCGAAGAGGGCGTGGCCGCTACCGTGCAGCGCGAATTCCTCGGTGCAGTGATGGGCCAGTTGCCGCCCGACCAGTGCCTGCCCGAGATCTGGATCGACGACGAGGCCCAGTTCGATCTGGCCAGGAGGCTGCTGCACGAGCTGCAGCACCGCCCGCAGCGCAGCTGGCTGTGCGTGTGCGGCGAGCAGGTCGAAGGCGGCTTCGAGCAGTGCTGGCAGTGCGGCGAGATGATGCCGGCCGCCTAGCCGCGCGGTATTACTTCCAGCGAAGCAGTTCCACGTCGATGCTGTTGACGCCGTCGCCCAGCGTCAGCGTGTTTTCCTGAATGGTCGCCTGCAGCTGCATGCTGCGCTGCGCCAGCGCGGCCAGCGCCTGCGAGGCATTCGTCGGCACGCGATAGACCTTCAGGTTCTGCGGCCGCGTGAGCTTGTTCTCGATGCCGCGCCACCAGATTTCTGCCGCGTGGTTGAAGCAGTAGACGATCACCTCGTCAGCCTTGCCGCAGGCCTTGATGATGGGCTTGTCTTCCGGCTGGCCGACCTCGATCCAGATCTTGACCTCGCCCGTGAAGTCGCGCAGCCACACGTCGGGCTCGTCAACGTTCGACAGGCCAGCGCCGAAGGCCAGCGTGCCGTCGCCCTGGCAGATGTCCTGCAGCTGGTGCGCATTGAGCGCGAGCGCGACCAGCCGGATCATCATCCGCTCGTCGGTTTCGCTCGGGTGGCGCGCCAGGGTCAGCGCATGGTCGGCGTAGTAGCCGTGGTCGATGTCGGCCACCGCGAGGGTGGCCTTGAAGATGGTGGACTTGAGGGCCATCAGATGCGCTTGGCCAGCTCGGCAGCCTTGCCGACGTAGCTGGCCGGCGTCATCGCCAGCAGGCGGGCCTTTTCGTCTTCCGGAATCTCCAGCGAGCGGATCAGCCCGTGCAGCGCCTCGGCCGTCACGGTCTTGCCGCGCGTCACTTCCTTCAGTTGCTCGTAGGCGCCCTGCACGCCGAAGCGGCGCATCACGGTCTGGATCGGCTCGGCCAGCACTTCCCACGAGGCGTCGAGGTCTTCGGCCAGCGCTTCCTCGTTGAGTTCGAGCTTGCCCAGGCCGGTGGCCAGGCTGGCGTAGGCCAGAGTGGCATAGCCGAAGGCCACGCCGATGTTGCGCAGCACCGTGCTGTCGGTCAGGTCGCGCTGCCAGCGGCTGATGGGCAGCTTCTCGCTCAGGTGGCGCAGCACCGCGTTGGCCAGGCCCAGGTTGCCTTCGGCGTTCTCGAAGTCGATCGGGTTGACCTTGTGCGGCATCGTCGAGGAGCCGATCTCGCCCTTCTTCAACCGCTGCTTGAAGTAGCCCAGGCTCACGTAGCCCCAGATGTCGCGCGAGAAGTCGATCAGGATCGTGTTGGCACGGGCCACCGCGTCGAACAGCTCGGCCATGTAGTCGTGCGGCTCGATCTGGATGCTGTACGGCTGGAAGCTCAGGCCCAGGCCCAGCGGCGCGGGCGTCTCGATGACCTTGCGGCTGAAGGCTTCCCAGTCGAACTCGGGCCAGGCGGCCAGGTGGGCGTTGTAGTTGCCGACCGCGCCGTTCATCTTGCCCAGCAGCTGCACCGAGGCGATCTGCGCGCGGGCCTTCGACAGGCGCACCGTGACGTTGGCGATTTCCTTGCCGACCGTGGTCGGGCTGGCGGTCTGGCCGTGCGTGCGCGACAGCATCGACACGTTGGCGAACTGGTGCGCCATCTCGCGCAGCTTGGTGATCAGGCCGTCGATGGCCGGCAGCACCACCTTGTCGCGCGCGGCCTGGATCTGCAGGGCGTGGCTGGTGTTGTTGATGTCCTCGCTGGTGCAGGCGAAGTGCACGAACTCGGCGGCCGCAAGCAGCTCGGGCCGGGCCTCGAACTTGGACTTGATCCAGTATTCGACCGCCTTCACGTCGTGGTTGGTGGTTTTCTCGATTTCCTTGATGGCCAGCGCGTCGGCCTCGGAAAAGTGCGACACCAGGCCCAGCAGGTACTTGCGGGCGCCGCCCGTCAGGGGCTTGAATTCGGCGAAGCCGCAGTCGGACAGCGCAATGAACCACGCCACCTCGACTTGCACGCGCCGGTGCATATAGCCCTGTTCGCTCATCAGCGGACGCAACGCCGCGAGTTTGGCCGCGTAACGGCCATCAAGGGGGGAAAGGGCGGAAACGGTGGAAAAGCTCATGCCCGAATTTTAGGCGGCCGGCGGTCCGTGGGGCGGTACCGACACATTGGGGTCGATTTGGGGCTCTGGTTTTCCCGTTCACCTAAAATGACTATTAACAAACGTCATTAAAGCTAGGGAGAGAGCCTTCATGAAACTGATCGGATCCGCCGCCAGCCCTTATGTGCGCAAGGTGCGCGTGGTGCTGGCCGAAAAGCGGCTCGATTACCAGTTCGTGATCGAAGACGTCTGGGCTGCCGACACCACGATCTCCAATTCCAACCCGCTCGGCAAGGTTCCCTGCCTGATCATGGAAGGCGGTGAGGCGATGTTCGACTCCCGCGTGATCGTCGAATACCTGGACACCCTGTCGCCGGTCGGCAAGCTGATTCCGCAGCAGGGCCGCGAGCGCGCCGAGGTCAAGACCTGGGAGGCGCTGGCCGATGGCGTCATGGACGCCGGCGTGCTCTGGCGCCTGGAAGCCACCTGGGCCGGCCGCAACGACGGCGAGCGCAGCGGGGCCTGGATCGAGCGCCAGCGCACCAAGGTCGAGGACGGCGTTGCCGCCATGTCCAAGGGCCTGGGCGACAAGCCCTTCTGCAGCGGCATCCACCTGAGCCTTTCAGACATCGCAGTGGGCTGCACGCTGGGCTGGCTGGACCTGCGCTTCCCTGAAATCGACTGGCGCGGGGACCACGGCAACCTCGCGAAGCTGTTCGACAAGCTGATGCTGCGGCCCAGCTTCATCGACACCAAGCCCTGAGAAACGAGCCCTGAAGAAAGGCGCCACGCGGCGCCTTTTTCTTTTCAGCGCTTGCGCAGCGTGTACTGCACCACGTCGATGTTCGCCTGCGAGAACGCGGCCTCGCAGTAGGCCAGGTAGAACTCCCAGATACGCATGAAGCGCTCGTCGAAACCCAGCTGCAGGATGCGGCCGCGTTGCCCGAGGAAGCTCTCGCGCCAGCGGCGCAGCGTCTCGGCGTAGTCGGCGCCGAAGGCGAATTCGTCCACCACCTCCAGCCCCGCGGCCTCGGCCTCGCGGCGGAACTCGCGCGGGCACGGCAGGCAGCCGCCCGGGAAGATGTACTGCTGGATGAAGTCGGTCGAGTCGATGTAGCGGTCGAACAGCAGATCGTCGATCACGATGCTCTGCACGCAGGCGCGGCCGCCCGGCTTGAGCAGCCGGCTCACGCTCTGGAAGTAGGTCGGCCAGTACGCGCGGCCCACGGCTTCCACCATTTCGATGGAGCACACCGCGTCGAAGGGGGCGTCGGCGATGTCGCGGTAGTCCTGCAGGCGCAGGTCGGTGACCAGTCCGGCGGTGCGCTCGCGGGCGTAGGCGAGCTGCTCGGTCGACAGCGTCACGCCCGTCACCGAGGCGCCGAAGTCCGTCGCCGCCATCTCGGCCAGCGCGCCCCAGCCGCAGCCGATCTCGAGCACGCGGTCGCCGGGTTGCACGGCCGCCAGTTCGAGCGCGCGGCGCACCTTGGCGCGCTGCGCCTCGGGCATCGGCTTGGACAGGTCGCCATCGAACCAGGCCGACGAGTAGTTCATCGTCTCGTCGAGCCAGAGTTTGTAGAACGCGTTGCCCAGGTCGTAGTGCGCGTGGATGTTGCGCGAGCTGCCGGCCTTGCTGTTGCGGTTCATGAGGTGCCGCACGCGGTACAGCAGGCGGCCGGGCCAGCTGCCGTACACCACGTCTTCGATGGCGCGGCGGTTGGCGATGAACACCTTGATCAGCTCGGTCAGGTTGGGCGTGGTCCAGTCGCCGGAGATGTAGCTCTCGGCAAAGCCGATGTCGCCTGACTTGAGCGCGGCCTTGCAGGCGTTCCAGTTGCGCAGCGTGAGCGAGGCCGTGGGGCCGCTGCCCGGCGTGGCGCCGAAGTGCCGCACCGAGTCGTCGGGCAGGCGCACGGTGAGCGAGCCATGGGCCAGCCGCTGCAGCAGGCCGAGTACGGTGCGCGCGGCGGCGGGCGCGCCCTGGGGCAGCGAGAAGCGGGACGCGGTTGTTGTGGACGTCATGGATTCACCTGCTGCTGCTGGTTGTCGCGTGAAACGAAGTGCGTGGGCGGCGCCGGCCTGGCGACCAAGGGCACGCGCTTGACCCACAGCTTCGCGGCCTGCCAGTGGATGCGCGCGATCAGCCCGAAGGTCATGGCCGGGTAGCGCCACAGCGCACGGCGCACGCTGGCCGCGGTCATGGGACCGAGGTCGCCGCTCACGCTGGTCTGCAGCAGCGGGCCGTCGGTGTCGTCGTGGTCGATGCGCACCACCGTACGTGCGCGGCCGGCATCGACGAAGAAGCGGAAGCGGTAGCTGCCATGGACGCTGCAGAACGGCGAGACGTGGAAGGCTTTCGTCGCCTGGAGTTCTTTGCCGTACACCGGGCGGTCCAGCAGGTAGCAATGGCGCTCGCCGAAGGTGTTGTTGACCTCGACCACGATGGCCCGCAGCACGCCTTCGGGCGTGTGGCAGTACCAGAAGCTCACCGGCTTGAAGGTGTAGCCGAACACGCGCGGATAGCAGTGCAGCCAGGCTTCGCCGCCGGCGTCGTGGATCTGGTGGGCGGCCAGCAGGTCGTCGAGCCAGGCCAGCGCGCCGCCTTGCTCGGGCGGTCGGCCGTCGCCGTGATCGACGTCGTGAAAAGAGATGGCGGCCGCGCGGTTGAGTGCCACGGCTTTGCTGCCGTGCTCGCGCAGGGCGCGCATCGGCAGCATCAGGAAGTAGGTCGGATAGACGAAGGCGTTGCGCGCAGGGCGCAGGCGTGTGTGGCGGACTTCGCCGAAGCCCATCAGCGGCGCGGCCTGCGTGGGTGTCATGCTGCAAGCCTCGCGATCGCGTCGTTGCCAGAGGACAGCCGCGCGCGCAGGCCCTCGGCCACGGTCAGGCCGGCCTTCAGGCCGTCTTCATGGAAGCCGTAGCCCATCCACGCGCCCGCGAACCAGGTGTTGCGCTGGCCTTGCAGGGCGGGCACCTCGGCCTGCGCGCGGATCGCGGCAAGGTCGAGCACCGGGTGGTCGTAGTCGTATTCGGCCATGACCTGACTACGCTGGATTTCGCGCACCGGATTCAACGAAACGACGACCGGTTGTTCCCAGGGCAGCGGCTGCAGCTTGTTCAGCAGGTAGTGCAGGCAGACACGGCCCGATTCGCGCTCGCCGGCTCGTTCGTAGTCGGCGCGCTCGTAGTTCCAGGCGGCCCAGGCCGCGCGGCACTGCGGCAGCACCGAGGCATCGGTGTGCAGCACGGCATGGTTCGACTGGTAGCGGATCGCGTCCAGCACCGCAGCCTCGGCGGGGCTCGCATCGCCCAGCATGGCGAGCGACTGGTCGGAGTGCGTGGCCAGCACGACGTGGTCGAAGCGCTCGACGCCCGCGTCGGTGGCCACCAGCACCCCGGCGTCGCTGCGGGTGATGCCGCGCACGGACGTGTTCAGGCGCTTGTCGGGCAGGCCCGCGACGATCTTCTCGACGTAGTGGCGCGAGCCGCCGCGCACGGTGCGCCACTGCGGCCGGTTGGCGATCTGGATCAGGCCGTGGTTGTGGCAGAAGCGGATCATGGTCGCGACCGGGAACCTCAGCATCCGCGTGGTCGAGCAGCTCCAGATGCAGCCCATCATCGGCAGGAAATACCACTCGCGAAACGCCGCGCCGAAGCGGTGGGCGTCGAGAAATTCGCCCAGCGGCTGGGCCATTTCTCCCTCGGTGCCGGCCTCGGCGATGCGCGTGGTCAGGCGGTTGAAGCGCAGCAGGTCGCCGAGCATTCCCAGGAAGCGGCGGTCGAACAGGTTGCGCCGCTGCGCGAACACGGTGCCGAGGCTGTTGCCGCTCCACTCCAGCCGGCCGCCGCTGTTGTCGCGCGCGGCCTGGACCGAGAACGACATGTCGGAAGCAGCCGTCTCGACGCCGAGTTCGGCAAAAAGACGGATCAGGTTCGGGTAGGTGCGGTCGTTGTAGACCAGGAAACCGGTGTCGACGCCATGGGCGACCCGGGTGGTGTCGGTGGAGGAGCGTGGAAGCTCGATCGTTGCCGTATGGGCGTGGCCACCGAAGTAGTCACTGGCTTCATAGAGGGTGACGGCGGCCGCGTCGCGCAGCGAATGCGCTGCGGCCAATCCTGAGATGCCGGCGCCGATGACGGCGATGCGAGGGGGCCGCGTCATCGCGAAACCCCAGCCCGGCTGGAAGACAAAAATGCTGCGAGGCGCCCCGACGCGAAGGAGGGAGGGAGGGAGGAGGAGAAGAATCGCCTCGGGATTTCGACCAGACGGCAGGCGCCCGGAAGACCTCGCAACATGAAAACTGCTGGGCAATCACTGCCCACGCAAGTTAGGAGCGCGACATCCGCGGCACGGTTCCCGCGCGTTTGGTAAACGTTTGTGACGCCGAGTTCACGATGATTTAGACGCATCGGTAAATAATATTACCGATTCGTTTTCTTGTGAACTGCTCAGTCTCAATTTGACCCGAGTTGCTTCTCGATGACGTTCACAAAGCCGTTTTCATCGGGCGCCGTCATGCTCGACCACGCTTGCACGACCTTGCCGTCGCGCCCGATCAGGTACTTGTAGAAGTTCCACTTCGGCGTGGTGCCGGAGGCCTGCGCGAGCTGCTTGAACAGCGGGTTCGCCTCGGTGCCGCGCACCGACGACTTGGCGAACATCGGGAATTTCACGCCGAAGGTGCTTTCGCAGAAGTCGGCAATTTCCTTGTTGGAGCCCGATTCCTGGGAGAAATCGTTCGATGGGAAGCCCAGCACCACGAGCCCGCGCGAGCGGTATTTCATGTCCAGCGACTCCAGCCCCTTGTATTGCGGAGTGAATCCGCAGAAGCTGGCCGTATTGACCACCAGAACCACCTTGCCGGAGTACTGGCACAAAGACTGGGGTTTTTCATCCTGCAGCCGCGGGAAGGTGTGTTGCAGGATTGCCGGGCATCCTGCGGCCTCTGCCGGAGCGGGCGCGGCGGACGCCGTCTGGGCGTGGGCGGGAAGGGTCGAAAAGAGGCTCGCCACGAGGGAAATCGCGGGGGCGCAGCGCCAGAGCGTCGACAATCGGAAGAGGGTTCGCATGGCGGGCTCCTGGGTCAAAAAGGGGGGTGTGCATCCGTGCCGCAACGGCGCACGTATTCGCATCATCGCGCGTCTGTCATGGTCGCGCCAAACTGGCCGACTAAAATCGGCGGCCATAGAAAGACATTGATGCTCTATCCGGAACTCTTCAGACAACTCGAATCCGTCCGCTGGGACATGGACAAGGACATTCCCTGGCAGTCGTTCGACGCTTCCTTGCTGTCGGAAGAGCAGGCGCAAACCATCAAGATGAATGCCATCACCGAGTGGGCGGCGTTGCCGGCCACCGAGATGTTCCTGCGCGACAACCGCCACGATAGCGATTTTTCCGCTTTCATGTCGATCTGGTTCTTCGAAGAGCAGAAGCACTCGCTGGTACTCATGGAGTACCTGAAGCGCTTCAGCCCCAAGCACGCCCCCACCGAAGAAGAGCTGCACGAAGTGCGCTTCGACTTCGACCCGGCCCCGCCGCTCGAAACCCTCATGCTGCATTTCTGCGGCGAAATCCGCCTCAACCACTGGTACCGCCGTGCCGCCCAGTGGCACACCGAGCCGGTCATCAAGCACATCTACACCACGCTGAGCCAGGACGAAGCCCGTCACGGCGGCGCCTACCTGCGCTACATGAAGCGCGCGATGGAAAAGTTCGGTGACGAGGCCCGTGCCGCGTTCACCAAGGTCGGCGTCCTGATGGCCAGCGCGCGGCGCACGGCGCAGGCCCTGCACCCGACCAACCTGCACGTCAGCAAGGCGCACTTCCCGCGCGACACCATCCAGAGCCGCATGCCCGATCCGGACTGGCTGGAGCACTGGCTCGACAAGCAGATCAAGTTCGATGCCGTCTGGGAAACCAAGGTTGGCGAGCGCATCCTGCACAACCTGAGCCTGCTGATGAACCGCAGCTTCAAGACGGTCCAGGAACTGAACCGCTACCGCAAGGAACTGGCGGCCACCCTGGGTCCCAAGCCCGAATACCAGGGCGCATAAAGAAAAACGCCCCGCACGCCGGGGCGTTCTTTCTTGAAGGACCCGTGTCACAAACCGGGGACGCCAGCCGTCTAGCTCCCATGGACGACGCCACCCTCACCTTCGACCGCCACCGCCCTCGCCTGCAGGGCATCGCCTACCGCATGCTCGGCTCCATGGCCGAGGCAGAAGAGGTCGTGCAGGACGCCTGGCTACGTTGGCATGAAGCCGCCAAGGACACCTTCGACAGCGCCGAAGCCTGGCTCGTGACCGTGGTCACGCGCCTGTCGATCGACCGGCTGCGCGCCGCCAAGGTCCAGCGCGAGCATTACATCGGCGCCTGGATGCCCGAGCCCATGCTGACCGAGGCGCCCGACACGCCCGAGCAACTGCTGGAGCGCGCCGACAACATCTCCGTTGCCTTCCTCGCCGTGCTGGAGCGCCTCGCCCCCGAGGCCCGCGCCGCCTTCCTGCTGCGCGAGGTGTTCGACGCCGACTACGAAGAAGTCGCCCGCACCCTCGGCAAGAGCGAGGCCGCCTGCCGCCAGCTCGTGCACCGCGCCAAGGTCCAGGTGCAGGAAGGGCGCCCGCGCTTCACCGTGCCGCGCGAAACCCACGAGCGCCTGTTGCGCGCCTTTGCCGACGCCGCCGCGCGCGGCAGCCTGCAGGACCTGAAGGCGTTGATGGCCGAGGACGTCGAACTCATCGGCGACGGTGGAGGCAAGGTGCAGACCTTCAGCAAGATCCTGCGCGGCAGCCAGCGCCTGGCGCAGCTGTACTACTCGCTGTGGCGCCGCATGGGGCCGGCGGTGCGCATGGAAATGGTCGATATCAACGGCGAGCCGGGCATGCTGCGTTTTCTCGACGGCGAACTCGAATCGGCCCAGACCTTCGAAATCGAGAACGACCGCATCGTGCGCATCCGCGCGCAGCGCAACCCCGACAAGCTGGCGCGCATCGCACAGCTTTTTTCTTCGAAATAGTTCGCGCGGCGTGTCACAGGGCGCATGGCTCGCCCGTCTTCAGTGGGTAGCAAGCAGATTTCATCGCAACCCACCTGGAGAAACCCATGAACACCACCGCACGCCTGAACTGGTTCAAGCTCGTCCCGAAGTCCTTCGAGGCCATCCTCGCCGTCAACACCACCATCGAGTCGAGCACGCTCGGCAAGACACTGGTCGACTTCGTCTTCGCCCGCGTCTCGCAGATCAACGGTTGCGCCTACTGCCTCGACATGCACGTGCGCGACCTGCGCAAGCAGGGCGAGGAGTGGCAGCGCATCAACAGCCTGCCCACCTGGCGCGAGGTGAGCTTCTTCAACGAGCGCGAACGCGCTGCGCTGGCCTGGGCCGAATCGCTCACGCGCCTGGCCGACGACCATGACGAACGCGAAGCAGAATTCGCCGCGCTGAAGGCCAATTTCAGCGACGTGGAAATTGCAGAACTCACCGTGGCAATCGCGCAGATCAACACCTGGAACCGCCTCAACGTCGGCATGCGCGTGCCGGTCGCGGTCAAGCCGTTGGCCTGAACGGGCTTACCTGCGCTCCACCACCATCGGCGAGATGCGCAGGCTCTCGCGCAACTGCGCGACCGCTTCGCCGGCCGCATTGCGCGAGGCAAAAGGCCCGGCCTGCAGCCGGTGCGTACCGGCTTCGCTGAACACATGCAGCTGCGGCGCCAGCGAAGGCAGCCCACGCGCGGCCTGGTTCAGCAGGCTCTGTGCACCGTCGCGTTCGCGAAAGGCGCCGAGTTGCACCCAGAAGCCCGGCAGCGCCAAGGGCTGTGCAGCGCCGGCAGGTGGCTGTGACGCAGGCGCCGCCTGCAGCGGGGCCAGGTCGCTCACCACGATGGCCTGCCGGGTCGGTGGAATGGACGGCGGCGACTGTGCCGACTCCGGCTCGGTACCTGGCGGCAGCGCCGCGGCCATCGGCGTCTGCGGCGTGACGGGCATCGTCGATGCCGGTGGCGGCAGGTCGTCATTCACCGTCGCGACCGGCGCCACCCATTCGGCCGGCACCCGCACCTGCTGCGCGCTCGCCACACGCACCGGCGCTGCGCGCACGGGAGCAGGCGCTTCAGCCGCCGCATACGCCGTCCCCGAATCCCGCCGCCATGCGCCCGTGCGGATGTCCTCGTTCGTGATCCGCTCGATCTCTACCGGCGCGACGCCGCGTAGCAGGTCGAGCTTGAGCGCGGCCGTGTAGCTCAGGTCGATGACGCGGCCGTCCACGAACGGGCCGCGGTCGTTCACGCGCACGATCACCTCGCGCCCGTTGGCCGGGTTGCGCACGCGCACATAGCTCGGCAGCGGCAGCGTCTTGTGCGCGGCCGTCATGGCGTACATGTCGTAGGGCTCGCCACTCGAGGTCGACGCCGCGTGGAACTTGCGGCCATACCAAGAGGCCAGTCCCGACTCGCGGAACGGCCGATCGTCGGTGAGCGGCGCATAGCCGCGACCCAGCACTGTGTACGGCTTGCTGGTGCCGCCGCTGGTGCGGATGGGCTCGATGCGGGGTTCGGCATCGGGCACGTTGGCGAGGTCCGGCGGAATGTTGGTGCCCGGCCCGTCGCGGCCGCTGGCCACACCGCTCCCGCTGCGCGGACCGCTCGCGCAACCGGCCAGAAGGACGGCGACAGCCACCGCGCACGCAGCCAGCGCGGTGGCGGCGGAGGAGCGAGCGCCGTCAGCCAAATACCGCCTTCCAGAGCGCCAGCATGGCCTCGCGCTCAGGGGCCAGTGCGGGCGGGGTGACCTGCGTCGGTTCTTCGTTCAGGCGTGCGCGATGCTGCACGCGGCGCAGCTCGCGATAAGCCCGCGCCGCGCTGCGGCCCACGCCTTCGGGCAGCAGCCCCGCCAGTTCGGCGCGCAGCAGCAGCGCGATGTTGCCCACGTTCGGAATCAGCTCGGGATGCTTGCCCGACGACGACAGCACCAGAAACTGCACCGCGAACTCGGCATCGACCATGCCGCCGGGGCTGTGCTTCACGTCGAAGCGATCGGCCTTCACCGGCCGCGCGCCGCGCAGCTTCTCGCGCATCGCGATGATCTCGGCCTTCAGCGCCTCGCGGTCGCGCGGCGACACGAGCACGGCCTCGCGCACCTGGTCGAAGCGCGCGCCCAGTTCGGCGCCGTGGTCTTCGCTGCCGAGCACGAAGCGCGCGCGCGTCATGGCTTGGTGCTCCCAGGTCCACGCGGTGTTGCTGCCGCGGCCGAGCTGGTATTTCTCGTAGGCCTCGAAGCTGGTGGTGAGCAGGCCCGAGTTGCCGTTGGGCCGCAGGGCGGTGTCGATCTCGAACAGGTCGCCCTCGCGCGTCTTCACCGTGAGCCAGTTGATGAGCTTGCGCACATAGGCTGCATAAACTTCGCCGGCGCGCTCGTCGTCATCGTCGTAGACGAACACGATGTCGAGGTCGCTGCCGTAGCCCAACTCTTTTCCTCCCAACTTGCCGTAGCCGATGATCGCGAACTGCGGCACCTCGCGGTGCCGGTTGCGCACGTGCGGCCAGCACCAGCGGGCGGTCACGCGCAGCGTGGTGTCGGCCAGTGCGCTCAGGTCGTCGGCCACCTGCTCGACGGTGATGCGGCCGTCCACGTCGCGAGCCAACGTGCGGAACACCTCGGCGTGGTGCGCGTGGCGCAGCAGGTTCAGAAGGCGCTCTTCGTCGGCCTCGCCGGTGCGGGTGAGCGATGCGTGGCGCGCTTCGAGCTCGCGCTCGAACTCGGCGGCGACGAAGCGGCCCGACAGCATTTCGTCGCTCGCCAGTTCGTCGATCACGCCTGGGTGCTGCATCAGGTAGCGCGCGGGCCACTTGGCCGCACCCAGCAGGCGCAGCAGGCGTTCCTGCACGGCCGGTCGTTCGACCAGCAGCGCGAGATAGCTCTCGCGGCGCATCAGCGGCTCGATCCAGTCGGCCCAGCGCATCGCGGCATCGACGTGGCGCGGCGTCTGCCCGGCGCCATCGCCATCGGGCTCCTTGAGCCACTGGCCGGTGCGCTGCACCAGCTGGCGCAGCCGCCCGCGTGTTTCTTCGCGCAGGGCCAGCACGCGGGGCTGTTCGCACCAGTCGCGGATGCGCTCGGCAAACACCGGGGGCAGGTCGTCGAGCAGGTCGGCCAGATCGGCGGGCGCGGCGGTCTTCTTGCCGCTGCACTTGCCGTTGCAGGGCTTCTCGCCGCCGAGCAGCTTGTCGAACTCCTGCGCGACGAACTCGCGGTGCGTGTCGAGCTGCGCCAGGAAAGGGCAGCACTCGGGATAGTCCAGGGTCTGGGCGATCCAGCGCAGATCGTCGTCGGACACCGGTAGCACATGGGTCTGCTGGTCGTCGAGGTATTGAATACGGTGCTCCACGCGGCGCAAAAACTCATAGGCCGCGGCCAGAGCATCGGCCGTTTCCTGTGGCATGAGGTTGGCGCGCGCCAGGCGCTGCAGCGCATCGAGCGTGGGCCGCGTGCGCAGCTCGGGAAACTGGCCGCCGCGCACCACCTGCAGCAGCTGCACGGTGAACTCGATCTCGCGGATGCCGCCGCGCGACAGCTTCACGTCGTTCGCGCGCTCGGGCCGCCCGGCGCTGCGGCGCGCCGACTGCTCGCGGATCTGCCGGTGCAGCACGCGCAGCGAATCGAACACGCTGTAGTCGAGATAGCGACGGAACACAAAAGGGAGCACCGCGCCGCGCAATCCCTGGGCCTGGCCCGCGAGCACGATGTCGCGCGGAGCCACCACCCGGCTCTTCATCCAGGCAAAGCGCTCCCATTCGCGGCCCTGCACCTGGAAATACTCTTCAAGCGCATCGAGCGAGACCACGCTCGGGCCCGAGTTGCCGTTGGGCCGCAGAGCCAGGTCGACGCGGAACACGAAGCCGTGCTCGGTGGTGTCGCCCACCAGCGCATAGATGCGCTTCACGGCGCGCGCAAAGTACTCCTGGTTGGCCAGCCGGCCGCGCCCGTCGGCGTCGCCCTTGGTCTCGCCGTCCACGTCGTAGAGATAGATCAGGTCGATGTCGCTCGACACGTTGAGCTCGCGCGCGCCGAGCTTGCCCATGCCGACGATCCACAGCTGAGCGCGCTGGCCTTCGGGGCCGAGAGGGGCGCCGTGCACTGCGTCGAGTTCGTGGCATGCGTCCTGGCACGCAATATCGAGTGCCAGTTCGGCCAGCTCGGTGACGGCGGTGGTCACCACGGCCAGCGGCGCCTGCTCGTCGCAATCAAGCGTTACAAGCCGCTCCATCACAAGCTGCCGCACAATTCGCAGTGCATCGCCAACGCTGTCCCCACGTTGGCGCAATGCCTCGTAAGCCACCGTCATCGACTCGCGCCGCGGCGCACCAGGGGGAAGCAATGAAAGCTCGGCCGCATACCTGCGACGCAGGCGCTGCACGAAGCGTGAGTAAGAAGAGAGCGCGCTGCGCGTCGAAGTGGCTGGCAACTGGTTCACACTGATGCTGGTTTCCGTGGAACCCCTCTGAATGCTGGCGGTCATAATTCCCGACACAGCGCGATCCTCAATGAACGACACGGCGTCTACCCCTTCACGTCTGCTCAAAATCACCGCTGTGACGGCGCGCTGGCTGCTGGGTCTGTTGATCGCTGCATGGCTTCTGCTGGCGCTGTCAGTCGTTGTCCTACACGCGTGGATTGTGCCGCGAATCGGCGATTTTCGCGGCGCACTGGAGGCACAGGCTAGCAAGGCCATCGGCGTGCCGGTACGCATCGGATCGATCACCGCCCGCTCCGAAGGGCTTTTCCCGGCCTTCGAACTGCGCGACGTGGTGCTGCAGGATGCAGACAAGCGAGAGGCGCTGCGCCTCGTGCGCGTGGTGGCCAGCGTGTCGCCGCGCTCGCTCTGGCGGCTCAACTTCGAGCAGCTCTACGTAGAGGGTCCGGAGCTCGACGTGCGCCGCGACACTCAGGGAAAACTCCATGTGGCTGGATTGCACATGGCGACCGATACGACCGGAGAGACCCGCGGTGCCGACTGGTTTTTCGCCCAGCGCGAGCTGGTCATCGAAGGCGGCACCGTGCGCTGGACCGACGAGCAGCGCCAGGCCGAACCCCTGCTGCTGACCGACGTGCGTTTCGTCGCGCGCAACAGCGCCCGGCGCCATGGCCTGCGGCTCGACGCCACGCCGCCGGCCGGCTGGGGCCAGCGCTTCACCCTTCGCGGCCAGTTCCGCCAGCCGCTGCTGTCGATGCGCAGCGGTCACTGGCAGACCTGGGACGGCCAGCTCTATGCCGACCTGCCCTACATCGACGTCACCCGGCTCGGCCAGTACGTCTCGCTCGACGCCCGCATTCGCCAGGGCAACGGCGCGCTGCGCCTGTGGGCCGACGTCGACGACGGCCAGGTCGTCGGCGGCGCGGTCGACCTGGGGCTCGACAAGGTCGACGTCTCGCTCGACAAGGGCCTGCCGCCGCTGGTGCTGAACGCCGTCACCGGTCGTCTCGCGGGGCGGCTCTCCGAGGAAACGCTCGAGTTCTCGACCACTGCGCTGCAGTTCGACACCAGCGACGGCCTGCGCTGGCCCGGTGGCAACCTGTGGCTGCAGCACACGCCGAACAGGGGCCGCACGCCCGAGCACGGCGCGCTGCGCGCCGACCGCCTCGACCTGGCCGCGCTCGCCCTCATCGCCGACCGGCTGCCGCTGGGCGACGCCACGCACCGCGTGCTCGACGCCTATGCGCCGCGCGGCCTCGTCGAGCACGTCGACCTGAACTGGCAGGGCTCGCTGGGCGCGCCCAGCCGCTACCAGGCCAAGGGCCGCGTCAGCGGCCTGCGCATCGCCTCGCAGCCCGGCGCGGCGGATGAGGCTGCGGGCCCGCCCGCAGCGGCGGCCTCGGCACCGTCGGCGACCACCGCTGCGGCCACCCCGCCCAGGGTCCATGCGGGCACCCCCGGCCTGAGCGGCGCCACGATCGACTTCGACGCCACCCACACCGGCGGCACCGCCACGCTCGCCATTGCAAAGGGCACGCTCGAATTCCCGGGCGTGTTCGAGGAGCCTGTCATTCCCATCGACCGGCTCTCGACCCAACTGCAATGGAAGCTCGACAACGGCAACGCGCAGCTGCAGATGTCGAAGCTGAGCTTCGCCAACGCCGACGCCGAGGGCGACGCCCAGGCCAGCTGGCGCACCAGCGACCCGGCCACATCGAGCAGCAAGGCCCGCTTTCCCGGCGTGCTCGACCTGCAGGGCAAGCTGACTCGCGCCGACGGCACGCGCGTGTTCCGCTACCTGCCGCTCGACATTCCCCAGCACACGCGCGACTACGTGCGCGAAGCCGTCACCAAGGGCGTTGCCAGCAGCGTCGACTTCCGCGTGCGCGGCGACCTGCACGACATGCCGTTCAAGGACCCGAAGCAGGGCGACTTCCGTATCGCGGCCAAGGTTGCGGACGTCAACTACGCCTACGCGCCGCCGTCCATCGCGGCGCCGTCGCGCAACGGCGTGCCCGCCCCGGTGTGGCCCCCGCTCACCGGCCTTTCGGGTGAGCTGGTGTTCGAGCGCGACGGCATGCTGGTGCGCAACGCGCGCGGTCGCCTGGTCGGCGCCACCGGCGTGGAGGTGACCAAGGGCGAAGCGCAGATCCCCGAGCTGTCGCACCACGCGCAAGTGCTGCGCGTCGATGTACAGGCCAAGGGCCCGCTCGGCGAGGTGCTGCGAGCGGGCGCGCCGCTGGCCGGCGAAACCGGCGAGATCATGCGCACCGCGCGCGCCACCGGCTCGGCCGACTACAAGCTGCACCTCGAGCTGCCCCTTGCGGCCATGGAGAACGCAAAAGTGCAGGCCTCGGTCGTGCTGGCCGACAACGAACTGCAGGTCGTGCCCGAGGCGCCTTCGTTCACGCAGGCCAAGGGCACGGTCAGCTTCACCGAAACCGGCTTCTCGCTGGCCGGCGTGCAGGCCAGGCTGCTGGGCGGGGACATCCGTGTCGAGGGCAAGGGCCGCTTCAGCGGCCCCAACCGCGAAGTCGCCCTGAAGGCGCAGGGCACGGCCACCGCCGAGGGCCTGCGCGGCGCGCGCGAGATCGACTGGCTCGCTCGCCTCGCGAAGAACTCGACCGGCAGCACGCCCTACGCAGCCACCTTCTCGGTGCGCGACGGCACACCCGAGTTCTCGCTCACCAGCAGCCTGCAGGGCCTGGCGCTGCAACTGCCGCTGCCGCTCGTGAAGACCGCCGAAGAGCAGATGCCGCTACGCATCGAGAAGAAGGTGCTCGCGCGCGAAACCCGCCAGGGCACGAGCGTTGCCACGCAGGACCAGCTCTCGCTCGACCTTGGCCGCGTCGGCGCCGTCCAGTACGTGCGCGATCTCGTCGGCAACGAGGCGCGCGTGCAGCGCGGCAGCATCGGCGTCGGCCTCGCGCAGGGCGAGACGGCCAGCCTGCCCGACAAGGGCGTGTTTGCGAACGTCAACGTCGCCAAGCTCGACATGGCCGCATGGCAGGCGCTGATCGGCGACGCCGCCAGCACCGGCACCGAGGCCGCGGAGCGGGCCGACGATCCGTCGCAGGCCTACCTGCCCACGCGCATCGCAGTGCGCGCGCAGCAGCTCGGCATTGCGGGCCGCACGCTGCACAACGTGGTGCTCGGCGGCACGCGCGAGGGCGCCGTCTGGCGCGCCAACATCGACGCCACCGAACTCAGCGGCTACGCCGAATACCGCCACACGCAGGCCGGGCGCCTCTACGCGCGGCTTGCGCGGCTGAAGATCGCGCCGGCCGAGGCCACGCAGGTCGAGGCCCTGCTCGACGAGCAGCCCGGCACCCTGCCGGCCCTGGACATCGTGATCGACGACTTCGAGCTGCTCGGCAAGCGCCTCGGCCGCGCCGAGATCGACGCCGTCAACCGCGGCGGCGCGGGCCGCGAATGGGCGCTCAACAAGCTGGTCTTCACCATGCCCGAGGCCAGCTTCGCGGCCAAGGGCAGTTGGGCAGCCGTGCCCGGCGCCGCGGCCGGCCAGCGCCGCACCGCCATGACCTTCAAGCTCGACATCGCCGATGCCGGCGAACTGCTCACGCGCTTCGGCATGCCGGGCGTGCTTGCGCGCGGCCGCGGGCGGCTCGAAGGCGACGTCAACTGGCGCGGCTCGCCGTTCTCGCTCGACTACCCGAGCCTGGGCGGGCAACTGCAGGTCGACGTGGAGCAAGGCCAGTTCCTCAAGGCCGACCCGGGCCTGGCCAAGCTGCTCGGCGTGCTGAGCCTGCAGGCGCTGCCGAGGCGGCTCACGCTCGACTTCCGCGACGTCTTCAGCCAGGGCTTCGCCTTCGACTTCATCCGCGGCGACGCGAAGATCAACAAGGGCATCGCCAGCACCAACAACCTGCAGATGAAGGGCGTCAACGCCGCCGCGCTGATGGACGGCTCGGCCGACATCGTGCGCGAGACGCAGAACCTGCGCGTGGTGGTGGTGCCCGAGATCAATGCCGGCACGGCCGCGCTCGTGGCCACCGCCATCAACCCCGCCATCGGCCTGGGCACATTCCTGGCCCAATGGGTGCTGAGCAAGCCGCTCGCGGCGGCGGCCACGCAGGAGTTCCACGTCGAGGGCACCTGGGCCGACCCCAAAATAGCGAAGGTGCCGCGCACCCTGCAGCTGTTGCCCCAGAGCATTCCGAACATCCCCGGCCTGCCGGGCTCGTCGACAGCAGACGAAGGCAAGAAAACGGAGATCACGCAATGAAAGTCGCAGCCATCCAGATGGTGTCGGCCATCGCCCGCGAAGCCAATCTGGCGCGCGCCCACGACCTGCTCGCGCAGGCTGCTGCGGCCGGTGCCGAACTGGCCGTGCTGCCCGAGTACTTCTGCATGATGGGCGCGCGAGACACCGACAAGCTCGGCCTGCGCGAGACCGCCGGCGCGGGTGCGGTGCAGGGCTTCCTGGCCGACGCGGCGCGCGAGTTCGGCCTGTGGATCGTCGGCGGCACGCTGCCCATCGAGAGCACCGACGCCGAGCACGTGTTCAACAGCTCGCTGGCCTTCTCGCCCGAAGGCCGGTGCGTGGCGCGCTACGACAAGATCCATCTCTTTTTCTTCGACAACGGCACCGAGCGCTACGACGAGCGCCGCGTCATCGCGCCGGGCAAGGAGCCAGTGGTGTTCGACCTGCCCTCGCGAGACGGCCACAGCTGGCGCGTGGGCATGAGCGTGTGCTACGACCTGCGCTTTCCCGAGCTGTACCGCGCGCTCGCCAAACAGGGCGCCGACCTGCTGCTGGTGCCCAGCGCCTTCACGCGCACCACCGGCGCCGCGCACTGGGAGGTGCTGCTGCGCGCCCGCGCCATCGAGAACCTGGCCTGGGTGGTTGCGCCCGCGCAGGGTGGCACGCACGAGAACGGTCGCCACACCTGGGGCCAGTCGCTGGTGATCGACCCCTGGGGCACGGTGGTGGCGCAGCAGGCCACTGAAGAGGGCGTGGTGCTGTTCGACATCGACGCTGCGCAGGTCGAGCGCACGCGAACCCAGCTGCCCGTGCTCTCGCACTGCGTTCTCTAGCGATGTCCGATGCGCTGCTGACCGTCGCACCGCAGCGGTGGGCGCTGCTGGCGTACGCGCGGCTGCGCTCGCTGTGGCAGCGCTGGTTCTTGTGGCTGCTGCTGGCGGTGCTGGTGTCGGTGCTGCTGGTCACGGTGGTGTGGCTCGCGGGGCGGCACGAGGTCGAGCAGGTGCAGGCGGCGCTCGACCGCGACACCGCCGACGCCGTCTCCGACCTGCGCAGCGGCTTCCAGCGCAATGCGCAGAGCCTGCGCGCCACGCAGGCTCCGGGCGTCGACCGCGCGCAATGGTCCGAGGTTGCGGCCGCGCTGCTGCGTGAGCATCGCGAATGGCTGCGGCTCGAATGGCGCGACGCCGCGCTGCGCCCGCAGCAGGCCGTCAACACGCCCTATCGCATGCGCATCCTCGACGAGGAGAGCCGCGGGGCCGAGCAGTCCGACGTGACGCTGGCCTGCGCCGCCGCGCGCAAGCTCGGCGCGCCGGCCTATTCGCCGAGCCACTACGTGCCGATTGCCGGCGGCGGCGGCATCGAAGTGATGGAGCTGTGCGTGCCCATCGATGCCGGGGGCTATCTCGTGGCCAGCTACTCGCTGCGCGACGCGCTGATCGAACTGGTCGGCCCCACGCTCACGCGCGGCCAGGAAGTGGCCTTCACCGAGGCCGACGGCACGCGGCTGGTAGCGCTCGGCACCTCGCGGCGCACCGGCACGCGCGTGTTCACCTCGCAGCAGCTCATCGACCTGCCGGGCACCGCGCTGATGCTGCGTGTCGACGGCTGGCGCGCCGCACCAGACCTGTTCCCGAACATGCTCACGGCGCTGGTCACGGCGATCTCCATCGCGCTGGTGTCGGTGCTGGTGCTGCTCGCGCGCGACACGCGCCGCCGCCTGCGCGCCGAGCGCGACCTGGCCGATGCGCTCGCCTTCCGCAAGGCGATGGAAGACTCGGTCATCACCGGCCTGCGTGCGCGAGATTTGCAGGGCCGCATCACCTACGTGAACCCGGCCTTCTGCGAGATGGTCGGTTTCAGCCCCGAGGAGCTCATGGCCGACAACGCCGATGCGCCCTACTGGCCCACCGAGCTGGCGCACGAGTACCAGCAGCGGCAGGCGCGGCGCCTTGCGGGCGGCATGCCGCCGCGCGAAGGCTTCGAGTCGGTCTTCATGCGCAAGGACGGCACGCGCTTTCCGGTGCTGATCTTCGAGGCGCCGCTGATCAACGCGCACAAGGTGCAGACCGGCTGGATGAGCGCGTTCATCGATGTGAGCGAGCAGCGCCGCATCGAGGAGCTTTCGCGTGCCAGCCAGGAGCGACTGCAGGCGAGCGCGCGGCTTGCAACGGTGGGCGAGATGGCCTCGCTGCTGAGCCACGAGCTCACGCAGCCGCTGGCCGCCATCGCCAGCTACGCGAGTGGTTCGCTCAACCTGCTCGGGCCGCATGCCAAAGGCGACCAGGGCGAGGTCGCGATGGCGGTGAGGCGCATTGCCGAGCAGGCCGACCGCGCGGGCCAGGTCATTCGCAGCGTGCACGACTTCGTGCGCCGGCGTGACCGCACGCGCGAGGCCGTGGCGCCGCAGGCGCTGATCGACGCGGTGCTGCCGCTGGTGCGGCTGCAGGCGCGCAAGCTCGGCGTGATCATCGAGGTGGTGCTGGAAGACCGCCTGCCCGCGGCCATGTGCGACCGCACGCTGGTCGAGCAGGTGCTGCTGAACCTCGCGCGCAATGCGATGCAGGCCATGGACGGCCCCGACAATGTCGGCAGCCGCGTGCTGCGGCTGCGCGTGGCGCGCGCCAACGCGGTGGGCGCCGCGGTGCAGGAAGACGGGCGGCGCTGGCTCGAGTTCTCGGTGGCCGACCTGGGCAGCGGCATCAGCGAGGAAGTTGCCGAGCGGCTCTTCACGCCCTTTTTCACCACGCGTGCCGATGGCATGGGGCTTGGCCTCAGCCTGTGCCGCACGGTGGTGGAGCAACATGGCGGGGCGCTGGTGTTCGAGCCGAACAAGCCGCGCGGCACCGTGTTCAGATTCACGCTGCCGGCCGCGGGCTGACGGCGTTTCAATCAATCAATCAAACAATCTTCTGCTGGATCTCACCGCATGCAACCGCTGATCGATGGCTTGATCTTTATCGTGGACGACGACGCCAGCGTGCGCGAGGCGCTGGCTTGGCTGCTGCGCTCGCGGCGCCTGGCCAGCGAGCACTTCGCAAGCGCCGAGGCCTTCGAGCAGTTTCTCGACCAGGGCCCGTTGCCCGAACAGCCGCTGTGCCTGTTGCTCGACGTGCGCATGCCCGGCACCAGCGGACTGGTGCTGTTCGACCGGCTGGCCGAGCGCGGCCTGCTGCCCTCGATGCCGGTGATCTTCCTGACGGGCCACGCCGACGTGCCGACGGCCGTCGACGCGGTCAAGCGCGGTGCTTTCGATTTCTGCGAGAAGCCGTTCTCGGACAACGCGCTGGTCGACCGGATCGAGCATGCGTTGAATGCGTCGCTTCAGGCGCTGGAAGTGCAGCGCGTGCGGCGCGGGCTGGCCGAGCGCATCGGCGAGCTGACCGACCGCGAGCGCGACGTGATGCGGCTGGTGATCGAGGGCCTGCCCAACAAGCTCATCGCCGACCAGCTCGCGATCAGCGTGCGCACGGTGGAAGTGCACCGCGCGCGCGTGTTCGACAAGATGGAAGTGAAGTCGGCCGTCGAATTGGCCAACCGACTTCGGGATCTCTAGAAGATCAGACCTTTTCCGCGACGAAGATTTCGACGCGGCGGTTCTGGGCGCGGCCTGCTGCCGTGCCGTTGTCGGCCAGAGGCTCGCGCGAGCCGCGGCCGTCGGTGGTGATGGCCGTGGTCGACACGCCGCGGCCCACCAGGTGATTGCGCACGCTGTCAGCGCGGCTCACCGAGAGGCGTTCGTTGCCTTCTTCGCTGCCCGTGTTGTCGGTGTGGCCGACCACGCGCACGCTGGCGGCGGTGGCGTTCTTCAGGCCGTCGGCGACCTTGTCGAGTACCTGAGCCAGGTTGCGCTTGACGTTGGCGCGGCCGGTGTCGAACGACAGCTCGTTCGGAATCACCACGTGCAGCTGGTTGTCGGCGGTCTGTTCGATCACCGCGCCCGTGCCCTTGGTCGAGGCTTCCAGGTCGGTCTTCAGTGCGGCCAGGCGGGCCGTCCAGCTGTTGGCTGGCGCAGCCGGTGCAGCAGCCGGAGCGGCGGCTGCCGGCGGCGGCGACTGCGAAGCGCAGCCCGCAATAAAAAGCAAAGCGGCCGCAGCCGCACTAGCAACAACAAACTTCCTCATGAATTTCCCTCTCTATGGACCAATGGAACGGTAGTGGTGGGAACCGGCCTTTCAGCGCGGCCGGTTTCCCGGGGTGGTGAACGCTCAGCCCTGCGGCGCGCGCTCGCCCACGTAGATTTCGACTCGGCGGTTCTGCGCACGGCCGGCATCGCTGTTGTTGTCGGCAATCGGTTCGTGCGAGCCGCGGCCCTCGATGCGGAAGGCCGCCGCGTTCACGCCGCGCGCCACGAGGTAGTCGCGGGTACTGGTGGCACGCTCGACCGACAGCGGGTTGTTGATGGCGTCGGAGCCGGTGCTGTCGGTGTGGCCGATGATGCGCACCTCGGCGTTCGGGTTGTTGCGCAGGCCGTTCGCGAACTGGTCGAGCACCGGCGCGAAATTCGACTTGATGTTGGCGCGGCCCACGTCGAAGGACACGTCGCTCGGGATCTGCAGCTTCAGCTCGTTGTTCGGCGTCTGCGTCACGGCGATGCCGGTGCCCTGCGTGGCAGCTTCCATCTGGCGCTTCTGATTTTCCATGCGCTGCGACCACAGGTAGCCGCCGAGCGCGCCGGCTGCCGCGCCGAGCACCGCACCCGTACCGATGGCGCCGCGGTTGCCGCCCGTGGCCGAGCCGATGGCGGCGCCGCCGAGCGCGCCGATACCGGCGCCGATGCCGGTGTTGCGCTGCGTGTCGGTCATGCCGCCGGCGCAGCCGGACAGGATGAGCGCTGTGGCAGTGGTGGCGAGTACAAACTTTTTCATGGCGATCCCTTTCTAGGTTGAATCAGGCGGGCCACAGCTTAGCTTCCGGGCGTACGCGATGGTACGGGCTCAAAGCCCCACAGAAAATAAGAAAAGTTTCGCCATAGCGCATGAATGCTACGATGATTGCTACTAAAGTAATAGCGATGGGGTAGTTGTCCGACATGGCGGCGCGGCGCGGGACTGCACAAGCAATTCACGTTTCCGGCGGCGGGTTTCGATCGGTGGCGTCGCGGCCTGCTTCAGGCTCGTCGTCGTCATGCAATTCACCCTTGTTGCGGCCGGAAAACATGGTCCACCAGATGATCAAGATGAACACGAGTCCCGCGGCGAGGGCTTCAAGCAGAATCAAACCCATGAGAAATGGACTCCAGTGGCTGGTCGGGCTTGTGATCGTAGCAACGCTCGCGGCCTGTTCCACCGGCCCGCGCGCGCCCGAGGCCCCCACCCGCCCCCCCGCCACCCAGCCGCGAGACCTCGGTCCGCTCACCGGCTCGCTCGCGCACCCCAAGAGCCGCTGGGTGCCGGTCGGGTGGGGCGAGCTGCCCGGGTTCGGCGAAGACCCGCTGCACGAGGCCTGGATCGCGCTGCTGGCGAATTGCTCGCGCCCCAACGCCGCCTTCGCGCCGCTGTGCCGCGACGTGCGCCAGCTGACCATTGCCACCCCCGAAGAGCAGCGCCAGTGGATGACCGACCGGCTGCAGCCCTATCGCATCGAGGCGCTCAACGGCCAGACCGAAGGCAAGCTCACCAGCTACTACGAGCCGGTGTACGAAGCATCGCGCGTGCCCACCGCCACCTTCAACGTGCCGATCTACCAGGCCCCCGACGGCCTGGTGCCGCGCCGTCCCTGGTACACGCGCCAGGAGATCGAGACCCTGCCCGAAGCCCAGGCTGCGCTGCGCGGCCGCGAGATCGCATGGATGGCCGACCCCATCGACGCGCTGATGCTGCACATCCAGGGCTCCGGGCGCCTGCGCATCACCGAGGCCAACGGCTACCAGCACACCGTGCGCGTGGCCTTCTCGGCCACCAACGAGCAGCCCTACCGCAGCGTGCAGCAATGGCTGATGAGCCAGGGCGTGAGCAAGGTCGGCAAGTGGCCCGACGACACCAAGGCCTGGGCAGCGCAGAACCCGCAGCGCGTGACGCAGCTGATGTGGAGCAACCCGCGCTACGTGTTCTTCCGCGAAGAGACGATGAGCGAGGTCGACGCCGCCTTCGGCCCGCGCGGCGCCCAGGGCGTGCCGCTCACGGCCGGCCGCTCCATCGCGGTCGACCGCGAGAGCATCCCGTACGGCACCCCGGTGTGGCTTGCGTCCAACGGGCCGGCGGCGCAACTGCAGAAACTGGTGGTGGCGCAGGACACCGGCAGCGCCATCCTCGGCGCCGTGCGCGCCGACTACTTCGCGGGCACCGGCGCGGATGCGGGCAGGCTTGCGGCGAGCATGAACCAGCCGCTGCGCCTGTGGGCGCTGTGGCCGCGGCAACTGCCCGCGCCCTGAGCCTCGCGGGCCTGAAGGGTTGATGAAGAGGTACTGAAAACAGCCTGATTCAACCTGACTGGAGCCTGAGCAATTCACGGAGTCGTCATACGAAGTGCCTAACTTCGCGGGCTGGTTTCTCCCCCAACCCACGAAGAAAGACATTGCGCATGACCGCAAATACCCGCACCGACGATCCCTCGGTCGACCTCGACGACATCGGCACCAACCCCACGTCGAACCCCTCGTTCACCGACCTGATCGCCTCGCGCCTGAGCCGCCGCCATCTGTTCGGCCTGGGCGTCGGCACTGCCGGTACCGCGCTGCTCCAGGCATGCGGCGGCGGTGGCGGCGGTGGCACCAGCTTCCCGGTCCTGCCCCCGGCCCCCGCACCCGCCCCCCCTGCGCCGGCTCCCGCTCCTTCCCCCGCTCCGATGAAGCTCGGTTTCAATGCCGTCGCAAAGAGCCTCGCCGACGTCGTGACCGTGCCTGCCGGCTACACCGCCAGCGTGCTGTATCGCCTGGGCGACCCGATCGCCTCGGGCGTCGCTGCCTACAAGAACGACGGCACCGACGACGCCACCACCTACGACCGCCGCGCCGGCGACCACCACGACGGCATGACCTTCTTCGGCATGAATGCCTCGAACAAGTGGGATGCCGCCAACGCCTCGCGCGGCATGCTCGTGATGAACCACGAGGCCATCACGCCGCTGTTCCTGCACCCCGCCGGCCAGACCATCACCGGCACCGGCAATGCCGCCGTGCGTACCGTCGCCGACGAAGTGCTGCGCGAGTTCTACCTGCACGGCGTGAGCGCGATCGAGGTCAACAAGAGCGGCAGCACCTGGAGCTACAAGCAGGACTCGACTTTCAATCGTCGCGTCCACACGCTGACCGAGATGACCTTCTCGGGCCCGGCCGCCAAGACCGACTACCTGAAGACCAAGTACTCGACCGACGGCAGCAAGACCCGCGGCACGCTCAACAACTGCGCCAACGGCACCACGCCGTGGGGCACGTACCTGACCTGCGAAGAAAACTGGGCCGGCTACTTCCGCCGCATCAAGGCCAACGACGACCCCCAGCGCACCGCGAAGGAAATCGCAAGCTTCACCCGCTATGGCGTGGCCAGCGCTGGCCGCGAGCTCTGGGCCACCGTCACGCCCGACACTGCCGACAACCTGTATGGCCGCTGGAATACCGAGGTCATCGGCGCGACTGCCGTCGACGACTACCGCAACGGCTCCAACACATACGGCTGGGTGGTCGAGATCGACCCGTTCGCTCCCAGCAGCACGCCGAAGAAGCGCACCGCGCTCGGCCGCTTCGGCCATGAAGGCGCCTGCCTCGGCCCGGTCGTGGTCGGCAAGCCGCTGGTCTGGTACATGGGCGACGACTCGCAGAACGAGTACCTCTACAAGTTCGTGTCCACCAAGAACTGGGACGCGGCCGACGTCGGCGGCGGCATTGCGGCCGGCGACAAGTACATGGACGACGGCAAGCTCTACGTCGCCAAATTCAAGGCCGACGGCACGGGCGACTGGCTCGAACTGAAGCTCGGTGTCAACAACATCACCTCGAGCTACGCCGGCTATGCATTCGCCGATGCGGCCGATGTCGTGATCAACGTACGCCACGCAGCCGATGCGGCTGGCGCCACGAAGATGGACCGCCCGGAATGGACGGCCGTCAACCCGAAGAACGGCGAGGTGTACCTCACCCTCACCAACAACTCGGCACGTCCGGTCACTGGCACCGACGCGGCCAACCCGCGTTCGTACAACGACCCGAAGAACGGCGTCGATCAGAAGGGCAACCCGAACGGCCACATCATCCGTTTCGCGGATGCCGGTGGCGACCCCGCCGCCGCCACCTTCAAGTGGGACGTGTACCTGTTCGGCGCGCGCTCGACCGCGTCGGCCGACGTGAACCTGTCCGCCCTTGGCGCTGACAACGACTTCTCCAGCCCTGACGGCATGTGGTTCAGTCAGGCCGCGCCCGGCCTGCTGTGGATCGAGACCGACGACGGCAAGTACACCGACGTGACCAACTGCATGCTGCTCGGCGCCCTGCCGGGCAAGGTCGGCGATGGTGCCGCGAAGACCATCACCAACGTCGATGGGGGCACCACCGCCACGCAGGCCACCTTCGTCGGCAAGGCCCCGGGCACCGACGGCCTGCGCCGCTTCCTCGTTGGCCCGGTTGATTGCGAAATCACCGGCATCGCCGAATCGGGCGACGGCCGTGCGCTGTTCGTGAACATCCAGCACCCGGGCGAGAACACGGCCAAGGCCAACATCAGCGATCCGACGAAGTTCCTCAGCCACTGGCCGCAGGGCGGCACCGCCCGTCCTCGCTCGGCGACCGTGGTCATCACGAAGGACGACGGCGGCCTGATCGGCCTCTGATCAACCTTTGAGCGTCCCTACAGCGGCGCTGCCGGCAACGGCAGCGCCGTCTTGTATCGCACTTGCTTGAGCGCAAAGCTCGAGCGGATCTTCTCGATTCCCGGAATCGGCGTGAGCTGTTCCAGGATGAATTTTTCCAGCGCCGCCATGTCCGCCACCGCGATACGGATCAGGTAGTCGCTGTCGCCCGTCATCAGGTAGCACTCCATCACCTCGTCGTGCTCGGCGATGCGTTGCTCGAAGTCGGCGAGCGACTGCTTGCTCTGCGTCGTGAGGCTGATCGAGATGAACACGTTGAGCCCCAGGCCCAATGCCTTCGCGCTGACGAGCGCCACATAGCGGTCGATCACGCCGTTCGCTTCGAGCACCTTCACGCGCGCCAGGCAGGGCGACGGCGACAGGTGCACGCGCCGCGCCAGCTCCACGTTCGACAGCGCACCGTCGCGCTGCAACTCATCCAGAATGCGCAGGTCGATGGCGTCGAGTTGCATGAAATGCTTTGAATTCAAGAAATGGCGGAATTTTATGCTGCGAGGCTGGCGTGGGATTGCCCGCGCCAGTAGCTAATTTTCCGCAAGGCGGCCTAAAGTGCCGGTATGAACGCCCCGATTTCCGCCGACCAGATGCGCGCCTTGCTGCTCGACCCGCAGCTTTCGCACGACCCCGATCCCGCCGAGACCGCCGAATGGCGCGACGCCTTCGTGGCGCTGGCGCAAACACAGGGGCCGCAGCGCGCCAGGCAGATGCTGGTCGAGCTGGCCCGCCTCGCGCGGCAGCAGCGCATCGGCTGGCAGCCCGAACTCGCGACGCCGTACGTCAACACCATCGCCGCGGAAGACCAGCCGCCGTTCCCGGGCGACCTTGCCATCGAGGAAAAGCTCGCCTCGCTCATGCGCTGGAACGCACTCGCGATGGTGGCCAAGGCCAACCAGGCGTATGGCGAACTCGGCGGCCACATCGCCAGCTATGCCAGCGCGGCAGACCTGTTCGAGACCGGCTTCAACCACTTCTTTCATGCGCGCAGCGAGCAGCACCGCGGCGACCTCGTGTTCTTCCAGCCGCACAGCGCCCCAGGTGTCTATGCGCGGGCCTACCTCGAAGGCCGCCTGAGCGAAGAAGACCTGAAGCACTACCGCCAGGAGCTCACCGCTCCCGCCTTCGTCGACGGCAGCGGCGCGCGCGGCCTGTGCAGCTATCCGCATCCGTACCTGATGCCGGACTTCTGGCAGTTCCCCACCGGCTCGATGGGCATCGGCCCCATCAGCTCGATCTACCACGCGCGCTTCATGCGCTACCTCACGCACCGTAACCTGCTGAACTGCGAAGGCCGCAAGGTGTGGGGCGTGTTCGGCGACGGCGAGATGGACGAGCCCGAGTCGATGAGTGCGCTGACGCTCGCCGCGCGCGAAAAACTCGACAACCTCGTGTGGGTCGTCAACTGCAACCTGCAGCGCCTCGATGGCCCGGTGCGCGGCAACGGCCGCATCATCGACGAGCTCGAAAAGCTGTTTGCCGGCGCGGGCTGGAACGTCATCAAGCTCGTGTGGGGCAGCGACTGGGACGGCCTCTTCGCGCAGGACACGAGCGGCGCGCTGGCCCGCGTGTTCGCCAACACCGTCGACGGCCAGATGCAGACCTTCGCCGCAAAAGACGGCCGCTTCAACCGCGACAACTTCTTCGGCCAGAACCCCGAGCTCGCGCGCCTGGCCGAGGGCATGACCGACGAGCAGATCGACCGCCTCAAGCGCGGCGGCCACGACCTCGTGAAGATCCATGCGGCTTACGCGGCTGCGGCCAAGCACAAGGGCCAGCCCACCGTGATCCTCGCCCACACCAAGAAGGGCTACGGCATGGGCAGCGCCGCGCAGGGCAAGATGACCACGCACTCGCACAAGAAGATGGGCGACGTGGACCTCATCGAATTCCGCGACCGCTTCAACCTGCCGCTGACCGATGCGCAGGCCACCGCGATGGACTTCTATCGCCCCGCCGAAGACAGCGCCGAGATGCGCTACCTGCGCCAGCACCGCGAATCGCTCGGCGGCGCCATGCCGCGCCGCGACACTGTTTGCGACGTGGTGGCCAAGCCCGACATCGCGAGCTACGCGCAGTTCGCCACGGCCGCCGCCGGCAAGGAAATGAGCACCACCATGGCCTTCGTGCGCATGCTGGGCAACCTCATGAAGGACAAGGCCCTGGGCCCGCGCATCGTGCCCATCGTGGCCGACGAGGCGCGCACCTTCGGCATGGCCAACCTGTTCAAGCAGGTGGGCATCTATTCGAGCGTGGGCCAGCGCTACGCGCCGGAAGACATCGGCTCGGTGCTGAGCTATCGCGAAGCCACCGACGGGCAGATCCTCGAAGAAGGCATCAGCGAAGCCGGCGCCATCGCGAGCTGGACGGCGGCCGCCACCAGCTACAGCGTGCATGGCCTGGCGATGCTGCCCTTCTACATCTACTACTCGATGTTTGGCTTCCAGCGCGTGGGCGACGCCATCTGGGCCGCGGCCGACCAGCGTGCGCGCGGCTTCCTGCTCGGCGCCACGTCCGGGCGCACCACGCTCGGCGGCGAAGGCCTGCAGCACCAGGACGGCAGCAGCCACCTCGTGGCCGCGACCATTCCCAACTGCAAGGCCTACGACCCGGCCTACGCGGGCGAGATGGCGGTGATCGTCGATGCGGGCATCCGCGAGATGATGGTCGAGCAGAAGGACGTGTTCTATTACGTCACGCTCATGAACGAGAACTACGCGCAGCCCGATGTGCCCGAGGGCGCGGAAGGCGACATCCTGCGCGGGTGCTATCGCTTCGGCACGTATGCGCCGGCATCGGGCAAGGCGAAGAAGAAGGTCACGCTGATGGGCTCCGGCGCGATCCTCACAGAGGTTGTGAAGGCCGCGCAGCTGCTGGCCGAAGAAGGTATCGAGGCCGAGGTGTTCAGCGTCACGAGCTGGAGCGAACTTGCGCGCGACGGGCTGGCTTGCGAGCAGCGCGCGTTGTCGGGTGAAGAAGCCGGCACCGCGTTCATCGCGCAGCAGCTCGGCAAGGGCAGCAAGGCGCCCATCATTGCCGCCACCGACTACGTGCGCGCCGTGCCTGAGAGCGTGCGTGCCTTCCTGCCGGAAGGCCGCCGCTACATCACGCTGGGCACCGATGGTTTCGGCCGCAGCGACACGCGTGCGGCGCTGCGCGGGTTCTTCGGTGTCGATGCGGCCAGCATCGCGCGGGCTGCTCGCCACGCGCTGAACTGAGGCCGCGGCGGTCGCGCAGGGCCTGCGTTAGAGTCGCAGGCCCCACCCCATTCGCGCCCATGACTGCCCGCTTCCAATCCCTCGCCCCCAGCGTCCGCCTGGCCGACCAGGTCGCCGATGCATTGGCCGCCGAGGTGCGCAGCGGGCGCCTTTCCGAAGGCGACCGCCTGCCGACCGAGACCGCGCTGGCCGAGCAGTTCGGCGTGAGCCGCACCGTGGTGCGTGAAGCGGTGTCGCGGCTCAAGTCGCTGGGCCTGCTCGACTCGCGCCAGGGCAGCGGCGTGTATGTGCGTGCCGCCGGCGTCGAGCCGCTGCGCTTCGAGATGCCGCACGTGGCCTCGCGCGAAGCCGTCATCCAGATGGTCGAGCTGCGCCGTGCGCTCGAAGCCGAAGTGGCAGCGCTGGCCGCCGAGCGCCGCACGCCAGACGATGTGCAGCGCATCCGCGACGCCATCGACGCGCTGCACGCCGCCGCGGAAGCGGGTGGCAACGGAGCCGACGAAGACGTGCGCTTCCACCGCGCTATTGCCGAGGCTGCGCGCAACCCCTTCCTCATCGGCACGCTGCAGTACCTGCGGCAGTTCCTTCACGGCGCCACCCGCGTCACGCGCGCCAACGAGGCGCGCCGCGCCGACTTCGCGCGCGAGGTGGCGCAAGAGCATGCGCGCATCGTCGAAGCCATCGAGGCCGGCGATCCGCTGCGGGCGCGCGAGGCGGCCAAGAGCCACATGGACAACGCGATCCGCCGCATCGAGCAGGCCGATCCCGCGTTCTGGCAGCAGGAAGGCGCGCAGCTCGCGCGGCCCTTGGTCGAAGGCTGGCCAATAGGCAGCTAAAGCGAGCTGTAGGCAGCCGAGCCGACACAGAAAGACACCAGAAAGTCGCCGCGAACGGCGCGATCTCCGGGTTTACCCGGGTCAGTTCACAAATCTCAAATTTGTATGATGACCTGACAAATCAACCGAGACAAAGCTTTCTCATGACTTCCTCGACCCTCCAGGCCGGCGCCATGCCGTCGTCCGCCGCAGCCGATGCCGCGCTCGAAAAGCGCACTTACGCCAAGGTGTTCTGGCGCCTCGTGCCTTTTCTCATGCTTTGCTATGTGGTCGCGTACCTCGACCGCGTCAACGTGGGCTTCGCCAAGCTGCAGATGGGCCAGGACCTGGGCTTCAGCGAAACCGTGTTCGGCCTGGGCGCGGGCATCTTCTTCCTCGGCTACTTCCTGTTCGAGGTGCCGAGCAACCTGCTGCTCAACCGCGTGGGCGCGCGCATCTGGATCGCGCGGATCATGATCACCTGGGGCCTGCTCTCGGCCTGCTTCATGTTCGTGAAGACGCCGACCAGCTTCTACATCCTGCGCTTCCTGCTCGGCGTGGCCGAGGCGGGCTTCTATCCGGGCGTGATCCTGTACCTCACGCACTGGTATCCGGCGCACCGGCGCGCGCGGATCATCGCGGTGTTCATGTCGGCCATTCCGGTGGCGGGCATCTTCGGCAACCCGCTGTCGGGCTGGATCATGGACAGCTTCCACGGCGTCTCGTCGATGAGCGGCTGGCAGTGGATGTTCTTGATCGAAGCCGTTCCCGCCGTGCTCGTGGGCGTGATGGTGCTGGTCTACCTCGACAACGGCATCGCCCAGGCGCGCTGGCTGAGTGCTGAAGAAAAGGCGCTGCTGCAGCGCGAGGTGGCGCGCGACGCCGCCCACGGCGCCAAGGGCCCGCACTCGGTGGCTGGCGTGTTCCGCGATGCGCGCATATGGTGGATGGCGTTCATCTACTTCGCCTTCGTCATGGGCCAATACGCACTCACTTTCTGGCTGCCCACGCTGGTCAAGGCCACGGGCGTGCAGGGCAACCTGAACATCGGGCTGCTCAGCGCGATCCCCTTCGTCTGCGCCATCGTCGCGATGAACCTCTTCGGCCGCAGCGCCGACCGCCGCCAGGAGCGCCGCTGGCACCTGATCGTGCCCGCGCTGATGGGCGCGATCGGGTTCACGGTCGCGGCTTCGTATACGCAGAACACGGTCGTGTCGCTGGCGTTCCTCTCGCTCGCAGCAGCCGGCGTGCTGACCTGCGCGCCGCTCTTCTGGTCGCTGCCCACCGCTTTCCTCACGGGCACGGCTGCTGCTGCCGGCATCGCGGCCATCAACTCGGTGGGCAACCTCGCGGGCTTCGTGAGCCCGTACCTCATCGGCTACCTGAAAGACCTGACCGGCAGCACGCAGATCGGCATGTACGTGCTGGCCGGTGCGCTGGTGCTCGGCGCCATCGGCGTGTGGCTCACGCCCAAGCAACTCGTCAATCGCTGACCTCGAAAGAAAGAATCCCTGCATGACTTCCACCACCACCCCCCCCGTCGTCGGACTCGTGGGCCTCGGCGCCATGGGCGCCGGCATGGCGCAATCGCTGCGCCGTGCGGGCCATGCGCCGCACGTGTTCGACGTGCGCCGCGAGGTCGCCGAAGCCTTCGCGCGCGATGGCGGCACGGCCTGCGACACGCTGGCCGCGCTCGGTGCGCAGTGCGACATCGTGGTCAGCGTCGTCGTGAACGCGGCGCAGACCGAGTCGGTGCTGTTCGGCGACGGCACCACGCCCGGCTGCGCCGCATCGATGAAGCCCGGCAGCCTGTTCGTGATGTGCTCCACCGTCGATCCGAATTGGTCGGTGGCGCTCGAAGCGCGCCTTGCCGCGCAGGGCATCCTGTACCTCGACGCGCCCATCTCCGGCGGCGCAGCGAAAGCTGCGAGTGGCCAGATGACGATGATGACCGCCGGTACGCCCGCCGCCTACGAGAAGGCCGGCGCGGTGCTCGACGCGATGGCCGCCAAGGTCTACCGCCTGGGCGACAGCGCGGGCGCGGGCAGCAAGGTGAAAGTCATCAACCAGCTGCTGGCCGGCGTGCACATAGCCGCGGCTGCCGAGGCCATGGCGCTGGGCCTGCGCGAAGGCGTGGACCCTGCGGCGCTGTACGAAGTCATCACGCACAGCGCCGGCAACAGCTGGATGTTCGAGAACCGCATGGCGCACGTGCTCGCGGGCGACTACACGCCGCTGTCGGCCGTCGACATCTTCGTGAAGGACCTGGGCCTGGTGCTCGACGTGGCGCGCGCGACCAAGTTTCCGCTGCCGCTGTCGTCCACCGCGCACCAGATGTTCATGCAGGCATCGACCGCGGGCTATGCGCGCGAAGACGACAGCGCGGTGATCAAGATCTTCCCGGGCATCGAAGTGCCGGCGCCGAAAAAACAGGCCTGAACAAGACAAGAAGGACACACTCGCTCATGAACATCCTCATCACCGGCGGCTGCGGCTTCCTCGGCGCCCGCCTCGCCCGCACGCTGCTTGCGGGCGGCAACCTCGCACTGGCCGGCGGCGCCGCGCAGCCCGTGTCGCGCATCACCCTGGCCGACCGCGTGCCGCCGCCCGCCGACCTGGCCGGCGATGCCCGCGTGCAGTTCGTGCAGGGCGACCTGTACGAGCAGGCCGGCAACGGCGCGCTGCCGCTGGCCGATACCGACGTGGTGTTCCACCTCGCCGCCGCTGTGAGCGGCGAATGCGAGGCCGACTTCGACCTGGGCATGCGCAGCAACCTCGACACCACGCGCGGCCTGCTCGAGGCCTGCCGCCGCGCGGGCCACTCGCCGGTGTTCGTGTTCTCCAGCTCGGTCGCCGTGTTCGGCGATTCGCCCGAGCAGCGCCTGCCCGCAGTGATCGAAGACACCACGCTGCCGACACCGCAGAACAGCTACGGCATCCAGAAATTCATCGGCGAGCAGCTGGTGGCCGACTTCACGCGCAAGGGCTTCGTGCAGGGCCGCAATGTGCGGCTCATGACGGTGTCGGTGCGCCCGGGCAAGCCCAACGGCGCGGCCTCCAGCTTCCTGAGCGGCATGCTGCGCGAGCCGTTGGCCGGCGAGCGTGCACGCTGCCCCGTGTCGCCCGACACGCCGGTCGCGCTGGCATCGCCCGGCAACACCGTCGCGGGAATCGTGCGCGCGGCCACCGCCAGCGCGACCGAATGGGGTGCACGCACGGCGATCAACCTGCCGGCATTGACGACCACCGTGCGCGAGATGGCGCAGGCGCTCGAACGCATTGCCGGCAAGGACGCCACCGGCCTGATCGACTGGGAGCCCGACGCCGCCATCGCGAAGATCGTCACCAGCTGGCCCAGTCGCATCCACGCAGCGCGCGCCGAAGCGCTGGGCCTGAAGGCCGACGCCAGCTTCGACGCCATCCTGCGCGACTATGTGCGCGAAAACGCACAGGCCGTGAAGCTGCCTGTCGTGAAGGGCTGAGCCATGGCAAAGCTCGTTCTCGGCTGCATCGCCGACGATTTCACCGGCGCCACCGACCTCGCCAACAACCTCGTGCGCGCGGGCATGCGCGTGGTGCAGGCCATCGGCGTGCCCGAAGGCTCGCTCGATGCCGATGTGGATGCCGTCGTCGTCGCACTCAAGTCGCGCACCATCGCGCCGGCCGAGGCCATCGCACAATCGCTCGATGCGCTGCGCTGGTTGCAGGCGCAGGGTGCACAGCAGATCTACTTCAAGTACTGCTCCACCTTCGACAGCACGGCGCAAGGCAACATCGGCCCCGTGACCGAGGCGCTGATGGATGCGCTGCAATGCGACTTCACCATCGCCACGCCCGCCTTTCCAGACAACAAGCGCACCGTGTTCAAGGGCTACCTGTTCGCGGGCGACGTGCTGCTCAACGAGAGCGGCATGCAGAACCACCCGCTCACGCCGATGACCGACCCGAACCTCGTGCGCGTGCTGCAGGCGCAGTGCAAGCGCAAGGTGGGGCTGATCGACTACACGGTGGTGGCGCGCGGCGCGGCCGCCATCGACGAGCGCATCGCTCAGCTGAAGGCCGAGGGCGTGTCTATCGCCATCGTCGACGCCGTGTCGAACGACGACCTGCTGCGCATGGGCCCGGCGCTCGCGAAGATACCGTTGCTCACCGCGGGCTCGGGCGTGGCCATCGGCCTGCCGGCCAACTTCGGACTCGCGCCTTCTTCGCAGGCCAGTGCATTGCCAAAGGCCGGCGGCAAGACGGCGGTGGTCTCGGGCAGCTGCTCGCTAGCCACCAACCGGCAGGTGCTCGATTTCATCCAGCGCGGCGGCGCGGCAATGGCCGTCGACCCATTGCGCATCGCCGCGGGCGTGGACGTTGCCGCCGAAGTGCTGGCCTGGGCCGCGCCCTTGATCGACAAGGGCCCCGTGCTCGTCTACTCGACCGCCGAAGCCGGCGCCGTGAAGTCGGTGCAAGGCAGGCTCGGTGTCGAAGAGGCCGGCGCGATGGTCGAACGCACCATTGCAGCCATCGCGCGCGGTTTGGTCGAACGCGGCGTACACCAGCTGGTGGTGGCCGGTGGTGAAACTTCGGGTGCATGCGTGCAGGCGCTAGGCATCGCGCAGATGCAGATAGGCCCGCAGATCGACCCCGGCGTGCCGTGGTGCCATGCGCGTTCCGATGCTGCGCCAGAGGCAGGCGTGCACATCGCGCTGAAGTCCGGCAACTTTGGCAGCGACGATTTCTTCACCAAGGCATTTACAGTGCTCGCATGACCGAGAACGAAGCCCGCGAAGAAATCTGCCGCGTCGGCCGCAGCCTGTTCGAGCGCGGCTACGTGCATGCCACCGCCGGCAACATCAGCGTGCGGCTGGACGACGGCTTCCTGATCACGCCGACCGATGCCTGCCTCGGCTTTCTCGACCCGGCGCGATTGGCAAGGCTCGATGCGCAAGGCCAGCAGACCAGCGGCGACCGGGCCAGCAAGACCATCGCACTGCACACGCGCATTTACGCCGCGACGCGCAAGTTCGATGCGAACACCGCCTGCGTGATCCACACACACAGCACGCACTGCGTTGCGCTCACGCTGAACGAACCGGGCGACGAACTGCTGCCCGCGCTTACACCGTATTTCGTGATGAAGGTCGGTCACGTGCCGGTCATTCCGTACCACCGGCCCGGCGCGCCCGAAGCGGCCGAACAGGTGGCACAAACCATCGAGCGCTTCGGCACCGCCGGCACGCCGATTCGCGCCGTGATGCTCACGCGCCTCGGCCCCAACGTCTGGCACGACACGCCGGCCGCCGCCATGGCAGTGCTCGAGGAACTCGAAGAAACCGCACGGCTTCAGCAGCTCGCGCAGGCCGCACGGCCCGAGTCGCTGAACGCCGATCAGATCGATGAACTGCGCCGTACCTTCGGTGCGCGCTGGTAGTACAAACACCCCATGCCCCAATTTGCCGCCAACCTCTCGATGCTCTACCCGGAGCTCGCTTTTCTCGACCGCTTCGACGCCGCCGCGAAAGACGGCTTCAAGGCCGTGGAATATCTCTTCCCCTACGACTTCGCGAAAGACGAAATCCTGGCGCGGCTCAAGCACAACGGCTTGCAGCAGGTGCTGTTCAACGGCCCGCCCGGCGACTGGAACGGAGGCGAGCGCGGCCTGGCCTGCCTGCCCGGGCGCGACGCCGAGTTTCGCGAAGGCATTGCCAAGGCGATCGACTACGCCGTGGCGCTCGACTGCCCGCGCATCCACGTCATGGCCGGCCTCGTGCCCGAAGGCCTGGAGCGCGACGCGCTTCAGCCCGTGTACCTCGACAACCTGCGCTGGGCCGCGGCCGAAGCCGCCAAGGCCGGCCGCGACGTGTTGATCGAGCCGATCAACACGCGCGACATTCCGCGCTTCTTTCTCAACCGGCAAGACCACGCGCACGAGATCGTCGAAACGGTGGGCGCATCCAACCTCAAGGTGCAGATGGACCTGTACCACTGCCAGATCGTCGAAGGCGACGTGGCAATGAAGATCCGCAAGTACCTTCCCACCGGCCGCGTCGGCCACATCCAGATCGCCGGCGTGCCCGAGCGCCACGAGCCGGACATCGGCGAACAGAACTACCCGTACCTGTTCGACGTGATCGACGAGGTGTCGGCGCAGTGCGGCTGGCAGGGCTGGGTCGGCTGCGAATACCGGCCGAAGCGCGGCTCGGAGCCGGGCGGCACCTCGGCCGGCCTCGGCTGGCTGCGGGCCTGGGAGCAGCGGCGCGCATGAAGCTCGAGGGGCTGCGCATTCCGGCGCCGCTGCGTGCATTCGCGGCGGGCGATGCGCAGCTGTTCGACGTCACGCTGGCCGGCGACAAGGTCGCATCCATCGTGCCGAGCGCCCAACAGAAGCACGCAAGCGGCACGCTGCTGAGCGCGCTGGTCGAGGCGCACGCGCACATCGACAAGAACTACACCGTGCAGGACGTCGGCGCAGCGCAAGGCAACCTGTTCGCCGCCATCGAGCGCATGAACAGGCATCGCGACAGCTGGACCGGCGAGTCACTGCGCGTTCGCATGGAGCGCGCATTGAACGACGCCTGGCAATCGGGCACGCGCGCACTGCGCACGCATCTCGACTGGGTGCAGGCCGAACCGCCGGCCGCGCTGGCTGTGTTCGAGGCGCTACGCGAGGAATGGCGCGGCCGCGTCGAACTGCAGTTCGTCTCGCTCACGCCGCTCGACCTGTTCGCCGATCAGGCTGCGGGCGAGCGCATCGCACGCGAGGTGAAGCGCGCGGGCGGTGTGCTCGGCGCGTTCGTCTACCGCAACGAAGGCATCGTCCACAAGCTCGGACGTGTGTTCGACCTCGCGCAGCAACACGGGCTGGGCCTCGACTTCCATGTCGACGAAGGGCTCGACCCCGAGGCCAGCGGCCTGCGCAGCATCGCGCAGCTCGTGCGGGCGCGCGACTTCAGGCACGGCGTGGTCTGCGGCCACGCCTGCTCGCTCTCGGCGCAGGACGACGCGGTTGCCGGGGAAACGCTGGCGCTGTGCGCCGGCGCGGGCATTCACCTTGTCGCGCTGCCCACCACCAACCTCTACCTGCAGGGCGCCTGGGGCCGCACACCGGTGCAACGCGGCATCACGCGCATCCGCGAGGCGGCGGCACGGGGCTTGCGTGCAAGCCTCGCAACCGACAACGTGCAGGACGCCTTCTATCCCTACGGCAGCTACGACTTGCTGGAGACCTTCGGCCTCGGCGTGCAGATGGCGCACCTGGCGCCGGCCTCCGACTGGCTCGACACCGTCACCGTGAGCCCCGCGAAAGCGCTGGGGCTCGCATGGGACGGGCGCATTGCGCCGGGCTGTCCGGCGGACCTGCTGCTACTGTCGGCCACAGACGAACACGAACTCATCGGCCCGCGCGGGCGGCAACGCACCGTCATCCGCGCTGGCCAGGTACTGGAGAAAACACAATGAACACGATGGGCAAGCCAATGGCCAACTACGCCGCCGCCAAGCGCGTCGGCGATTTCGTCTTCATGAGCGGCGTGGTCGCGGTCGACCCGGCCACGCGCCGCGCCGTCGCCGGCTACGACGCGATTCCCGAAGCGGCGCGCACCGCGCTGCAGGGCGTGGGCTATGCCACCGGCCAGATGTCGGTCGACGTGTTCGAGGCGCCCATCGTCGCGCAGAGCTGGTTCGTGCTGGAGCGCATCCGCCAGATCGCCGCCGAGCATGGCGGCACCATGGAAGACGTGGTGAAGCTGGTGCAGTACTTTCGCCACCTGCCGCACTACGCCTTCTACAACCGCGTGCGCGGCCTGTTCTATCCGGGCGAGCCGCCGGTGAGCACGGTGGTGGAGGTGTCGCGCTTCCTGCCGGGGGACGAAGTGCTGGTGGAAGTCGAAGCCACCATGTACCTGCCCCAGCGCTCTTCTACTTGACCCCCGCGCCCTTCAGCAGGAACTCCGTCACCTGCTCGATCAGGTAGCGCCGGTCTTTGCCGTCCTTGTCCTGGCCCTGCTGGGCTGCGTTGCGGTAGTAGGCCGCCTGCGTGGCGTGGTCGGCGTAGAACTGCGTCACCGCCCAGATGTGGAACAGCACCAGCATCGGGTCGGCCTTGTCCATCAGGCCCTGGTTCATCCAGTTCTGGATCACGGCTGCAGCCTGGTCGGTGCGCTGCTTGCTCGTGTCCATCATGTTGTTGATGACGGGCGCGCCGCGCATCATCTCGGCCGTGAAGATCCGCGAGCGCAGCGGGTGCTCGAACGAGAACATCATCTTGCGCTGGATCAGGTCGCCCAGCACCTTGCGCGGGCCGAAGGCCTCGTCGCTGAAGCCGAACACCACGATCCAGTCGGTGAGGATGTCCTGCAGCACCTGGCGGTACAACGCTTCCTTGCTCTCGATGTAGTAATGCAGCTGCGCCTTCGAAAGCCCCGCCTTGTCGGCGATGGCCTGCGTGGACGCGCCGGCCAGCCCTTCGCTTGCGAACACCTCGATGGCGGCCTGGTTGATGAGGCCGAGCACCTGCGTGTACTTGCGCGAGCGGCCGCGCGTGGCGGGCGCCTCGGCGTCGCTCTCTTCGTTGACGGAAGCAGGACGCGCGCTCACAGCTGGAGTTCCAGTTCCTGGCCCCTGGCGCGCGAGCAGCACAGGGCAATCTTGTGTCGGCGTTCGCTGCCCGTGAGGCAGAAGTCGCGGTGCTCGGCGTCTTCGCCATCGCCCTCGACCACGCAGGTGCCGCACAGGCCCTGCTGGCACGACACGGGGATGTCGATGCCGACTTCGTGCAGCGCGTCGACGGCCGTCTGGTCGGCCGCAACCGGCACGCTGATGCCACGCCGGGCGAGCTTCAGCGTGAAGGGCAGGCCGGTGGTGGCGTTGGCGTCGGTCGGTGCGGCGAAGTATTCGGCGTGCAGCGCGTCTTCGGGCCAGTGCGCGGCTGCGTCGCGCACCGCCTTCATGAAGCCGCCGGGGCCGCAGACGTAAAGGTGCGTGCCGGGCGCGCGGTCGGCCAGCAACCCATGCAGGTCGATACGTTGCGAGGCGTCACCCTGGTCGAGATGCAGCCGCAGGTGCGGCGCCAGCGAGGGCGCGTGCAGTGCATCGGCGAAGGCCAGATGCTCTTCGCTGCGCGCGAACACGCACAGCGTGAACTGCGCGTCGCGCGCCGCAAGCGCCTGTGCCATCGCCAGCAGCGGCGTCATGCCGATGCCACCGGCCAGCAGCAGGTGGTGCGTGGCTTCCTCGCGCAGCGGAAAGGTGTTGCGCGGCGCGCTGATCGGCAGCAGGTCGCCCTCGCGCACGCGCTCGTGCATCGAGGCCGAACCGCCGCGGCTGGCGAGCTCGCGCTTCACGCCGATCACGTAGGAGTTGGCGTCAGAGGGCGCGCGCGCCAGCGAGTACTGCCGCGAGAAGCCGCCGGGCATGTGCACGTCGATGTGCGCGCCGGCCTCGTAGGAAGGCAGCGGCCGGCCCCACGGGTGGGCCAGCTCGAAGGCCAGGATTTCCGGCGTCTGCCGCGAGATGCGTTCGACGCGGACGGTGAGCGTGCGTTCGAGGCTCATGGAGTTGTCTCCCTGTGTCGATGTTTTCTAGATGCTGCCCAGCTTGCGCGACACGCGCTCGATGAAATGGGTCCGGTCGCGTGCAGTCGCTGCGTTCATGTCGTGCAGCTGCAGCCACGTCACCTTGCAGCGCCACGCGAACAGCGCACGCAGCGCGCGCGTGAACAGCCGCCGGCCCGGGTCGCCGATCATCAGCACGAACCAGCGCGGCGAGCCGCCGGTGGTCACCACCGTCAGCCGCCTGATGTGCCGCATGCCCGACTTCGCGAGCTGCCCCTTGCGTTCCGCCGGCAGGAAGGCCACGCCCGGCAGCCACACCCGTTCGAGCCAGCCCTTGAGCATCGACGGCGGCCCGTGGAACCAGGTGGGAAACACGAACACAAGATGCTCGGCCCACAGCAGCGCTTCGACGTGGGGTTTCACGCGTTCGCGGATCAGGTCGGGGTTGTCGAGGTAGGCGATGCGCTCTTCGCGTGTCAGCGTCGGGTCGAAGCCCTCGGCGTACAGGTCGATGGCCTTGACGGGGTGTCGCGGTTCGAGCGCCTCGAGGGCGGTGCGATAGAGCGCGTGGTTGAAGCTGTCAGGGTTCGGATGGCAGTGGACGACTAGCGTTTTCATGGTTGAGGGCCGGTTCGCCCAGGACTTGCGTCGCTGGCGAGACGGGGTCAGAGCCCAAGGAGTGAAAGGCCGCGCGGTGCCTTATGGCAACCCAGGCGCCGGCATCTGACCCCGGCGCAAGCCCCGCGCGACCCACGGGAAAAAATCGGTGTGCTTACTTGCCTGTGAGCTTCTTGCGGACGTCGACGCCGACGCCCTTGTTGACGAACTGCGTGGTCACGACTTTCGAGAGATCGACCTCGCCGGTCTTGTACAGGCCGGCCTTGACCATCTTGTCGTAGAAGTCCTTCACGCGGGCCTCGTCCATCGCACCGATGCCCTTGGTGAGCGATTCGCCGCTGTCGACGATGCCCATCTTCTTCATCAGCTCGATGGAGCCCTGCGAGGCGGCCACGGGCGAGTCGGGGTTGATCTTGGCGATCATCTCGTTAGCGGCCTTGTTGTCGCCGTAGAGGTAGTTGTTCCAGCCGATGATCGAGGCCTCGACGAACTTGCGCACCGTCTCGGGCTTGGTCTTGATCAGGTCGGCGCGCGTCTCGATGGTGGTCGAGTAGGTCGAGAAGCCGTTGTCGGCCAGCAGCTGCACCACCGGGTCGAAGCCGGCCTGCGCCTTGATCGACAGCGGCTCCGAAATGGCATAGCCCTGCTGGATCGACTTCTTGTCGGCCAGGAAGGGGCCCACGTTGAAGGTGTAGGGCTTGAGCTGCGAATCCTTGAAGCCGTGCTCCGACTTCATCCACTGCCAGAAGCTGAACTGGCCGTCCTTGCCGATGAAGGCCACTGGCGCCTTGGTCATGTCCTTGAAGGTGTCGAAGCCCTGGCCCGGGTGGGCGAACATGGCCTGCGGGTCTTTCTGGAAGAAGGCCGCCACCACCACCGTGGGTACGCCGTTCTTCACGTTGTCGAAGGACTGCAGCAGGTTGCCCGTCATCAGGAAGTCGACCTTGCCGGCCGGCAGCATCGGCCGGTTGTTGACCATCGGGCCGCCCTGCTGGATGTCGACGTCGAGGCCGTACTTCTTGTAGGTGCCGTCCACCAGCGCCTGGTAGAAGCCGCCGTGGCCGGCCTGCGCCTTCCAGTTGGTGGCGAACACCACTTTTTCCTGCGCCTGCGCGGCGAAGGCGGCGGCCGCGAGGGCCAGGCCGAAGGCAAGCGGTCGGAGATTGAAAGCGGGGATGCGCATGGGGACGGACTCCTGTGGAGGTTTTGGAAGGTACGGGATGCGGAGACTAAATCTTTTCAGCGTTCGGTAGCCATCTCTGGCGACCAGCCACGCGTCTTGCCGGGATTCATCAGCCCCATCGGATCGCTGCGCTTCTTGAATTCGATCTGCTGCGTGTCGATGGTCTTCATGCCGCCGTCCTCGATGGTGACGACGTGCGGGTTGAAGATCTGGCAGCCGCCCTGCGACTCGATCTCGCGGATCACTTCGTACTGGTGGGCCTCGCCCTTCCAGCGCACCAGCAGGATGCCGAAGGTGCCGCACTCGCCGTTGGCGCGCGCGAAGTCCTGGTGCTGCAGCACGTCGTTGCCGAAGATCTGCAGATGGCGCTCGACCACGGCCGGGTCGAAGGGCTGGGCGTAGGCCACCTGCAGGTACGTCCAGCCGCGGTCTGCCTTCAGCGCCTGCAGCGTCGTGTGGTTGAACGCGCACTCGTAGGCCGGGGGCAGGCCGTCGGCGAGCAGTTCGGCTTCGGTGCCGGCGACAGAGATCGTGCCGCCCTGCGCGTCGGCGAGCGCACGGAAGTCCGCCATCGAATCCGGCGAGACCATGGCGAACACGGCGTGCCGGTCGGCAGGAAATCGGTCGCGCATGGCGGTGTAGTAGGGCGAGAAACGCGCCTCCACCGTCGAGAGCAGGAAGATGTCGAGCGAAGGCGCCTGCGCCGCAATGCCGAAGTCGAGCGCGCCGCGATACGTCTCGAACAGCACCGTGCAGTGCACCCATTCGACGGCGGGGCTCAGCGCCACTTCCACGTCGAGGATCACGCCGTTGGTGCCGTAGGCGTGGTGCACCTGCTGGATCTCGTCGCCGTGCAGTTCGATGATGCGCGGCTCGCGCTCCACCGTCATCACGCGCGCGCGCAGCAGGTTGCCCGGGTCACGCAGGATGCCGTGGCGGAAGGAGCCGATGCCGCCGAAGCCGCCCGCGATGAAGCCGCCGATGGACGCCACATGCCAGGTCGAGGGCCACATGCGCAGCGCCTGCCCGGTCTCGCGTGCGGCGAGGTCGATGTCGTGCATGCGCGCGCCGGCCTCGACGCGGATGCGTCCGGGCTGGATGTCGAGCACGCGGCACATCTGCGTCACGTCGAGCACGATGCCGCCTTCGAGGGGCACGCACTGGCCGTAGTTGCCGGTGCCGCCGGCACGCACGGTGAGCGGCAGCTTCCATTTTGCGGCCACGGCGGCGGCCTGCCGCACGTCGTCTTCGGTGTTGACCTTGACGACGAGGTCGGCCACGCAGCCCGCGAGCTGCGCGCTGAGGATGGGGCTGTACCAGTAGAAGTCTTTCGACAGCTGCTTGCGCTGGGCCGGCGCGGTGATCAGGTTGAGGCCGCGCAGGTCGGCGCGCACGGCATCCCAGTCGACGGCAGGCACGATGGTCCTAGCGTTCACGGCGCATTTCGCTTTCGTGCCAATGCCCGAGCACCAGCCGCGACAAGGCCGCGAACACGATGAAGATCACGATGCCCAGCAACGACACCAGCAGCAGCGCCGCGAACATCATCGGAATCTCGGTGCGGAAACTCGATTCGAGAATGCGCGATGCAAGACCCGTTTCCTTGCCCGCCGTGCCGGCCGTGAACTCGGCCACCACCGCGCCGATCAGGCTCAGCCCGCCCGCGATTTTCAGGCCCGCCATGAAGTACGGCAGCGCGCTGGGCGCGAGCAGGTAGCGGAAGGTCTGCCACGGCGAGGCCTTGTAGAGCTGGAACAGGTCGCGAAGGTTGCTGTCCGCGCTTTTCAAGCCGATGACAGTGTTCGACAGGATCGGGAAGAAGGCCACGATCCAGGCGCACAGCAGCAGCGCCGCCGTGGTGCTCGACACATAGATCAGGATCAGCGGCGCAATCGCGATGATCGGCGTCACCTGCAGGATCACGGCGATCGGGAACAGGCCGATCTCCACCCACTTGAAGAGCGCGAATGCAATCGCCAGCAGTACGCCGCCGACGATGGCCGCGGCCAGCGCGAGCAGCGTGAGCTTCACCGTGAACCACAGAGCGCTCGACAGTGAATCCCAGTTGTCGAACAGCGTGCGAAGAATGAGCGAGGGCGCGGGCAGGATGTAGTGCGGAATGTTGTTGGCGCGAACCGTCCATTCCCAGATGAGCAGCAGCAGCACGACGATGCCCGCGGGCACGACGATGCGCAGCAGCGACTCGCGCCGGCGCAGCCTGTCTTCGTGCGCGCGCAGCGATGCCTCGGAGGGCGCCGCATCCGCATTGGCATCCGCGAGGGCGACGGGCTCAGTGATCGATGTCGAGGCCATGCAGGGCTCCGTGCAGGGATTGCGACACGGCAGTGCAGTGCGCGTTGTAGCGGCTCGATGTGCGGAACTCTTCGCCGCGCGGATAGGGTTCGTCGATGCGGATCTCGTCGATCACGCGGCCAGGGCGCGCGGCCATCACCACGATGCGGTTCGACAGGTACACCGACTCGTACACGCTGTGCGTGACGAACACGACCGAGAAGCGGTGCTCGCGCCAGATGGCCAGCAGGTCGTTGTTGAGCTTGATGCGCGTCATTTCGTCGAGCGCGGCAAAGGGCTCGTCCATCAGCAGCAGCCGCGGGTGCGTGACCAGTGCGCGCGCGATCGACACGCGCATCTTCATGCCGCCCGAGAGCTCGCGCGGGTACACGTCGGCAAAGCGCGAGAGCCCGACCATTTCAAGCACCTGCTGCACCACCGGCGCAGCCGCGTCGCGGCTCATGCCCGCGAGCTTGAGCGGCAGCCACACGTTGTCGAACACCTTGGCCCAGGGCATGAGCGTGGGCTCCTGGAACACGAAGCCCAGGTCGCGGTCGCTCTGCGTCTTTCCGGTGTTGGCACCCGACCAGTGCATGTCGCCCGAACTGAGGCGCGTGAGCCCCGCGATGAGGCGCAGCGCGGTGCTCTTGCCGCAGCCCGATGGGCCCAGGAAGCTGATGAAGTCGTGCTCGCCGATGTCGAGCGTCATGCCCTGCAGCGCGAGCGTGCCGTTGGCGAAACGCTTGCTGACGTTGCGCAGGGTGACCAGCGGCGGGGTGGATGGCGTGGTGCTTTCCATGATGGCTGCGAGCCTAGCGCCAGGCGGGTTGGTTGGCGAGGCGAGACAGCGGGAAGCGGTCGACCTCGTGCAGCAGCTCGACGAAGCGGCGGCCCACGTGGTCGAGCACCGCCGCGCCCTTTTCGGCGGTGGCGCGCGTGGCGTCGCCGGCTGCGCCCGCGGGGTTGATGTCGTGCATCTGCCAGCCGAGCTTGCCGCTAGGGGTGATCGACAGGAACTTGTTCTCGGCGGCCAGTTGCTCCGTCATGGAGCTGAAGTTCTGGAACTGGTCCTTGCGCACGTAGTCGGGCGTGAGGTGCAGCATGACCGAGCTTTCGAGGTCGCCGGCGTGGATGCCGTGCTTGCCTTCGTGCGCGGTGAACAGGCCTTCGGGCAGGCCCAGCGTGTACCAGTTGGCGGCCACGACCATCATGTCGTGGGCTTCGCGCAGGTCGCGCGCCACGATGTCCATCACGCTCATCTGGCCGCCGTGGCTGTTGTAGAGCACCAGCTTGCGCACGCCGGCCTTGGCAACGCAGGCGCCGATGTCGGTCCACAGCGAGATCAGCGTGTTCGCCGACACGGTGAGCGTGCCCGGGTAGCGCGAGTGCTCGTTGCTCTTGCCATAGGGCACGGTGGGCAGGAACAGCACCGGCAGGTCGTCGGGCAGGTGCGGCAGCGTGGCGCGCACCATGCCGTCGATGGTGGCGGTGTCGGTCGACATCGGCAGGTGGGGGCCGTGCTGCTCGGTCGCGCCCACGGGCAGCACGGCGATCAGCCGTTCACGGTCGAGGCGGGAGAACTCTTCGCTGGTCAGGTCAGACCAGAAACGGCTGCGCAGTGGGGGCGGATTCATCGTGGTGTACCTCGTGGCGACGAACGGGATGATGGTCTAAATTATCCATACGGTCAAAAAAGATTGGCTATCCGTGGATACCCGTTGATCTTTCATGACCGATCTCATGCAAGCTGCATGCCATCAAATTTGCTCGAATGGTCAAAAAATGACCCAGAGCGCCCGCCGCCCGGGGTTCACCAGCGCAGGCGCAGCCCCACTTGCCCCTGCACGCCGGTCTGCTCGGTGATGCCGATGGCGCTGGTGTACGCCAGGCCGCCGTAGACCGCCAGCGTCTTGTTCACCTGGCCGACAACGCCGCCGCCGACTTCGAGCGCGCTCGAGTTACGGCGGTTGACGACCTGGTCGGTCGGCCCGAAGTAGATCGCGTTGCTGCCGCTGAAGGTGTGCCACAGGTTGACCTTCAGGTACGGCTTCCAGACGCCGCCGCCCGCGTCGAAGCGGCCTTCGAGCCGCGCGCCCAGCCGGCCGGTGACGGCGTTGTCGCGCTGGAAGCGCACGGTGGAAAGGCCATCGTCGAAATCGTCGATCGAGCTGCGCTGCCAGATCAGCTGCGCCTGTGGCTGCAGCGTCACGGTGTCGCTCAGGGCAAACGGATAGCCCGCTTCCAGCGATGCGGTGATCGTCTTGCCGTGCGGCCTCCCGCCGCGGCCGAGCGTGGAAATCGCGTCGGTCTTGAAGCGGGTGGCCATGAGCACGGCGTCGCTGTACCAGCCGCTGCTCGCAATACGGGTCCAGTACGCGCCGAGGCTGTAGCCCTCCACGCTCAGCCGGCCGGCCGCCTCGTTGGTGGCGCCGTCGGCGACGCCGCTCGCGCTGCCGCTGGCGCGCGTGTAGCCGCCCAGCACCCCGACGCGGTTGCGTCCGCCGGCGGCGTCGGTGCCCACCAGGAAGTCGTGGCCGAGCTGCAGGCCGTGGACGTTGCCGTCGAACTGCGGATTGGCATCGCCGCGCAGGCGCTGCCGTGTGCTCTCGCCGAACACGCGGCCCCACGAGGCCTGTCGGCCTTCGCTGTCCCCGTCGCCGGCCAGCAATTGCTGGTCGCCCTGCCGGTCGTGGAAGCTGCCCAGCTGCGCGAGCCCGAGGCGGCGCACCGCGATCGGCAGGGCGCTGTAGAGCGGGACCTCGGGCCGGTAGAGCTTGACCGGTTCCACCGACATGGCGGCTGGCGGCGCGCCGGGCACCGGCGGTGTTTCGTTGAGGACTGCGAGCGCTTCTGTCAGCGAGCCCACCACGGTGCCGCCGACCAGGTAGCCGTTGTTGCGCAGGTACCAGTTGTCGGGGTTGTTGCCGGCCGCGCCGCCTCGGAACAGCCGGTAGTTGTAGGCGCCGGCCTCGACCGCCTGGGTCAGCGAGAACGCGGTGGGGGCCGTGGTGGCGCCGTTGAGTGCCTGCACCACCAGGATGCCGTCGGCCAGCGTGGGCGCGCCCAGGCCGCCGCGGTTGACCACGCGGATGCCGGTGCTGCCCGATGCCGCGCCGCCGTCGATCACGAGCTTGTTCGATGGCGAGTTGTCACCGGCCAGCACGGTGTTGACCTGCATCAGCGCGCCGCTGCCGCCGAAGTAGTTGCCGCGCACGGTGAAGGCCCCGAAGTTCACGCCGTCGTTAGGCCCGGGCAGCAGCGTGCCCTGGTTGGTCACGTTGCCCGCGAAGGTGCCGGTGCCGGCCACCGTTGTGCCGGGGAGCACCGTGATGACGGGGCTCGTCAGCGTCGCGGGGAGGGTGAAGCGGCCGGACTCCACCCGTATCGAGTCGGAGAAATTCGCGTCGGTCAGCCACGACCATTCGGTGCCGCGCATCGTCAGGTTCTGGAAATTGCGGAACGCGTTGTCCACCGTGCCGGTGCCTTCGAGGAAGGTGCTGGCGGTTTTTCCGACGCCGCCGTCGGCGCCGCCCCGGATGACCGAGCCGGTCTGCAATATCAGCGTGCCGTTGCCGAGCGCGCCCATGTAGATCGCGTCGGTGTTGGCGGCGCCGCCGTGTCCCTCGATGGTGCCGGCGTTGACCAGCACGTCGTTGCCGTTCTGGCCGCGATAGCCGTAGCCGTTGGCGCTGGACAGCGTGCCACCGGCCCGGTTTTCCACGCGCGAGAAGAAGCTGGAGCCGAGCGTGTTCGCGTGCACCGCGTCGGCGCCGCCCGCGGGCGAGTTGGCACCGGTGGTGGTGATGGTGCCGGTGTTCACCAGCAGGTTGGCGACGAGGTTGCCGCCCTGCAGGTAGACGCCCTTGGCCGAGGTGCCGCTGGTATTGATGGTGCCGTTGTTGATCACCGTGTTGCCCGGGCCCAGCATGGAGACGCCGTGCGAGCTGCCGCCCGTGGTGCTGATGCTGCCGTTGTTGGTGATGACCGTGCGCGTGCTGCTGTTCGACGTCACCAGGATGCCGGAGGTGCTGCTGCTCGTCGTGCGGATGGCGCTGTTGTTGGTCAGGGTGTTGTCGTTGCCCGTGGCGACCATCGCCGCGCGAGCAGAACCCGAGCCGCCCGAGACGGTGATGGTGCCGTTGTTCGTGATGGTGCTGGCATCGCGCACCAGCAGGACCTGCGTGGCGTTGGTGCTGAGCGTGGCGCCGTTGTTCACGGTGATGCCGACGCCGGTGCTGCCCGGCGTGGCGATCACGCTGGCCGAGCCGGTCGTTGCGCCGTCGCAGACCACAGCGGTGTTCGAGCCCGGCGTGGCGGTTGGCGCGCAGGCGGCATAGGCGCCATCGGCGGCCAGCGTGGCGAGCGTTGCCGCAAGGCAGCGAGCAAGAGGGGAAGGGGAAGGAAGGTGACGCGGAATCCGATGCGATCGCGCGATGCTCATGCTTGCTCCTTTGTTCTTGGTTGTCTCTCGTGCACGACCCTGAGGCTGGGCGGTCGTTTGGCCATTTGCCAAGACATTTGGCACGATTAACAATCAAGAAACAATCGAGCGAATGTTTGCATGTTGCTGTAGTGAGACGGCGCGGGCGCCGGTGTCTTTCAGGCCGCCACGGCCTGCGTCTTGCGGCGCGGCCACGGAATGAGCAGGCATGCGCCGAGCAGCGTGACAACGCCCACCAAGCCGCAAAACAGGGTCACCGAAAAGCGCGGAACGACGGTGCCCAGCGCGAACGAGACCGAGAAGATGCCCAGGTTGAGCAGGCTCGCGTGGTACGAGTTGATGGTGCCTCGGCAGCGCTCGGACAGGGCGCTCAGCCTGGCATGGTGCAAGGGCCCGGCACAGCCGTAGCCGAAGGCCCATGGCAAGCCGAGCAGCGCCAGTTGGGCCATCGACTCGACCGGCAGCATGAAGCCGAGCAGGCCCACGGCCGCGACGAGCGCGGCGCCCGGCAATGCCGCTTCGCCCGCCATGCGCTGCAGCTTGCCGCTCGCGAGGTTGCCGCCGATCACGGCCAGCCCGTAGAAGCCCGCCAGCAAGCCGGTGTCGGTGGGAGACAGCGACAGCTTCCGCGAGGCGACTTCCGCCACCACCGCCCCGAACCCCGCGACCCAGCCGAGCCAGAGGTAGCTGGCCGACAGCCGGCGGCGGGCACCGGGCGTCTTCAGTGCTTCGCGGTGCGTGGCCATGAAGTCCATGTGCATCGCATGCGAGCCGGCGCCGGGTACGCGATCGGCGAAGGCGCGCGAAACCGCCAGCGCGGCCAGCACGGCGAGGGCGGCCAGCGCGTAGTAGGCCGACCGCCATCCCCACGTATCCGCCAGCCGCCCCGCCAGCACGGGCGTGAGAACGAACGCCAGCATCAGGCCGATGAAGACGTGGCCCAGGCGCCTGCCCACCTGCTCGGGCGGCGATTCGTCGGCCACCAGGGCCAGCGCGTTGGGCTGAACGACGGCCGCGCACACACCGGCCAACGCCGACAGGACGATGGCCGCCAGCAGATGGGGTGCACTGGGAATGAGCGCGCTGAGCAGCGCGAACCCGAGCAGCCCCGCCTGCAGCGGCCGCTTGCGTCCCCAGCGGTCCGACAGCGGTCCTGCCAGCAGGGCCACCGCGCCATAGCTGAGCCCGTAGGCGGCGGGCAGGTAGGCGATGGCGCTGGAGCGAACGCCGAAGTCGGCGCTCATGGCGCCCATCATCGGGCCGGCGAGCACCTCCGCCGAACCGATCAGGAAGAGGCAGCCGAAGAGCGTTGCGATCTGCGAGGTTTTCATGCTCATCGCCGCACCACATAGCGCGTGACCACGGGCGGCGATTCGCCGAGGTGAAAGGCCAGCCGCCGCTCGCGCAATGCCATGTCGCTGGCCGTCGCGCGGTTGAAGCGGCGCAGGTGGTCGGTCCACGACTCGTCGACGATCTGCTCCACGTAGCGCTCCGGCTGCGCGATGTCGTGCAGCAGCTCCCAGCCGATGGCGCCCTGGCTCAGGCGCGCGCGGCGGGTCTGCTGCATCACGAGGTGGAAGGCTGCGGCGCGGGCCGGGTCGATCATGAATTCGACGGTGATGACCACGCGGCCGTCTTCCTGCGGTGCCTCGGTCGGCGGGCCGGCGGCCCAGCCGGCCTGCGCGGGGCTGGTGTCGTCCTCGCCGCTCACGTCGGTCACCCAGCGCAGGGCCATGAGCATCAGCAGCGTGCCGCTGATGGCGGCGACGGAAAGGCTGGCGACCAGTGAGGTGACCGTGGCCACCTGCCCCCAGATCGCCGCGCCGATCGCGCTCGCGCCCATGATCGCCATCTGGTACATCGACATGCCGCGCGCGCGCACCCAGTCGGGCAGTGCGAGCTGGGCCGACACCGACAGCGAATTGGCCACCGTGATCCACGCCATGCCGCCGAAGAACATCGCCGGCACCGCAACCCATGCGTTGGGCGCGAAAGCCATCACGGCCGTGGCGCCCGACTGCAGCAGCGTGCCGCGCAGCACCAGCTGGTCGCGCCCCAGCGCCTGGCGCAGCCGAGGCAAGAACAGCACCGCGATGATCGCGCCCGCGCCCATGGCCGCCAGCAGCAGCGTGAAGGTGCCCGCGCCGCCGCCCTGGAGGTTGCGCGCCAGCAGCGGCAGCAGCGCCAGCAGTGCGGTCGAGTGAAAGAAGAAGATCGAGATGCGCGTGAGCACCGCGCGCATGCGCTGCGACTGCCGCACGAACTGCACGCCCACGCGCATCGCGCTGATGAGCTTCTCGCGGCCCAGCGGGTTGGGCGTGTGCTCGCGCCGCCAGCGCAGCACCACGAAGCCCGAGGCCACCGACAGCACCGCGTTCAGCGCAAAGACCCAGATGCTGCCCGCGCTCGCGATCAGCATGCCGGCCGTGAGCGGGCCGACGATGCGCGAGGCGTTCATCGCGATGCCGTTCAGGCCGAGTGCGGCCGGCAGCTGCGGCCGCGGCACCAGCTCGGGCACGATGGCCGCGAACACCGGCCAGCGCAGCGCCAGGCCGATGCCGTTGGCAAACGTGAGCGCCAGCAGCAGCGGCGCGGTCATGAGGTCGAGCGCCAGCGCGGCGCACAGCACGATGGCGGTGCCGGCCAGCCAGAACTGCGTGGCCACCAGCCAGCGCCGGCGGTCGAGGATGTCGGCCAGCGCGCCGCTGGGCAGGCCCAGCAGGAAAACCGGCAGCGTGGAGGCCGACTGCACCAGCGCCACCCAGATGGGCGAGGTGGTCAGCGAGGTCATCATCCACGCGGCGGCCACGTCGTTCATCCACATGCAGATGTTGGCGACGAGCCATGTGCTCCACAGCATGCGGAACACGGGGAGCTTGAGGGGCTCGAGGGCCGCGAGCTTCGTTGGCTGCGGCCGCGCGGGCGGGATCGGTGTCTCTTCGGGGGATATGGGCGGCATGTGCCGCTATTGTGGCGCGGCCTCTTCTCTCAACCCCGGTCGCTGCGTGCGAGGCGGTGTTCGAGGCGGCGCAGCATCGTCGTGAGCACCAGCGTCATCACCCAGTAGATGACCGAGATCGCGAGGTACGGCTCCCAGTAGCGCGCATAGGCGCCGGCCACGGTGCGCGCGGCATAGGCCAGCTCGGCCAGGCCGATGGCGGAGACCAGCGAGGTGTCCTTCAGCAGCGCGATGGCGTTGTTGCCCAGCGGCGGCAGCATGCGGCGGAAGGCCTGCGGCAGCACCACGTAGCGCATCACCTGCGCGGGCGAAAAGCCGATCGAGCGGCCGGCATCGAACTGCCCGCGCGAGATCGACTGGATGCCCGCGCGGAACACTTCGGAGATGTAGGCCGCCGAGTTGAGCGTGAGCGCCACCACGCCCGAGATGAGCGCGCCGTGCTCCTGCTTGAGCGTGCGCGCGAGTTCGCCGTCGATCAGGATGCCCGAGGTCGGGTGGATGAACACCGGCATCACTGCGAAGTGGATCAGCAGGATCTGCACGAACAGCGGCGTGCCGCGAAAGAAGCTCACGTACACCGTGGACGGCCAGCGCAGGAAGAAACGCGCCACCCAGGTCCACGGCGCATGGCGCGGGTGCGCCAGGCGTGCGAGCGCAAGGCACAGCCCCCAGCTGGAACCCAGCAGCACGCAGACCACCGTCATGCGCAGCGTCATCCAGGCGCCCTGCCAGAACAGGTCTTTGTATTCCACGAGGATGTCCCAGCGGAACCATCCGAAAAGCAGCACTGGTTGTTCCATGCTTGCGTCCTCAACTCTCAGTCAACGAAAAACGAAACGGCCGCGTGAGGGCGGCCGTGTTCAGGGAAATGCCGTGCGGCTCAGCGCACGTTCGGGTCCTTGTTGAACCACTTCTTGTAGATCGTCACGTAGCTGCCGTCGGCGCGAATGGCCGCGAGGCCGGCCGTGAGCTTGTCGAGCAGGGGCTTGTCGCCCTTCTTCACGACGATGCCGAAGCCTTCTTCGGGGAAGGACTTGTCGTCCAGCGTCTTCAGCTCGGGGTTCTGCGCCACGCGATAGGCGATCACGCCGTTGTCGCCCATGGCGGCATCGACGCCGCCGCCAGCCAGCTCGGAAATGATGAGCGGCGTGCTCTCGAAGCGGCGGATGTCGGGGTTGGTCTTGCCGAATTCGCGCGAGGCGATGTCGTCGGCGGTGGAGGCGCTGACCACGGCGATCTTCTTGCCGGCCAGGTCCTTCAGCGAGGCGACCTTGCTGTTCTTCGGCAGCGCGATCAGCTGGCGGGCCGCGAAGTAGGGAGGCGTGAAGTCGTAGCTCTGCTTGCGCTTCTCGTTGATGGTGACGCCCGAGATCACGAGGTCGACGTCGCCGTTGTTCAGCGCGCCGAAGATGCCGGTGAAGGGCGTGTTGACGATCTTGATCTTCAGGCCCTGCTGCTTGGCGATGGCGTTGATGATGTCGATGTCGAAGCCGACGATCTGCTTGTCCTTGTTCTCGAAGGCGAAGGGCGCGTAGGTGGCGCTGGAGGCCACCGTCAGTTCGCGGTTCTGGGCCTGGGCGCCAAGGGCGAGCGTGGCGGCAGCGAGGCCCAGGGCCAGGGCGCGGCGGAGTGGATTCATTCGGGGTCCTTGCTTTTTCGCCGTCCGGCGGGAGGTGGTGGGCGGGGATTTTAGGCTGTCGCTATCGGCCGCCCCCGGGGCGCTCCCTGGGGTGCGGGGCTAACTAAGGTTCTCCGGGAGAGATGAAGGGCATCGAGGAGCGATCGCGGCCTGCTGACTAGTATCCGGAGCTTCCCGGTTCAGGAGCCTTGCATGACGACCTCGCGGCTTGCTTTTCTTCTCTGTGGCATCGGCCTCACATGCAGCGCTGCGAGCGCGCTGGCGGCTGATCCTCCGGCGCCGCGCTTCGATCCGCAGCGCCTGTCGCAGATCGTGAAGACGGTTTCCGGCGACGACTTCGAAGGCCGCGCGCCGGCTACGCCAGCGGAGGCCAAGACGGTCGACTATCTCGTGGCCCAGTTCAAGGCCGCAGGCCTCGCGCCCGGCGGCGATCTTGAAAATGGCCGGCGTGGCTGGACGCAATCGGTGCCGCTGGTGAAGACCGAGTTCCGCGGTACGCCGCGGCTCATGCTCCAGGTGGGGGCTCATAGCGACGCGCTCGTGCAGGGCGAGCAGATCGCGGTGCGCGCCGCGCTCGACGGCTCGACCACGGTCGCGATCCAGCAGGCGCCGCTGGTGTTCGTGGGCTACGGCGTCAGCGCGCCCGAGCGGCGCTGGGACGACTACAAGGGCGTCGATCTGAAGGGCAAGATCGCCGTCGTGCTGGTGAACGACCCCGACTTCGAAACCGGCAGCGGAGACTTCGGCGGCAAGGCAATGACCTACTACGGCCGCTGGACCTACAAGTTCGAAGAGGCCGCGCGCCGTGGTGCGCTGGGCGTGCTGATCGTGCACGAGACCGCTCCTGCCGCCTATGGCTGGGCCACGGTCAAGAACTCCAACACTGCGACCATGCTCGACATCGAGCGCGAAAAGCCGGCCGCCGTGCATCCGAAGCTGGAGGGCTGGATCCAGCGCGAGGTGGCGGTCGATCTGCTGCGCCGCGCAGGCCTGGACTTCGAGGCGCAGAAGAAGCTGGCGCAAACGCGCGAGTTCCAGCCGCAGCTACTGAAGGACGCGAGCCTGTCGGCCGAGTACGCGATCGACCGGCAGGTGATCGTCTCGAAGAACGTGGTGGGCCGTGTCGAGGGCCGCAAGCGGCCCGGCGAGACGGTGATCTACAGCGCCCACTGGGACCACCTGGGCGTGGGCGCGCCCGATGCCAGGGGCGACAGGATCTACAACGGCGCGGTCGACAACGGCACCGGACTGGCCGCGCTGATCGAGATGGGCCGCGCCTTCGCGAGCGCGCCCAGGAAGCCCGAGCGCTCCGTCGTCTTCCTGGCCGTGACGGCCGAGGAACGCGGCCTGCTGGGCTCCGAGTACTACGGCGCCAAGCCGCTGTATCCGCTGGCGCGGACCGTGGCTGTCATCAACATGGATGCGCTCGGCCCGGAAGGCCCGGCGCGCAATTTCAGCACCTCGGGCAGCGCGGCCTCGCAATTGCAGGATCTGCTGGTCGAGCAGGCCAAGGGCTTCGGCCTGGCCTATGCGCCGGACCCGCACCCCGAAGCCGGCTATTTCTTCCGCTCCGACCATTTCTCGTTTGCCAAGCGTGGTGTGCCGGCCTTGTCCTTCGCCTCCGGCAACGACCTGGTGGAAGGCGGCCTCGCGGCCGGCGAAGCGGCCAGCAAGGCCTACACCGCCGAGCGCTATCACCAGCCGGCCGACGAATGGCGCGCCGACTGGTCCTTCACCGGCATGGCGCACGACCTGCCGCTGCTCTATCGCGTGGGCGAGACGCTAGCCAACAGCCGCCGCTGGCCGGAGTGGGGGCAGGGGTCGGAATTCCGCGCGATCCGTGAGGCCAGCCGAGGGGAGCGGCGCTGATCCAAGACGCCTAAGACGCGCGCGTCCGAGCGGAACCGCCGAGATGGCCCAGCGGCAGTGCGCTGCTGGCCTTTACCTCGCCCAGCGAGAAGCTGGTGTGCAGGTCTTTCACGTTCGGCAGGTTCATGAGGTGCTGGCGCGCGAAGGTCGAGAAGCTGTCGAGGTCCTGCGCCACCACCTGCAGCTCGAAGGTGCCGGTGCCGCTGATGTAGTGGCAGGCGATCACGTCGGGCAGCTTGCGGATCGCGTCTTCGAGCCTGCGGGTGGCCTCGTGCGTGACGCGCTCGGTGTCCACGCGCACGAAGGCGAGCACGCCCAGGCCGATCTTGTGGCGGTCGATTTCGGCGTGGTAGCCCTTGATGAAGCCGGCCTCTTCCAGCGCGCGCACCCGGCGCCAGCAGGGCGCAGCCGAGAGGCCCACGCGCTGCGCAAGCTCGGCGTTCGTGAGGCGGCCGTCGGCCTGCAGTTCTTGCAAGATTGCGAGGTCGAACTTGTCAATGCTTTCCATGGATGGCAATCTTAAGCAAGATTCTTTCTGGAAGCGGGTTTTTCAGGGCAAAGAACGCAAACACCTGTCGCGGACCCCGGCATACACTTTGCACGATCATGGGCTCGTGCCCTACCCGGGCACAGACCCACAGTAATCAGCCAGGCTCACAAGGCCCTGCCATACGGAGACAAAGAACATGAATGCACCGCTACCTGCGCACATTCGCAAGGCCCTGGAGACCGTCACGCTCGACGACAAATATTCTCTGGACTACGGCCGTGCCTTCATGAGCGGCGTCCAGGCCCTCGTCAAGCTGCCCATGCTGCAGCGCCTGCGCGACCAGCAGGCCGGCAAGAACACCGCCGGCTTCATCAGCGGCTACCGCGGCTCCCCGCTCGGCGGCTACGACCAGGCGCTGTGGAAGGCCAGCAAGTTCCTCAAGGAACAGAACATCGTCTTCCAGCCCGGCGTGAACGAAGAGCTGGCCGCCACCGCGCTGTGGGGCACCCAGCAGCTGGGCTTCTCCCCGCAGGGCACCAACAAGTTCGACGGCGTCTTCGGCATCTGGTACGGCAAGGGCCCGGGCGTGGACCGCTGCTCCGACGTGTTCAAGCACGCCAACATGGCCGGCACCACCGAGTTCGGCGGCGTGATCGCTGTGGCGGGCGACGACCACATCTCCAAGAGCAGCACGGCCGCGCACCAGAGCGACCACATCTTCAAGGCCTGCGGCACGCCGGTGTTCTTCCCGGCGAACGTGCAGGAAATTCTCGACCTGGGCATTCACGCCTTCGCGCTGAGCCGCTTCTCGGGCGTGTGGTCGGGCATGAAGACGATCCAGGAAATCGTCGAGTCCAGCGCCACGGCCATGATCGACCCCGAGCGCGTCGAGATCGTCATTCCCACCGACTTCGAAATGCCGCCCGGCGGCCTGCACATCCGCTGGCCCGACCATGCGCTGGAGCAGGAAGCCCGGCTCATGCACTACAAGTGGTACGCCGCGCTGGCCTACATCCGCGCTAACCGGCTGAACCACAACGTCATTCAGGGCCCGAACGACCGCTTCGGCATCATGGCCAGCGGCAAGGCCTACAACGACACCCGCCAGGCGCTGATCGACCTGGGCCTGGACGACGCGGCCTGCCGCCAGCTCGGCATTCGCCTGCACAAGGTGGGCGTGGTGTGGCCGCTGGAAGCGCAGCTCACGCGCGAATTCGCCACCGGCCTGCAAGAGATTCTGGTGGTCGAGGAGAAGCGCCAGGTCATCGAATACCAGCTCAAGGAAGAGCTCTACAACTGGCGCCCCGACGTGCGGCCCAACGTGGTCGGCAAGTTCGACGAGGGCGAGGTGCATGCGGCCGAGGGCTACTCGGGCGGCGAATGGTCGATGCCCAACCCGACCTCCCACACGCTGCTGCGCGCCAACGCCGACCTGAACCCCGCGCTCATCGCCAAGGCCATCGCCACGCGCCTGAAGAAGACCGGCCTGCTGGCCGCCGCCGGTGCCGACATGGCCGCGCGCATCGACGCGCAGCTCGCCATCCTCGAAGCCAAGGAGCGTTCGATGGTGGTGCAGCAGGCTTCCACCAGCGTGGTCGACGCCACGCGCCAGCCCTGGTTCTGCTCGGGCTGCCCGCACAACACCAGCACCGTGGTGCCCGAAGGCTCGCGCGCGATGGGCGGCATCGGCTGCCACTTCATGGCGACCTGGATGGACCGCTCCACCATCGGCTTCACGCAGATGGGCGGCGAGGGCGTGCCATGGGTGGGCCAGCAGCCCTTCACGACCGACCAGCACATCTTCGCGAACCTGGGCGACGGCACGTACTTCCACAGCGGCCTGCTCGCCATTCGCCAGAGCATCGCGGCGGGCGTGAACATCACCTACAAGATCCTCTACAACGACGCGGTCGCCATGACGGGCGGCCAGCAGGTCGGCGAACGGCCCGAAGGCCACTCGGTGCTGCAGATTGCCGAGAGCCTGCATGCCGAGGGCGCCAAGAAGGTTGTCATCGTCACCGACGAGCCCGAGAAGTACGAGGGCGTGAACATCCCCGGCGACCACGTGCAGGTCAAGCACCGCGACCTGCTCGACGACGTGCAGCGCGAGTTCCGCAAGATCCCCGGCACCACGGCCATCATCTACGACCAGACCTGCGCCACCGAGAAGCGCCGCCGCCGCAAGCGGGGCACAGCCGTCGATCCGGCCAAGCGCGTGGTCATCAACGAGCTGGTCTGCGAAGGCTGCGGCGACTGCAGCGTGCAGAGCAACTGCCTGAGCGTGGAGCCGCTGGAGACCGAATTCGGCCGCAAGCGCACCATCAACCAGAGCAGCTGCAACAAGGACATGAGCTGCCTGAAGGGCTTCTGCCCGAGCTTCGTGACGGTCGAAGGCGGCCAGCTCAAGAAGAAGGGCAAGAACAAGGCGGCCACGCCGGCCGAGTTCGGCCTGATGCCCGAGCCCGCGATTCCGTCGCTGGTGGGCGGCAAGGTCTGGGGCGTGGTGGTGGCGGGCGTTGGTGGCACCGGCGTGATCACCATCGGCCAGCTGCTGGGCATGGCTGCGCACATCGAGGCCAAGGGCATCGTCACGCAGGACGCGGCCGGCCTTGCGCAAAAGGGCGGCGCCACCTGGAGCCACGTGCTCATCGGCGACACGCAGGACGACATCCGCACCACGCGCGTGGGCACCGCGGCGGCCGACCTGATCCTGGCCTGCGATCCGCTGGTCACGGTGAATGCCGAAACCATGGCGCGCATGCGCGAAGGGCGCACGCACGTGGCGCTCAACAGCCACAGCGCACCGACGGCCGCCTTCGTGCGCAACGCCAACTGGCAGAACCCCGAAGACGCCTGCGCAGCCGAGATCGCGCGCGCCGTGGGCATCGACGGCATGGGCACCTTCGACGCCGACGCCGCCGCGACCACGCTGATGGGCGACACCATCTACGTCAACCCGATGATCCTGGGCTACGCCTGGCAGAAGGGCTGGATCCCGCTGGAGCACGAGTCGCTGATGCGCGCCATCGAGCTGAACGCCGTGGCGGTCGAGAACAACAAGACGGCGTTCGAATGGGGCCGCCAGGCAGCGGTGCGCCCCGAAGAGCTGCAAAAGCGCGTGCGCCCTGGCCAGGTCATCGAGTTCAAGAAGCGCGAGTCGGTCGAGGCCATCGTGGCGCGCCGCGTGGAGTTCTTGACCGGTTACCAGAACGCGGCCTATGCCGACGAATACAGGCAGTTCGTGGGCAAGGTGCAGCAGGCCGAGTCGGCCACCGGCAAGAGCACGGCGCTGACCGAGGCGGTCGCGCGCTACCTGTTCAAGCTGATGGCATACAAGGACGAGTACGAAGTCGCCCGCCTGCACACCGACCGCACTTTCCTCGATCGCGTCGAGGGCATGTTCGAAGGTGACTACAAGCTCAACTACCACCTGGCTCCGCCGATCATCGCGAAGAAGAACTCCAAGGGGCAGCTGCAGAAGCAGAAGTTCGGCCCATGGATGCTCACTGGTTTCAGGTTCCTCGCGAAGCTCAAGGGCCTGCGCGGCACGGCGCTCGACATCTTCGGCCGCACCGAAGAGCGCAAGACCGAGCGCGCGCTGATCGGCGAATACCGCGCCAGCATCGAGGAAGTGATCGGCGCCCTGCGCGCCGACAACCACGCGCTGGCGCTGGAGATCGCCAGCCTGCCCGAGCAGATCCGCGGCTACGGCCACGTGAAGGATCGCAACCTGGCAGCGACCCGCACCCGCTGGAGCGAGCTGATGGCCAAGTGGCGCAATCCGCAGGCGCAGCGCGTGGCGGCCTGATCCAGGATTGCTGGAGGTCGGCTCAGTCGGTCTTGTCCGCGAGCCGGCCGTCGAGCCGGGCGCGTGCAGCCAGCAGGGCGCCGTGAATCTTCTGTTCGAATACTTCGCGAGGCGGCAGGACGGTGAGGTATTCCGCCACGTGAATGCCTGACTTGTTCAGCTCGAGCAGTTCGATCTGCTCCTGCTTCTTGCCGGTGCAAAGAATGATGCCCAGCGGGGGCGCATCGCCCGGCTCCTGGTCGTGGCGGGCCAGCCAGCGCAGGTACAGCTCCATCTGGCCCTTGTACTCGGCGCGGAATTCGCCCAGCTTCAGCTCGATCGCCACCAGGCGGCGCAGCTTGCGGTTGTAGAAGAGCAGGTCGATGTAGAAATCGTCGTTGTCGAGCTGGATGCGCCGTTGCCGAGCGACAAAGCTGAAGCCCGCCCCGAGCTCGAGCAGAAAGCTCTCCAGCTCGCGCAGGATGGCGTCCTCGAGATCCTTCTCCAGATGGCGGTCCTGCAAGCCAAGGAAGTCGAGCACATAGGGGTCTTTCAACAGCAGCGCCGGCTCGGTGGGGTTCTGGCGCTGCAGTTCGTCGAGTTCCTGGCGGATCAACACGTCGGGCTGGCGCGAGACCGCGGTGCGTTCGTAGAGCAGCGAGCCAATGCGCTCCCGCAGCGTACGGACGCTCCAGCCTTCCAGTTGGCACATCTGTGCATAGAAGTCGCGGGCGAGCGGGTCCTTGACCGGCAGCAACGCGAGAAAGTGCGTCCAGCTCAAATGTCGTATCAGTGGCACGACAATTTGCTCGGACGGGAACACCTCGGCGAACTGCACCATGCGCCGGAGGTTCTTCTCCTCGAAACCGCGTCCGTAGTCGCTCGCCAATTGTCGCGACAGCGTTGCGACAATTTCTTCCCCGTAGCCGGCGCGCTGGCCCCCAAGCACTTCGGTGCGGATGCGCTGGCCAATGCGCCAGTACATGAGCGTCAGCCCCGCGTTCACGGCGGCGACGGCCGTTTGCCGGGCTTGCTCGATCAGTTGCCGCAGGTCTGCCAGGAGGGGATCCGGCCCCTCGTGAAGCGCCGGTGTGGCGTTGGCTGTCGTCAAGCTATTGCGCTTGCTCATGGAGGCTCCTTGCTTTGCGCGTCATGCGGGTGGAATTGTCCGGCGGCTGTCACCTCGGCCTCCACGTGCAATACGGTGTAGTCCGGAAAAGAGCTGAAAGCCGGTGATATTTGCAGGAATTGCTATCAAAAATGCAGCAAATGCGGGGCCTGGAGGCTTCCTGAAAGCCCCGCGCGTCGCGCCGGGATAGCGCCCTGAGAGGCGCCGCGCCCCGAATACAATGCCCGGTGCTGTGCGCGGCCAAGCCCCGCCAAGCTTTGATTTGCGGCCCGTTTCCCTTGTGGCCGCGAAGCCGCGAAAGAGGCGGAATGACGGACCCCGGTCCGCGCTCCTCTCGTTTTCTCTTCCCTCTGCTGGAGACTCTCTTGTTCATTTCCTCTGCTTTCGCCCAGACCGCGCCCGCTGCAGCCGGCGGCGGTGACATGTTGTCTTCCCTCGGCAGCATGCTGCCCCTGGTGCTGATGTTCGTGGTGCTGTATTTCGTCATGATCCGGCCCCAGATGAAGCGCCAGAAGGAAGCCCGCGCCATGATCGAAGCCCTGGCCAAGGGCGACGAAGTCGCCACCGCCGGCGGCGTGCTCGGCAAGATCACCTCGCTGGGCGACCAGTACCTCGGCCTCGAGATCGCCAACGGCATCGAGATCAAGATCCAGCGCAGCGCCGTCGTGCAGGTCCTGCCCAAGGGCGCCGTCAAATAAAAGCGTGAGCCGAGCCTTGCGCTTTGCGGCGCAGGGCCCCATTTCACGCCGTGTTCCATTTCTGAAAAGCTTGTAAAAAGCGCCCTCTCATGAACCGTTACCCGGTCTGGAAGTACGCGATCATCGTGATCGTGTTGCTCGTGGGACTCGTCTACGCCCTGCCCAATTTCTTCGGTGAGGCGCCTGCAGTGCAGGTGTCGGCGGCCAAGTCCACCGTCAAGATCGACGCGGCTACCCAGGCCAGGGTCGAAGGCCTGCTCAAGACGGCCGGCCTCACGCCCGATCTGCTGAGCCTCGAACCCACCGCGGTGCGTGCGCGCTTTGCCACCACCGACGACCAGATCAAGGCACGCGACACGCTGCAGCAGGCGCTGGTGCCCGATGCGGACGACCCCTCCTACGTGGTGGCGCTGAACCTGGTGTCGCGCTCGCCCTCGTGGCTGACCGCGCTGCACGCCTTCCCGATGTACCTGGGCCTCGACCTGCGCGGCGGCGTCGACTTCCTGCTGCAGGTCGACATGCGCGGCGTGCTCGACAAGAAGGCCGAGTCCTTCGCCGGCGACATCCGCATGGGCCTGCGCGAAAAGAAGGTGCGCGGCAGCGCCGTGAACCGCAACGGCCAGACCGTCGAGATCACGCTGCGCGACGCCGACAGCGTGGAAACCGCCCGGCGCCTGATCCAGGACCAGATGCCCGACCTCACCACGGTCGAGAGCCAGCAGGGCTCCGAATGGCGCATCGTGGCCAGCATCAAGCCCGAAGCCGCGCGCCGCATCCAGGACGCGGCACTCAAGCAGAACGTGACCACGCTGCACAACCGGATCAACGAACTCGGCGTGGCCGAGCCGGTGATCCAGCAGCAGGGCATCGACCGCATCGTCGTGCAGCTGCCCGGCATGCAGGACCCGGCCCAGGCCAAGCGGATCATCGGCCGCACCGCCACGCTCGAAATGCGCCTGGTGGACGAAAGCGCCGAAGGCCGCTCGGCCGAACTGAATGGCGGCCCGGTGCCCTTCGGCTCCGAGAAATTCCTCGACCGCTCGGGCCGTCCGGTGATCGTGAAGAAGCAGGTGCTGGTCACCGGCGAGAACCTCACCGACGCGCAGCCCGGCTTCGACCAGCAGAGCAACCAGCCCAAGGTCGACCTGACCATGGACTCCAAGGGCGGCACCATCATGCGTGACGTCAGCCGCGAGAACTACAAGAAGCGCATGGCCATGCTGATCTTCGAGAAGGGCAAGGGCGAAGTGCTCACGGCCCCGTCGATCAACGGCGAGCTGGGCAACCGCTTCCAGGTGTCGGGTTCGATGACCGTGGCCGAAGCCAACGACCTCGCGCTGCTGCTGCGCGCCGGCTCGCTGGCCGCGCCGATGGAAATCATCCAGGAACGCACCATCGGCCCGACGCAGGGCGCGGAGAACATCAAGAAGGGCTTCGACAGCGTGATGTACGGCTTCGCCGCGATCATGGTGTTCATGTGCATCTACTACGCGCTGTTCGGCCTGTTCTCGTCGATCGCGCTGGCCGTCAACCTGATGCTGCTGGTGGCCATTCTCTCGATCCTGCAGGCCACGCTCACGCTGCCGGGCATCGCGGCCATGGCGCTTGCCATCGGCGTGGCCATCGACTCCAACGTGCTGATCAACGAACGCGTGCGCGAAGAACTTCGCAACGGGGCGTCGCCGCAGGCGGCCATTCATGCGGGCTACGAGCGTGCCTGGGGCACCATCCTCGACTCCAACGTGACCACGCTGATCGCGGGCATCGCGCTGCTGGCCTTCGGCTCGGGCCCGGTGCGCGGCTTCGCGGTGGTGCACTGCATCGGTATCGTCACCTCGATGTTCTCGGCGGTGTTCTTCTCGCGCGGGCTTGTGAACTTCTGGTACGGCCAGAAGAAGAAGCTCAAGACGGTGTCCATCGGCACGGTCTGGCGCCCCAAGACCGACGGCGCTGCCGTGGCCGAAACGAAGTAAGAGGCAGAAGAGACAGTCATGGAATTCTTCCGCATCCACAAGACCATCCCGTTCATGCGCCACGCGCTGGTGCTGAACATCGTTTCCTTCGTCACCTTCGCGCTGGCGGTGTTCTTCCTGCTCCACCGCGGGCTGCACCTGTCGGTGGAATTCACCGGCGGCACGGTGATGGAGGTTGCCTACACGCAGTCGGCCGATGTCGGCAAGGTCCGCGAAATCGTCGGCACGCTGGGCTACACCGAAGTGCAGGTGCAGAGCTTCGGCAAGTCGGTGCAGATCCGCCTGCCTGTGAAGAAGGGCGCAACTTCCGCCCAGCAGAGCGCCGAGGTGATGACCGCGCTGAAGGCAGCCGAACCGACGGTGGAACTGCGCAGCAACGAATTCGTCGGCCCGCAGGTCGGCGACGAGCTCACCACCAACGGCCTGAAGGCCCTGGCCATGGTGGTCGTCGGCATCATGATCTACCTAGCGTTTCGCTTCGAATGGAAGTTTGCGCTGGCTACCGTGCTGGCCAACCTGCACGACGTGGTGATCATCCTGGGCTTCTTCGCCTTCTTCCAGTGGGAGTTCTCGCTGGCGGTGCTGGCGGCGGTGCTGGCGGTGCTGGGGTATTCGGTGAACGAGTCGGTCGTGATCTTCGACCGGATCCGCGAGAACTTCCGCCGCTACCGGAAGATGTCGACCACCGAGATCATCGACAACGCGATCACCTCGACCATCAGCCGCACCATCATCACCCACGGCTCCACCCAGCTGGTGGTGCTGTCGATGTTCTTCTTCGGCGGCCCGACCCTGCACTACTTTGCGCTGGCACTGACCATCGGCATCTGCTTCGGCATCTACTCGTCGGCCTTCGTGGCGGCGGCAATCGCCATGTGGCTCGGCGTGAAGCGCGAAGACCTGATCAAGGGCGGCCCGGCCAAGCGCGACGGCGAGTCCGAAGACGACCCGAACGCCGGCGCCGTGGTCTGACGGATACTTCGGGGTTCAACAAAGCGGTGGCGGCAATGCTGCCACCGCGGTCCGCAGGCAACGCCGGGTACTCTTCGCACTTGTGCGGTAGCGCTTCCCGATGCAAGCTCGCGGTTGTTGCCGATGAATCGATCACCCAGGCCTTTCCGACTTTTCAATGAGCATTGCGCGGTCCGCCTCTTCCCTGCAGCTCGCACGCGAGACGCGTGAGCGTTTCGTGTTGGCCACGGAAGGCGCCATTGCGCCGCTGGCGCGCGCGATCCGGGACCGGCTGACGTCGCTGTCCTCCGAGGCCGGCACCGCCCGCTCCATGCAGGAAAACCGCGACGACTTCGTCGCATTCCAGGGACAGGCCACGCAGTGGGTGACGCTCTCGCAGACCGGCTGGCGCAAGGCGCTGGGCGCCGGCTCCGGCAGTCCGTCGACGCTGCCTTCGGCGCTGCGGCTCGAGCTGATCGGCGACGAAGTGGTGGAAAGCAACATCCTCTCCTCGCGCCTCGCGCAGCTGATCCACGACAAGGCCAGCTTCGAACTCAGCGACCTGCGCCTGCGCATCCAGCACTTGGAAGGCACCACCGAACTCGACGCCAAGGACGTGCTCAAGCCCGAGACGCTGGCCAAGCTGCTGGTCGAGCAATGGCTGGCGGTCGGCCTGAGCCGCGGGCTCTGGACCCGCGTGCAGGACACGGTGCAGCAGGGTCTGGTCGAGGTGGTCGTCAAGGCCTACGAGAGTGCCAATGCCTATCTGATCGCCAATGGCGTGATGCAGGAGATCGACCTCAAGAGCTTCGTCCGTCGCACTGGCAGTGCGGGGGGCGGCGGTGGCAGCGGTGGTGGATCGGGCGCCGCGCCGGTGGACAGCGGCATGTCCTCCGGCGGACCCCACAGCGCGCAGCGGCCTGGTTATGGATTCGGAGGACAGCAGGCATCCGTGCCGTCGACCGTGGCCGCGGCGCCCGCGTCGACCACCGGCGGCTCGCCGCTCTCAATTGCGCGGCAGCGAGCGCAGACCGCGCTGCTGAGCCTCAAGCGCTTCGTGACGGCGCGCATCGGCGGCGAGGCGGGCGGCTCCGCCGCACAGTTCCAGACTGCGGGCGCGGAAGGGCGCGCCACGGGTGGCAGCGGCCAACCGGGCCAGGGCGGCGGCATTGCGGCGCCCCGCGTGTTCTCCAGGACCTTCGCCGGTGCCATCGCCGACGCCGAGGTCGCCTACCGGATGGCTGCCACGCAGTACATGGACGGCGCGGCCGAACAGGCCACGCTGATCCAGCAGACGGCGGTCGACCTGCGCCGGCGCAGCACCGAGCTCAAGAAACGCGCGCCCACCACGGCCGACAAGGCCACGGTCGAGATCGTGGCGCTGATGTTCCAGGCCATCCTTGCCGAGGAGCGCATTCCGTTTTCGGCGCGCGTGTGGTTCGCGCGCCTGCAGATGCCCGTGCTGCGCGTGGCCATCGCCGAGCCCGAGTTTTTCGGCACCCTGCAGCACCCCGCACGCATGCTGATCGACCGCATGGGCTCGTGCGTCATGGGCTTCGACGCGGCAGCCATCACCGGCAGCGCGCTCGAAGGCGAGATCCGCCGCGTGGTGCAGGTGATCGAGCAATACCCTGAAACCGGCCAGCGCGTGTTCAAGCTGGTGTTCGACGAGTTCGTTGCCTTCCTCAACCGCTACCTGACGCAGAGCGACACCACGCAGCGCGTGATGAGCGTGGCGCAGCAGGTCGAGCAGAAGGAAACGATGGCGATCCAGTACACCATCGAGTTGCGCAAGATGCTCAACGACATGCCGGTGCGCGACGAGATCCGCGAGTTCCTTTTCAAGATCTGGGCTGAGGTGCTGGCCATTGCCGCGCTGCGCTACGGCGCGCAGGGCGAGCAGACCGTCATGCTCAAGCGCGTGGCCTCTGAGCTGGTGTGGGCCGCGAGCGCCAAGCCCAACCGCACCGACCGCGCCCGCGTCATCCAGGACCTGCCGCAGCTGCTGCAGCGCCTGCGCCAGGGCATGGCGCTGCTGGGCATCGTCGACGAGCCGCAGGAAGCTCACATCAAGACCATCGGCGCCACGCTGTCCGACGCCTTCCTGTCGAAGACCGAAGCCATTCCGCAGGCCAAGATCGAGGCGATGGCCGAGCGGCTGGCGCACCTGGAAGACTTCGTGAGCGACGTGGGCGGCACCGCCGACCTGCCGCTCGATGCCCACAGCATCGAACTGCTGCTGGGCGTGGATGCAGCGTCGATCGAAGTCATTCCGGACGCCGCCGGCGCCAGGGTGCCCGAGGACATGATTGCCTGGGCGCACGAGCTGCAGGTGGGCAACTGGTTCATGCTCGACCATAACGACCGCGTGAGCCAGGTGCAGTTCGTCTGGCGCAGCGAGCGCAAGCAACTGCATCTGTTCGCGACGTCGGACGGGCGCAGCTTCCTTATTCAAGCCGGCCGGCTCGCAACCTACCTGCAGGCGGGCCTGCTGGTGCCGGCGGAAGAAGAAACGCTCACGGTGCGCGCCACGCGCGAGGCGCTGGCGAAGCTGGATGCCAACCCGGAACGGCTGCTGAACTAGCGGCGAGCCTGGTCAGTGAGCCGTGCGGCCTTCGCGGCTTTCGCACAGTTCGTCGAGCACCAGCGCATCGGGCTCGATGCCGGTGCTCCAGTGCACCATCAACACGATGATCTTCAGCTCGTCGAGCGCCACCGGGTCGCCGGGCGCCGCCATTGCGCGCTCGACGACGATCTCGCGCAAGCCGCAGGGCAGCACGTTCGACGATTCGAGAAAGCGGATGAAGCCGAGGCACTCGGCACCAAGGTGCTCCTGCTCGGCCTGCGAATAGACGCGCATCGCGTCGTCAGATTGGGGCATTGCCGCTTCGGGTGTGCCCCGAAGAATGACCGTGGCGCTGGCCTCGTCGTTGGCGCTGCGTTCGATCTGCATGCCTTGCGTTGCAAGGCTGAGGCCGTCGAGCCAGTGAAGGGCCTCGCGGATTTCTTCTGCCTCGAAGCCGTGTGCACTGAGCTTGCGGCCCAGTTGCTCCGGCTCTGGGCAGGCATCGCCGCGCCAATAGTTTTCGTACACAAAAACAAGCACTTCGAACATGAGCCCAATATAGCCGACGTTCGTGCAATCCAGACTAGGTGGAAGCCGCTCGCTGGAAGAGTCCGCCCGGCAGGCGTGAGATATGGCCTTCCAGCTCGAGTTCGAGCATCTTCGCCTGCAGCGCGGCCGCACTCCATCCGGTGCGCGCGCTCAGTGCGTCGAGGCTGACGGGGTCGAAGCCGAGGGCCTCCAGCAGCGGGTCTTCGGTGGTGGCGGCAGGGTGCCCGTTGCCGGCAGAGGGAGCGGCCGCAGCTGGTGCCCCGAGGGGCGGAAGTTCTTCGAGGATGTCGCTCACCGACTCCACCAGCTTCGCGCCCTGGCGGATCAGCGCGTGGCAGCCGCGCGATTGCGGCGAATGGATCGAGCCCGGAATGGCGAACACTTCCTTGCCCTGCTCCGAAGTGAGCCGCGCGGTGATCAGCGAGCCCGACTGCAGCGCCGCCTCGACCACCAGCGTGCCGCGCGCCAGCCCGGCGATCAGCCGGTTGCGCTTCGGAAAATTCTGCGTGAGCGGCGGCGTGCCCAGCGGCAGCTCGCTCACGATCAGCCCCTGCAGCGTGATGCGGTGCGCCAGGTCGCGGTGCCGCGCGGGGTAGACGCGGTCGAGCCCGGTGCCCACCACGGCCACCGTCGCGAGCCGCGGGGCGTCGCCGGCCGCATCGAGCGCGCCCTGGTGCGCCGCACCGTCGACGCCCAGCGCCAGTCCTGAGACCACGGGCAAGCCCGCCTCGCCCAGCGCCCGCGCGAAGCTGCGCGCATTGGTCGCGCCCTGCGGCGTTGGATTGCGGCTGCCCACCACGGCAATGCTGTGACCCAGTTGCGTGAGGTCGAAGCCGGCGGCGCCGACCACGTAGAGCATCAACGGCGGGTCGGCCATTTCGAGCAGCGAGGCCGGGTAGCTGGCATCGCCCAGCGTCACGACACGGCGCGAGACACCGTTGTCGGTCGTGTGGAGCCACTGCCAGGTCTGGTCGATCTGTGTCTGCAAGCCCACGGGCGGTTGCAGCAACGCCTCGGCCTGCGCAGAAGAGACGACCTCGCGCAGCGCGGCATGCGGCTGCGCGAAGACGCCCTCGGGCAGGCCAAAGGCCGCGAGCAAACGGCGCGCGGCACCGTCACCGATGCCGCGCGTCAGTGAAAGTCGCAGCCAGCCTGCGAGTTCTGCGCGTTCCAAACGAGTGTCGAGAAGGAAAGCCGGAGTCGCAGGTCAGGGATTGACGAGGAAGTCGCCGGCGCGCGGAGTGTCGTTGATTTCGAGCACCAGCGCGTACGAAACCTTCTCGAAGGTGCGGAACACCATCAGCAGGCCGATGCGTTCGTTAGGCAGCTTGATGGTTTCCTTGCGGGCGCCGGTGCGGTCGAGGATAGTCTCGCCGTTCTTCAGGATGGCCAGCACGTGGCCGTTGTCGATGCCGTCGCGCGTGCCCTTGTTGATGGCCACCACCTGGTTCTGTGCCGCGAACTGCACCGCGTTGCCGTAGACCGAGATGATGCGGCCGTCGACCTGCGTCGACGGTGCGCGCGGCACGTAGCTCAGCAGCTGGCGCGGCGGCTCGGGCAGCAGGCGGTCGCCGGCGCGCATTTCCTCGCGCGACGCGATGATGTCGATGCTGGCGGGCACCACGGTGATGACGTCCTTGTCTTCCACCGTTTCGACGGTGGTCGATTCGCCGCGCTGTAGCCGGGCCTTGCCCAGGTACTGAGCCTCGTAGCCGAGGATTTCGCCCGTGCCCGGGTCCTTCAGCGGCGTGGCGTTGCGGAAGATGCGGAAGTTCTGCACCGGGCCCGGCACCTCGACCAGCGGCGATTCGGCGTTGCCGCGGGCATAGGCCCGGTCGCCGCGCGACAGCAGCACGCGGCTGTCGTTGCCCGCGACGATGCGCGGGGCGCTTTCCAGCGTGCCGGCGTCCACCACGATGGGTTCGCTGAGGAAGGGCTCGATGATGCTCGGGTTGAGCGTGGGCAGTGCCATGCCGGCCAGCGAGTCGAAACGGGTGCGAGGTGACAGCTTGATGGTTCCGCCGTCGCCGCTGAAGCCGCCGCGGCGGGTGGTCAGGCGGGCGCGGCCACCGCTCTTGTCCAGGTAGAGCACCTGGCCCGGATAGATCCGGTGCGGGTTGGCGATTTCATTGATGTTCATGCCCCACAGCTCCGGCCAGCGCCAGGGGTGCAGCAGGTAGAGGCGGGAGATGGCCCAGAGCGTGTCGCCGGACTTGACGGTGTATTCGTCGGGCGCCTTGGGCGACAGTTCGTTCAGCGGCACGCCGGCCTGGGCGGTCTGCTGGGCGGTGGCGCGCTGCTGCGGCGTGACGGGGTAGTTTTGAGCCCAGGCTGTCGTGGCGCCGCAACTGCCGATCACCGCCAGGGCTGTCAGCGTGGCAAGGAGGGAGGGGCGCTGGCGGTCGGTGAGTCTGAGCTTTTTCATGTCTGGATGGGTGAGCGCGCGACGTATCGCTGCGCATACGAATCTCACAATTTGCTACGAATTCTGCGCTGAACCCCTTGGGAGGGCAACGTTTTCGGGGCCAGATGGCGCGTCACGTCGCGGAATTGGCGAAAATAGCCACAACTTTCCCCCGATTTCATGGCCAAACGAATCATTCTGAGTTACCCGGACAAACGCCTGCACACCGTGGCCAAGCCGGTGCAAGGCGTCGACGCACGCATCAAGACCCTGGTCGCCGACATGCTGGAAACCATGTACGACGCCAACGGCATCGGCCTGGCAGCGACCCAGGTCGACGTGCACGAGCGCCTCGTCGTCATCGACGTGTCCGAGGAGCGTAACCAGCCGATCGTGCTCATCAATCCCGAAATCACCTGGGCCAGCGACGAAAAAGTGCTGAATGAAGAAGGCTGCCTCTCGGTGCCCGGCATCTACGACGGCGTGATGCGCTCGACATCGGTCAAGGTGCAGGCGCTCGACGAGAACGGCGAATCGCGCAGCATCGAGGCCGACGGCTTGCTGGCCGTGTGCATCCAGCACGAACTCGACCACCTGCTGGGCAAGGTGTTCGTCGAATACCTCTCCCCCCTGAAGCGCAACCGCATCAAGAGCAAGCTGCTGAAGCAACAGCGCGAAGACATGCGGGAACGGGCTTGAACGCCATGGCGGCACGGCGCTTCGGCTCCCTTGCGGCACTGGGGGTCTTCGCGGTCGCCGGGCTGGGACTCATTGCCGGCTGCGCCAACGAACCCACGCGCGTGCAACCCGGTGCCACCGCCGCCGACACCCTGCAGCGCCTGGGCGCCCCCACCGGCCGCTACCCGCTCACCGGTGGTGGCGAGCGGCTGCAGTACTCGCGCATGCCGGCCGGCTTTGAAGTCACCGACATCGACGTCGACGCCTCGGGCAAGGTCGTCTCGGTGACGCAGGTTCTCAGCGAAGCGCGCTTCGGCTACGACATCAAGGTCAACCAGTGGCGCCAGAACGACGTGATGGCCTTCTACGGCCGTCCCTATGAAATCACCCGTGTCAGCTCCTTTGACGGCGCGGTCTGGACCTGGCGCTACAAGGCCGTGAACGAGCGCCGCATGCTGTACATCTACATCGATCCGACCGGCGTGGTCCGGCGCTATCACACGGGGGACGATCTCGATTTCGATCGGATCCGGGATTGAGCCGCCTCAGAGTCGTTTTTGCGGGCACGCCCGAGTTCGCGCGCGTCGCCCTCGAAGCCATTGCCGCCGCCGGCCATGACATCGTGCTGGTGATGAGCCAGCCCGACCGCCCCGCCGGCCGTGGCATGAAGCTGCAGGCCTCCCCCGTCAAGCAGTGTGCTGTTGCCAACAACTGGCCCGTGGCCCAGCCGCGCAGCCTGCGACTGGATGGCAAGTACCCCGACGAGGCTTCGGCCGCACGCGACACCCTGCTGGCCGCCAGGCCCGACGTGATGGTGGTCGCGGCCTATGGCCTGATCCTGCCCCAGTGGGTGCTCGACCTGCCGGCGCACGGCTGCCTCAACATCCACGCCAGCCTGCTGCCGCGCTGGCGCGGCGCTGCGCCCATCCACCGCGCCATCGAGGCGGGCGACGCCCAGACCGGCATCACCATCATGCAGATGGACGCCGGCCTCGACACCGGCGACATGCTGCTGCGCGAGGCCGTCGACATCGGCAGCGATGACAACACCGCGCGCCTGCACGACCGCCTGGCCGATCTGGGCGGAAAGATGATCGTCGAGGCGCTGTCGCGCATCGGCACGCTCACTCGCACGCCGCAGCCCGCCGAAGGCGTCACCTACGCCAACAAGGTCGAGAAGCACGAAGCGCTGATTGACTGGGCCCAGCCGGCCGACGCCATCGTGCGCCGCATTCGCGCCTTCGACCCGTTCCCGGGGGCCAACAGCCCGCTCGACGGCGAGACCGTCAAGCTCTGGGCCGCCCACTCTGCGGGTTCGCCCGAGGCGTCTGCTGCGCCGGGCACGATCCTGGCCGTCAGCGATGCCGGTGTGGCCGTCGCGGCCGCCGGCTCGGTCGTCAACGTCACCGAACTCCAGCGTCCGGGCGGCAAGCGCCTGCCCGTGGCCGATTTCCTGCGCGGCTTCGACCTGAAGCCCGGGCAGGTGTTCGGCTGATGTTTCTCTCGAAAAGCATCCGCAGCCGCCCTGAATTCCGCGTCGGCATGCGCGACATGTCCCCGGTGGCGATGGGCATCGGCGCCTGGGGCCTCATGACCGGCGTGGCCATGGTCAAGTCGAACATGAGCACGGTCGAGGCGCTCGCGATGACGCTGCTGGTCTACGCGGGCAGCTCGCAACTCGCAGCCATTCCGCTGCTGTTTGCCGGCGCCCCCGCCTGGGTGATCCTGGCGACGGGCTTCTGCGTCAACCTGCGCTTCGTGGTGTTCAGCCTGCACCTGCGGCCCTACCTCATGCACATGCCGCGCTGGCGCCGCATGACGCACGGCTACCTCACGGCCGACATGAGCTACGCGCTCTTCACGAAGAAGTACCCGAAGCCGCCGCTGACCATCGCCGAGCAGGAGTCGCAAGAGGCCTACCTCACCGGCAACTACTTCGTGACCTGGGGCGCCTGGATGGGCATGAGCCTGCTGGGCGTGGCGCTGGCCAACTTCATTCCGCAGACCTGGGGCCTGAGCTTCGCGGGTGTGCTGAGCCTGGTCGCCATCGTCTGCTCGATGGCAACGACGCGCCTGCGCGTGCTGGCCGCGCTGATTGCCGGCGCCACTGCCGTCGCGGCTTACTCGCTGCCGCTGAAACTCAACATCGTGGTCGCCATCGGCGTGGCCGTTCTGCTGTGCTTCTGGCTCGAAAAGCAGTTCGGCCTCGACCCCACGGCGGAGGACGACAAGTGAGCGGCGCGAGCGCGACCACCGACTGGTGGACCATGGGCGTGATCGTCGGGCTGGCGCTCGTCACCGTGCTCACGCGCTGCTTCTTCTTCATCCTCGACCGGCCCTGGGGCCTGCCCGAGTGGGCGCACCGCGCGCTGCACTACGCGCCGGCCGCCGCGCTCGCGGGCGTGATCGCGCCCGAGATCGTCATGACGCAGGGCCACCTCATCACCACGCTGCACGACGCCCGCCTGTATGCGGCGGTCGTCGGCGCGGCGTATTTCTACTGGCGGCGTGGTGTGCTGGGCACCATGCTGGCCGGCATGGCGGTGTACCTGCCTTTGCACCTCGGCCTGGGCTGGTAGCGGGTCAATCCAGCTTCACGCCGGCGGCCGCAATGATCTTGCCCCAGCGCTCGCTCTCGGCGCGAGACAGCTTGTAGAAATCCTGCGGTGTTCCGGGCAGCGCCTCGAAGCCGAAGTCCGCGAACAGCTTCACCACCTTCGGCGCCTTCATCGCCTTGTGCAGTTCGCCGTTGAGCCGCGCCACCGTTTCGGGCGGCATGCCGGCCGGGCCGATCAGGCCGTGGAAGGCGTAGGCGTTGACGTCGCTGAAACCAGCCTCGACGAAGGTCGGCACCTCGGGCAGGGCGCTCGCCCGCTGCGGCAGCGCAATGGCCAGCACCCGCACCTTGCCCGACCTGATGATCGGCAGGCCCGAGGCCAGGTCCAGCATCATCGTCGGCACCTGGCCGCCCATCACGTCGGTCATGGCGGGCGCGGCGCCCTTGTACGGCACGTGCGTGATCGTCAGGCCGGCCTTCTGCTTGAAGAGCTCCATCGCCATGTGGTGCGGCGAGCCGTTGCCGGGCGAGGCGTAGCTCACCTTGTCGGGGTTGGCCTTCACGTAGCGCACGAACTCGGCCACGTTCTTCGCGGGAAAGTCGGGGTGCACCACCAGCGCCACCGGAAAGCGGCCGATGGTGCCGATGTAGGTGAAGTCGCTCGCAGGCTTGTACGGCAGCTTGGCGAACATGTGCTCGTTGAAGAGCAGCGCCGCGTTCTCGGCCTGCATGATCGTGTAGCCATCAGGCTTGGCCTGCATCATCACGGACACGCCGATGTTGGTGGACGCGCCGGGCCGGTTGTCGATGATGAGCGGCTGCCCGAGCGAAGGCTGCATCGCCTCGGCGAGCGTGCGAGCCAGGTTGTCGGTGCCACCGCCGGCCACGTAGGGCACGATCCATTTGACGGGCTGGCTGGGGTAGGCGGCCGGCTGCGCCGGTGCAAGGCTGCTGGCCAGCGTGAGGGCTGCGCCCAGCAGGGGCAGAAGGAATCGCTTCATCGTCTCTTGTCTCCGTTGCTTGTTTTGAAATCGGTTCAGGTCATTCGCCGCGCAGCGTCTGCCAGAGCTCGCGGTCACGCTCCGCGGTCCACACCACGGGGTGCTCGATGCCGCGCAGTTCGTCGTACGCGCGCGAGACGTCGAAGGGCAGCACGTGCTGGAACACGGGCCAGTTGCCGAAGCGCGGCGTCATCGCCGCTTCGGCGCGCGCAAAGCAGCCCTTGAGCGTGTCGCCCGCGGCGATGCCGGCCTTCACGCTGTCGAGCAGCGTCGAGAGAAACGCCTTGGTCAGGCCGATGGCCTCGGCGCATGCGGCTTCGTCCTGCAGCACCGCGCCGCGCCCGGGCACCAGCATGCGCGGCTTCAGCGCCGCCACCGCGTCGAGCGTGCCGGCCCAGTCGCCGATGTAGGCGTCGCCCGCGTACACGCCGCAGCGGTTCTCCACCACGTCGCCCGAGAACAGCACGCCGCAGTCGGGCAGCCATGCGACCGTGTCGCCGCCCGAGTGACCGCGGCCCAGCGCCTTCAGATGCAATTCGCGGCCACCGCCGAGCTGCAGTGTCATCTCGCGCTCGAAGACCTTCGTCGGAAGGGTCAGGCCCGGAATCTCCTCGACACCGGCAAACAGGCGCGGAAAGCGGCCGACCTCCGAATCGAAATCGGCTTGGCCGCGCGTGCGGATCCAGTAGAGCGTGCCGTTGCTCGCGATGATGTCCTTCACTTCGTCGAAGGCGCTTGCGCCCATCACGCGCACTGCGTGGTAGTGCGTGAGCACGATGGTGCGGATGGGCTTGTCGGTCACCGTGCGAATGGCCGCGAGAAAGTCGCGCGCCATGCGCGGCGTGGGGCGCGTGTCGATCAGCACCACCTGCTCGTCGCCGACGACGAAGCCGCAGTTGGGATCGAAGTCGCTGATGTAGCCGTAGACGTCGGGCGCGAGCTCGCGCAGTTGCGGCTTCTGCTCGCGGGTGTCGGACGCAGAGGCGAAAGAGACGGAAGTGGTCATGGGGCGGTTGTTGTCGTGGTGTCTTCGGCGGCTGCGCGGATGCAGGCGAGCAGCACGTCTTGGTCGGCGCACTGGTTGGCCAGCAGCAGCACGAGGCGGGCGTTGAGGTCGGCGCTCTGCGCGTCGGTGCGGCCTTCGTGCGCGGCGAGCAGGGCCGCGTAGAAGCCATCGGGGTCGGGAATGCGGGGCTCGGTGATCATGGGTTGCTGTCGTGGCCCAGCGCGGTGCGCAAGGCGGAGGCGATGATTTCCGGCGTGGCATTCGCCAGCACGGCGGCGCGATAGGCGTCGGGCCGCACGAGAGCAAAGCTGCCCGCATCGCCGATGCCGAGGTGGCTCGCGAGCCTGTCGTCGGCCTGCAGCGTGGGCAGGCCGCTGTCGCCGCCCACGGCCAGCAGGCGCAGCGGCAGCGACGCCGTGGCATCGAGGGCCGCCTTCGCCTGCTCGCGGGTCGGCGCGAACCAGAGGCCGATGCAGTGCGTTCCCTCGGACAGCAGCTGCATCAGCGTCGTCTCGCGGCCATCGGCCCAGCGCAGCGGCAGGTTCTGCACCGAGCGCGCACCCTCGGGCAGTTGCGGCGCGGCCGGGTAGTCGTTGGCGACCGACATGCGCCCGGTGTTCACCAGCGCCCGCGCAAACGGATGGCGCGCCGCCAGCGCCACCACGGCGCGGCGCAGCGTGTGCTCGGCCGGCGAGCGCGGCGCCAGGAAGCGTGCCGATCGGCTCGTCACCTGCAGGTTCTGCTGCGCGGCGGGCTGGCGCTCGGCGTCGTAGCTGTCGAGCAGGGTGTCGCCGGCCTTGCCCTGCGCGACCAGCGCGAGCTTCCAGCCCAGGTTCGCTGCATCCTGGATGCCGCTGTTGCCCCCGCGCGCGCCGAACGGACTCACCACATGCGCCGCATCGCCGATCAAGAACACGCGGCCATGCCGGAAGCTGTCGAGCAGGTGGTCGCGGTAGCCGTACGGCCCGATCCACACGAACTCGAACTCCACGTCCGGCCCGAGTTGCTCGCGCAGCCGCGCGCCCGCCACTTCGGGCTGGCTGATGTAGGCCGTGTCGCAGTCTTCGGGCATCTGGTAGTCGATGCGCCACACGCCGTCGGCCATCAGGTGCTGCCACACGCCGCGGCCTTCGTTGAAGGGCGCATCGACCCAGGTCCAGCGCTCGGTCGGCAGAGGCTTCCTGAAGCGCACGTCGCTGATGCACCAGCGGTCGGTGCTGCGCGACGCGTGCGCCTCGATGCCGAGCTGCGTGCGGATCGGGCTGTTGGCGCCCGTCGCGTCGATCAGCCGGTCCGCCTCGATGGTGTAGCTGCCGGCGGGCGTTTCGATGTCCAGGCGCACGCCATCGGCCAGTTGCTCGACGCGCGTCACGCGGCTCTTCCAGCGCACGTCGGTCAGCCTGAGTTCGAGGATGCGCTCGACCAGAAACCACTCGACGTAGAACTGCTGCAGGTTGATGAAGGGCGGCTGCTTCGAGACGCTGTTGGCCTGCAGGTTGAAGTTGTAGACCTCCTGCTCTCCCGAGAAGGTGCGCCCGAACGACCAGGTGATGCCCTTGGCCGCGATGCGTTCGTAGATGCCCAGGCGTTCGAAGATCTCCAGGCTCTTCTGCGCATAGCAGATGCCGCGCGACGAGGCGCCGCGCACGCCGACGGTGTCGTCTTCGTCGAGCAGCACGGCGCGCACGCCGCGTTGCGCGAGGTCGCAGGCCAGCGTGAGGCCCGAGGGGCCGGCACCGACGATCACGATGGGGTGGCGCACGACCTTCGCGCTGCCCAGTTCGGGCGGTGGCGTGAAGGGCCAGACCGGCAGTTCGTAGGCCGGCGCGAAAGCAAAGTTTTCCATGTCTCTTCTACAGCGCGTGCGCGAACTCGGCGATGGCGTCCGCCGCCTTGGGGATCAACTCCGGCTGCCCCGCGAGATAGTGGTTGCCGCCGACGATGTCGACGTTGCGGATGCGCGACTCGCCCGCGGCCATCCACGCATCGCGCGTGCTCGGAAAGGTCGACTGGTCGCCCGTGTAGGTCAGCAGCAGCTTCGGCACCGTGGTTCGCGCGAGGTTGGTGGGGCCATCGGCCTGCGAGCGCGACGACCATTGCGAGAGGAACGCCGTCAGCGAGGTGGTACGCCCCATCGCATTGGCCGAGTAGTTCACCTGCCGGGCGTCGCCCCACACGCTGCCCGGAAGGCGGTCGTTGGGGTCGAGCGACAGGTCCACGCAGCGCGGATCGGCATGCGTGCGATAGACGATGAAGGTCTGGTCGCGCGGGGCGCCCGGCGTGTTGCGCAGCAAGGCAAGCCGGTCGATGGCCCATTGCTCGATGCGGTCCAGCCGTGCCTTCTGAGCAGCGCTGAAGCGCGCGAGAAAGTCGCAGTCGTAGGGCACGCGGTGGCGTGGGTCGTACATGTCGAGCTCGGGGTTCACCGAGAGCGGGTCGTGCTCGTCGGTGACCGACGGGTCGATCCAGTCGCGCATCAGCCGCGTGCGGCCCAGGTGCGCGGCGCACAGCGCGATGCCGTCCACGGGCGGAAGGTCGCTTGGGTGCAGGTGCGTGGGGTCACCGTCGGGCAGGTGCGTGGCCGTGAGCTTCTCGGCCTGCGCCTGGTAGAAGCTCGCGAGCGCCGCGCCGCCCGAGTTGCCGACGAGAAACACCTTTTCGTAGCCGGCAGCGCGCAGGTACTGCACGCCGGCGCCCAGGTCTTGAATGGCACGCTCCATCAGCAGCACCGTGTCGTTGCCCACGAAGCGCGAGTTGAGCCCCATGCAGCAGATGCCGCGCTCGGCCAGCGGGCCGATCAGGTAGTGGCCCATGAAGTTGCTGGTCGGGTGCATCACGATGGCGGCGACCTTCTTCGGGCCTTGCGGTGCGCGGAAGGCGCCGTAGATGCGCGGGCGCAGCATCTGCAGGCCCGACTGGCTCTCCATCGCCGCGCCGGGCTTCACGTCGATGACGGCGAGTTGCAGCTCAGACATTCGGCGCACCCTTTGCTGCTGTCGCACGAAGTTCGGCCTTGCGCGCGGTCCACGCATCGAGGTCGGCGCGAGCGCGCAGCGCGTGCGCGTCCATCTCCGCTTGCGGCACGGTCGGCGTGGTCAGCTCCACGCGAATGCCGTTGGGGTCGAAGAAGTAGATCGATTCGATGATGTGGTGGTCGGTTACGCCCAGTACCTCGACGCCCGCGCCTTCGAGCCGCGCCTTGGCCGCCAGCAGGTCGGCCACTGAATCGACGCGCAGCGCGATGTGGTTCACCCACGAGGGCGTGTTGGGCGAGGGCAGTGCGGCGATGTCGTCGCCGAGGTCGAAGAAGGCGATGTACGAGCCGTCGCGCATCTGGAAAAAGATGTGCACGTAGGGGCAGTACTCGCCCGTGCTCGGCACGTGGTCGCTCTTGATGACGTGGGCCAGCGGCAGGCCCAGCAGGTCTTCGTAGAAGCGGCGGGTTTCCTCGCTGTCGCGGCAGCGCCAGGCGAAGTGGTGCAGCCCGCGCACGGGTGGGGGGATCGGCATGGCTCGTGTCTCCAGTGAGCCGTTATTGGGCGATGCCGCGTCTTATGATGCAATCGAAATTAATTCATCGATTGATGAAATAACCGTATATATGAATCTCACCCTGCGCCAGTTGCGCGCCTTTGCCGCCGTGGCCGAAACCGGCAGCTTCACCGCGGCGGCGCAGCAGCTGCACCTCACGCAGTCGGCGCTCAGCGTGCTGGTGCGTGAGCTCGAACGCGAAATGGGCGTGCAGCTGCTCGACCGCAACACCCGCAGCGTGCAGCTGTCGGAGGCGGGGCGCGAGTTCTTGCCGTCGGTGCATCGCCTGCTCGGCGACCTGACGAGCGCGGTGGCCGGCGTCACGGATTTGCGTGACAAGAAGAAAGGCTTGCTACGGCTTGCGGCGCCGCAGCTCATGGCCTGCACGTTGATGCCGCGCGTGATCGCGTTCTACCGCGAGCAGTACCCCGACGTGGATGTGCGCCTGACCGACACGCTGCCCGAGAACCTGCTCGCAGGGGTGACGGCCGGCGATGTGGAGTTGGCCGTGGGGCAGGACGTGGCCGTCGACAGCGCCATCGAGCGCCGCACGCTGCTGCGCGACCGGCACTGGCTGATCTGCCCGCCCGGCCATGCCTTTGCCAACCGCCGCAAGGTGCGATGGCACGAGCTCGAGCCCTACACCTTCATCGCCCCCACGCGCGACTTTCGCCAGCGCGTGCTGCCCGAGCTGGCCCCGGCAGAGCGCGACTACATGCTGCGCCCCGGCACGCAGGAAGTGTCGTACATGACCACCGCCCTCGGCATGGTGGCCTCGGGGCTGGGGCTTACCGTGTGCCCGACCTATTCGGCGCCGCTGGTGCGCGCCCACGGCCTGCAGATGGTGCGGCTCGAATCGCCCGACTTTCACCGCGAGGTGTGCATCTACAGCGCGGCGCGGCGCTCGCTGTCGCCGGCCGCCGCGAGCTTTGTCGGCATTCTCGAAAGCTTCGCCAAGGTACAGCAAAAGGGCTGAAAAGCATCGAAGCGCGGCAAGAGGCGTGTAGAGCGGCAGTGGGGCCAAACCTACAATGCAGGCCGACCCGTCTTCCACCTCCTCCAGATCCATGAACGTCATTCGATTCACCGACCTCTGCGCACAGGGCAAAGCCGCCGGCCAGCGCGTCTTCATCCGTGCCGACCTCAACGTGCCGCAGGACGACGCAGGCAACATCACCGAAGACACGCGCGTGCGCGCCTCGGTGCCTTGCATCCAGCTGGCGCTCGACGCAGGCGCCGCCGTGATGGTCACGTCGCACCTGGGCCGCCCGACCGAAGGCGAGTTCAAACCCGAAGACTCGCTTGCCCCCGTCGCCAAGCGCCTGGGCGAACTGCTCGGTCGCGAAGTGCCGCTGGTCGCCAACTGGGTCGACGGCGTCGACGTCAAGCCCGGCCAGATCGTGCTGCTCGAGAACTGCCGCGTCAACAAGGGCGAGAAGAAGAACGACGAGGCACTGGCCAAGAAGCTGGCCGCCCTCACTGACATCTACGTGAACGACGCCTTCGGCACCGCCCACCGCGCCGAGGCCACCACCTACGGCATCGCGCAGTTCGCGAAGATCGCCGCGGCCGGCCCGTTGCTGGCGGCCGAGATCGACGCCATCACCAAGGCGCTGGCGCAACCCAAGCGGCCGCTGGTGGCCATCGTGGCCGGCTCCAAGGTCAGCACCAAGCTCACCATCCTCAAGAGCCTGTCGGCCAACGTCGACCAGCTGATCGTGGGTGGCGGCATCGCCAACACCTTCATGTTGGCGGCCGGCCTGAAGATCGGCAAGTCGCTGGCCGAGCCCGACCTGGTCGACCAGGCCAAGGCGGTGATCGACGCCATGCGCGCGCGCGGCGCCGACGTGCCGATTCCGGTGGACGTGGTCACGGCCAAGACCTTCGCGGCCGATGCGGCCGCCACCGTCAAGGACGCAAGCGATGTGGCCGACGACGACCTGATCCTCGACATCGGCCCGAAGACGGCCGCGATCCTGGCCGCGCAGCTGCGCGAAGCCGGCACCATCGTCTGGAACGGCCCTGTGGGCGTGTTCGAGTTCGACGCCTTCGCCAATGGCACCAAGGCCATCGCGCAGGCCATTGCCGACAGCAGCGCCTTCTCGATCGCCGGCGGCGGCGACACGCTGGCGGCCATCGCCAAGTACGGCATCGAAAAGCAGGTCGGCTACATCTCGACCGGCGGCGGCGCCTTCCTGGAAGTGCTGGAAGGCAAGACCCTGCCGGCCTTCGAGATCCTGTCGAAGCGCGCGGCCGGTTGAGCAAGGCCCTGCGCGGGAAAACCCATGGGTGACTTCCGTCCGACACACAAAGTGTATACAGTAGCGAATACAAAACGGAGACTACCCTCATGAGCACGGACCGCATCCCCCGCCACGCCACCAAGATCGTTGCCACGCTCGGTCCGGCGTCCAGCACCCCCGAATTGCTGGAAAAGATGATCCAGGCCAAGGTCAGCGTGGTGCGGCTGAACTTCAGCCACGGCACCGCGCAAGACCACATCGACCGCGCCGCCATGGTGCGCGAAGCCGCCCGCAAGGCCGGCCGCGAAGTGGCCATCATGGCCGACCTGCAGGGCCCCAAGATCCGCGTCGGCAAGTTCGCGCAGGGCAAGGTCTGGCTGGAGCCGGGCGCCAAGTTCGTGCTCGACGCCTCGCGCACCGAACTCGGCGACGCCGATGCCGTGGGCCTCGACTACAAGGACCTGCCACGCGACGTGAAGCCTGGCGACAGGCTGCTGCTGAACGACGGCCTCATCGTGCTGACCGTCGACGCCGTCAAGGGCGAGGCCGTGCACACCACCGTCAAGCTGGGCGGCGAGCTGTCGAACAACAAGGGCATCAACAAGCAGGGCGGCGGCCTCACGGCGCCCGCGTTGACTGCCAAGGACATGGAAGACATCAAGACCGCGATGAGCTTCCAGGCCGACTACGTGGCCGTGAGCTTCCCGAAGAACGCCACCGACATGGAAATGGCGCGCCAGCTGTGCAACGTGGCCGCGGCCGAGTACGGCCACAAGCCCGGCATGATCGCCAAGATCGAACGCGCCGAAGCCATCCCCAAGCTGGAAGAAATCCTGCGCGCCAGCGACGGCATCATGGTTGCGCGCGGCGATCTCGCGGTCGAGGTGGGCAATGCGGCCGTGCCGGCGCTGCAGAAAAAAATGATCCGCATGGCGCGCGACATGGACAAGGTGGTGATCACCGCGACCCAGATGATGGAGTCGATGATCACCAACCCCGTGCCCACGCGCGCCGAAGTGAGCGACGTGGCCAACGCCGTGCTCGACGGCACCGACGCCGTGATGCTCTCGGCCGAAACCGCCTCGGGCCGCTACCCGCTCGAGACCGTGCAGGAGATGAGCCGCATCTGCGAAGCCGCCGAAGCTGCCGAAGACAAGACGCTCGACGCCGATTTCAGCGGCAAGACCTACAGCCGCATCGACCAGTCGATCGCCATGGGCGCGCTGTTCACGGCCCACCACCTGGGCGCCAAGGCCATCGTGGCGCTGACCGAGTCGGGCTCCACCATCCTGTGGATGAGCCGCCACCGCGCGCACATTCCCATGTACGCGCTGACCTCGCGGCTGGCCACGCAGCGCAAGCTGGCGCTGTATCGCAACGTGCGTCCGCTGCTGATGGATTCGGAAAGCGACCGCGACACCGCGCTGCAGCAGGCCGAAAACCACCTGAAGAAGCGCGGCATCGTGCAGAGCGGCGACGTCTACGCCATTACCTGCGGCGAGCCGATGGGTGCCCCTGGCGGCACCAACATGCTCAAGATCTGTCGCGCTAGCTGAGCCCGAAAGCGGCTCAACCGTTGCGGAACAGGAAGCTGTAGGCGTTCAGCGCGGGCACCCCGCCCAGGTGCGCATACAGCACCTTCGAGCCGGCCGGGAATTCCCCCAGCCGCACCTTCTCGATCATCCCGTGCATCGACTTGCCCTCGTACACGGGGTCGGTCAGCATGCCCTCGAAGCGCGCGCACAGGCGAATGGCTTCCAGCGTGCCGTCGTTCGGCAGCCCGTACTCGGGGCCGCCGAAGCGGCGGTCGAGCACCACGTCTTTCTCGGTGATGTCGCGGCCCAGCTCCACCAGCTCGGCCGTGTTCTTCGCGATGCGCAGGATCTGGTCGAAGGTCTGCTGCGGCTTGGCCGAGGCGTCGATGCCGATCACGCGGTCGGCCCGGCCATCGGCCGCGAAGCCCACCACCATGCCGGCCTGCGTGCTGCCGGTGACCGCGCAGACCACGATGTAGTCGAACTTGAAGCCCAGCTCGGCCTCCTGCTGGCGCACTTCTTCGGCAAAGGCGACGAAGCCGAGCCCGCCGCGCGGATGCTCCGAGCAGCCCGCCGGAATCGGAAACGGCTTGCCGCCTGCCTTGCGCACGCTCTCCATCGCGTCTTCCCAGCTCTTGCGGATGCCGATGTCGAAGCCTGCCGCGTCCAGCCGCACGTCGGCGCCCATGATGCGTGACATCTCGATGTTGCCGACCCGGTCGTACACCGCGTCGGAGTAGTTGACCCAGTTCTCCTGCACCAGCACGCATTTCAGCCCGAGGTGCGCGGCCACCGCGGCCACCTGCCGCGTCTGGTTCGACTGGATGCCGCCGATGGACACCAGCGTGTCGTAGCCGCCCTCGAGCGCCTCGGGGATCAGGTATTCGAGCTTGCGCGTCTTGTTGCCGCCGAAGGCCAGGCCGCTGTTGCAGTCCTCGCGCTTGGCGTACAGATCGACCTTGCCGCCGAGGTGCGCGCTCAGCCGCTTCAGCGGGTGAATCGGCGTGGGGCCGAAGGTCAGGGCGTAGCGGGGAAACTTCTTCAGATTCATGGGAGCGGCTCCAGGGAGTTGAAGCCTTAGATCGTAGAAAGAAGCGAACGCAACGTGCTTGCGAAGTTTTATGGATTCTCTAGAGAAAAAAAGGCACTATGGCCAGATCGAAAACTTTCAAGCCAAAAAATAAGGCATGAGCACAACAAAATTGCGTATCGCGCCGGAGCTCGATCGCACCGACCGCGCCATCCTCCGCGCCCTTCAGCGCGACGCCTCGCTGTCGAACGTGGCGCTGGCCGCCAAGGTCAATCTCAGCGCCGCCGCCTGCCTGCGCCGTGTCGAGCGGCTCAAGGCGGAGGGGTTCATCAAGGGCATCGTCGCCCTGCTCGATGCCGACGCGCTCGACGTCGGCATGCTCGTGATGATCGGCGTGGTGCTCGACCGCTCCACGCCCGACTCGTTCGCCGATTTCGAGAAGGCCGCGCAGAAGGTGTCGGGCTGCCTCGAATGCCATGTGGTCACGGGCGAGTTCGATTACTTCATGCTCGTGCGCACGCGCGACAACGACAGCTTCAACCACCTGCATGCCGAGCAGCTGCTGTACCTGCCGGGGGTGCGGCAGGTCCGGACTTTCGTTGTGCTCAAGCAGGTGCTGTCGACCACGCAGTTGCCGATCTGACGAAACCGGCGCCCGCCCGCGTGCGTACTGTTGCGATGAGTCTTCCCACCTTCGCGTCACTCCGCCGGCGCCGCGGCGCTTTCTTCATCGCCCTCTGCGTCATCGCCGCCGCAGTGCTCCCGGCCTGCTCGCCGGTCAAGGTGCTCAACGGCCTGGTGCCAACCGACACCTACCGGTTCCAGGGCGGCATCGCCTACGGCCAGGCGCCCCGCCAGTTGCTCGACGTGTACCAGCCGTTGCCGGCCACCCGGCCGGCCCAGGGTGCGCGGCCGCTGGTCGTGTTCTTCTACGGCGGCACCTGGACGACCGGCGACCGCGCCAGCTACAGGTTCGTCGGCGAGGCGCTGGCCGCGCGCGGCGCGGTGGTGGTGGTGCCCGACTACGGGCTGTCGCCGGCCTTCACCTACCCGGCATTCGTGCGCGACAGCGCGCTGGCCGTCAAATGGGCGCTCGACAACGCGGCCCGGCTGGGTGCCGACCCGACGCAGGTGTTCGTGATGGGCCACAGCTCGGGTGGCTACAACACCGCGATGGTGGCACTCGACGAGCGCTGGCTCGGCGAGGTGGGCGCCAGCCCGAAGCAACTCGCGGGCTGGATCGGCCTGGCCGGCCCCTACGACTTTCTGCCCATCGGCGACCCGCAGGCGCAGGTTGCCTTCAACTGGCCGGATACTCCGCGCGACTCGCAACCGCTGGCGCATGTCACGCCAGCCTCGCCGCGCGCGCTGCTCATGGCGGCATCGAAAGACGACCTGGTCTACCCCGACCGCAACACCGGGCAGATGGCCACGGCGCTGCGCGCGGCGGGCGTGCCGGTGCAGGTCAGGCTGTTCGACAACCTGAGCCACGTGACGCTGATCGGCGCTTTCGCCAGGCCCATCCAGTGGCTGGGTGGGCCGGTGCTGCCGCCGGTGATGGAGTTCCTCGGGTTGGCGTCAGTCCTGTCCCACAAGGGGGCTCGGTAGAATTGCGGCAGTTTTCTCCTGTCTTTCAGCCTTCTTCTTTCCCTAATTTCCGCGAGGTATTTCCATGGCACTCGTCTCGATGCGCGAACTGCTCGACCATGCCGCAGCCAATGGCTACGGCATTCCGGCCTTCAACGTCAACAACCTCGAACAGGTCCAGGCCGTCATGGAGGCCGCCAAGGAAACCGGCGCGCCCGTCATCCTGCAAGCCAGCGCAGGCGCCCGCAAGTACGCCGGCGAAGCCTTCATCAAGCACCTGATCCAGGCCGCCATCGAGCAGTACCCGAACATCCCGCTGGTCATGCACCAGGATCACGGCCAGAACCCCGACGTCTGCAAGGGCGCCATCGACCTGGGCTTCAGCTCGGTCATGATGGACGGCTCGCTCGAGGCAGACGGCAAGACCATCGCCAGCTACGACTACAACGTCGACGTCACCAAGAAGGTGTCGGACATGGCCCACCGCCTGGGCGTCACCGTCGAAGGCGAGCTCGGCTGCCTCGGTTCGCTCGAGACCATGAAGGGCGACAAGGAAGACGGCCACGGCACCGACGACACCATGACGCGCGAACAGCTGCTCACCGACCCCGAGCAGGCCGCCGACTTCGTCAAGCGCACCCAGATCGACGCGCTGGCCATCGCCATCGGCACCAGCCACGGCGCCTACAAGTTCACGCGCGAGCCCACCGGCGACATCCTGGCGATCGACCGCATCAAGGAAATCCACCGCCGCATTCCCAACACCCACCTGGTGATGCACGGCTCGTCGAGCGTGCCGCAGGAACTGCTGGCCATCATTCGCCAGTACGGCGGCAACATGAAGGAAACCTACGGCGTGCCCGTCAAGGAAATCCAGGAAGCCATCAAGCACGGCGTGCGCAAGATCAACATCGACACCGACATCCGCCTGGCCATGACCGGCGCGGTGCGCAAGTTCCTGGCCGAGAACCCCGAGAAGTTCGACGCCCGCGAATGGCTCAAGCCCGCGCGCGAGGCCGCAAAGCTGATCTGCAAGCAGCGCTACATCGAGTTCGGCTGCGAAGGCCAGGGCGCCAAGATCAAGGGCGACACGCTGCAAGTGGTCGCCGCCAAGTACGCCAAGGGCGAACTGGCTCAGGAAGTCGTCTAAAAACTTCCTTGCGATTCGAAGGCCACCGTTCGCGGTGGCTTTTTTCTGCGCGCACAATCCGCTTTCACCGTCCCACGTTCCCCACCGCATTTGTTGTTGTTCCCATGACCACCGTCCACACCTCCTCCATCCAGAGCCTGCCCCTGCTTGCGCGCGGCAAGGTGCGCGACAACTACGCCGTCGGCGAAGACCGCATCCTGATGGTCGCGAGCGACCGGCTCAGCGCTTTCGACGTGATCATGGGCGAGCCCATTCCCGGCAAGGGCGAGATCCTCACGCAGATGGCGCTGTGGTGGTTCGAGCGGCTGGGCCAGATCTGCCCCAACCACCTGACCGGCGACGCGCCCGAAAGCGCGGTCACGCCCGACGAAGTGCCTCAGGTCACGGGCCGCTCGATGCTGGTCAAGCGCCTGAAGCCGATTCCGGTCGAGGCCGTGGTGCGCGGCTACCTGGCCGGCAGCGGCTGGAAGGAATACCAGGAAAGCCGATCGGTCTGCGGCGTGCCGCTGCCCGAGGGCCTGACCAACGCCAGCAAGCTGCCGCGCCCCATCTTCACGCCCGCCGCCAAGGCGGCAGCCGGCGAGCACGACGAGAACATCAGCTACGACCGCGTGGTCGAGATCGTCGGCCCCAAGCTGGCCCAGCAGATCCGCGAAACCAGCATCGCCATCTACGAAACCGCCGCCCAGATCGCCCTGACCAAGGGAATGATCATTGCGGACACCAAGTTCGAGTTCGGCCTGGACGAAGCCGGCACGCTGGTGCTGATGGACGAAGTGCTCACGCCAGACAGCTCGCGCTATTGGCCGGTCGAGGGCTACCAGGCCGCGCTGGCCACCGGCGCCAACCCGCCGAGCTACGACAAGCAGTTCGTGCGCGACTGGCTCGAAGCCACCAAGATCAACGGCAAGCCGTGGGACAAGACGCCCCCGGCGCCGCGCCTGCCGGCTGAGGTCATCGAGAAGACGGCTGCCAAGTACCGTGAGGCGCTGGAGCGCTTGACGGGCTGATCCTCCCCTTCCTTTTCGTCGCTTCGTAGTTCATCCCGGGCGCCTTGTCGCCACGGGAATCGGGGATGTACGAACGCCCCCGCCCCGCCATCATGCGTACTCAAAACATGAGGGGCGGGGGATATGAAAACCGGGAATGTTCTTCGTTGGCAGCGCTGCGTGGCGGCGGGGCTTGTGGTGGCTGTCACGGGCTGCAGCAGCACCAATCCCTACCAGCGCAGCAAGCGGGTCGACGTGCCGATCGCCCAACTTGGCCGCGAGGAGGTCCGCAACGCCCATGCCGAGCGGTTCGCGGGCAACCTGCATGGCGCGCTCGGCGTATTGAAGGACCAGCGCCGCGAGTGGTACGACTCCCTCTCGACGCAGGCGCGGGTGCGTGCCGTCACGCAGCTCGGACTGCTCGGCATCACGGCGGCGGCGCTCTACAGCGGCCTGAAGTCGGGCGTGACGAGCGACCACGACAAGAAGCGCCTGGCCCTGGCCGGTGCGATCGGCTTCGCGGCGTATTCGGGCAGCACGTGGTTCGTCAATCCCAACCAGGAACTGGCGTATGTCGAAGGCATCCGTGAGCTGACGTGCGCGATGATGAACATCGAGCCGCTGCGCATGAGTGCGGTCGACTTCTCGCTGATGCGACAGGAGCGGCAGGCCTTGACGGAAGCCATCAATACGCTCGACAAGGATTTGCTCGAAGCCGAGGCCATCGATCGCTATGGCAGCGACAGCAAGCTTCCCAGGGCACGGGTTCGCGCAGAGGCGAAAGAAGCGCTGTGGCGCGCCCGCAAGACCCTGGCCTCCAGCGAACAGTTGGCCGACCAGCTGAACAACAGCGGCGTCATCCTGATGCGCGAGGGCGATCTGGTCTTTGCCCGCGTGGCGGCCCGCATCAATGCCGCCAACAAGCCCATCACCCCGCCGGACACCATGGCCAGCCAGGCAGCGGGAATCATCGGCAAGTTCAGGGCGGTGAAGATCGATGCGCCGAGCGAAAGCAGCGGTGGCGGCGGCGCGGCCCCGCCAGCGCCTGCAGCGGCTGGTGCCCGGGCGCCGGCTGCGCCGGCGGTCGCAGCAAAGTCACTTGGGACTGCGAGCTTGCAGGAGCTGCTCGCGCAGATCACTGTGCTGCAACAACAACAGATCGTCGCCTTGGCCGCGGCAAAGAAAACGCAGGAAGACAAGCTCGAAGCGGATGCCAAGAAGCAGCCAGCCAATGCATCCGAGGCCAGCATGGCGCGCAAGCTGGCCAAGGAAACGGCTGATCTCTACGCCGCCCGCCGCCCCCTGAGCAACCGCCTGCTCAGCTTTGCCGAGCAGCGCAAGTCCGTGGAGCGAAACGGCAGCTGCGTGGGGAGCGTCAGTGCCATGACTGTCGCGCCGGCCGACGATGCGAAGGTCAGTCCGGGCGAGGTCTACGAGATTGCCGTGAGCGGCATAACGGTCTGGCCGCAGGTGACGGTCAAGGGCTCGGCAACCTCCGAAATCCTGGTTGGTCCCGCGGTGAACCAGTTTGTCGTGCGCATCAAGGTGGCGGCAGACGCCAAGGGCACGGTGGACGTCAGCATCTCCGACCGGGGCCTGGCCACCGAAGACATCCAGCTGACCGTCGGTGCCCCCGCGGCCAAGTGAAGGTAGGCGCGGCGGGTGCGCTCAGCGCCCCCCACCGCTGTTCAACAACGCCACCGTCCGCCCGCCGCCGTCCAGCAGCGCCAGCCGGCTCGGCCCCGCCAGCCGGTAGCTCGCGGTGCTCTGCAGCGCGGAAATGAACTGCGCTTCATTGGCCCCACGCGCCGGGTCCGCGCAGGCCATGCGGGTAGAGGCCAGTTGGCCGATCCTCAGCGTGATGCCGCTGCGCGTGAAGGTGCCCGAGATGCGGTTGCAGCCGCCCGATCCGCTGACGCGGCCGCTGCTGCGGTCGAACTGAACTTGCGCTTCGCTCTGCCCGACCGGCTCGTCACCCAACTGAGCAAGGCGCCAGACCGGCCCTTCGATCGGCTCGTCGAGGCTGATGCCGCTGCCGCAACCGGTAAGGGCGGTCAGCAGCGCCGTCGTGGCAAGAAGGGGAAACACGATACGGCGGGCGAAGGAGCGCATGGCCAGTCTTCCTTTTCAATCTGCAACAAGTTGAATCGGGCGTGATCGTATTCGAGGCGGCCACGAAAAAGCGACCCCGAGGGTCGCTTTGTGGATCCGCTTTCCGGATCAGCTCAGCACGATGCTGCTGAGGCGGCGGCGATAGGTGGCCACCACCGGATCGTCCGGCGGGATCTGCCCGTCGGCCACCTTCACCTTCGGCGGCTCGATCAGGTCGAGGATGGCGATGTAGGTCTTGCGGGCCAGGTCTTCGCTCCAGGTCTTGTCGCGCATCAGGATGTCGAGCAGCTCGTCCATCGCGTCGGTCCAGCGCTGTGCGGCCATCAGCAGGCGGGCACGGCCGAAGCGGGCGTCGAAGTCGCGCTTGTTGGCGGCGATCTTTGCCTCGAAGTCGGCGATCGCAGGCGCGGCGCCAGCCACTGGCGCTGCGAAATCGATAGCATCCATCCAGCGCTGCAATGCATCGAAGCGGCGTACCAGCGTGGTCTTGGCGATCACCGGGGCGAAGGCGACCTTGGCGTCGTCGACGCGGCCTTCCTGCAGCAGCAGCTTGATGTAGTCGAAGCGGGCGTCGTCGTTGGCCGGGTCGGTGGCCACTGCGTGCTGCAGCCGTTCGAGCGCGCCCTGGGTGTCGCCTTCGGCCAGCGCTTCCTGCGCGGCGGCTTCTTCAGAGGCGGCCTCGGCCTCGTCGGCGCCCGGCACGTGCTTGTCGAGGAATTCGCGGATCTTCTCGGCCGGAATGGCGCCGACAAAGCCGTCCACCGGCTGGCCGTCCTTGAACATCACGCAGAACGGGATGCTGCGCACGCCGAACATTTCGGACAGCTGCGACGAAATCTGCGGCACCTTGTCGGCGTCGAGCTTGGCCAGCGTGAAGCGGCCGGCGTACTCGACTTCGAGCTTTTCGAGCACCGGGCCCAGCTGTTTGCAGGGGCCGCACCATTCGGCCCAGATGTCCAGCAGCACCGGCGTGGCCACTGAGCCTTCGATCAGTTCGGCCTGGAAATTTTCGAGAGTGATGTCGATCATCGGAACCAGCTGAGGGTGAAACGTAAAATTGAAACCATGAACGAAACCATTCAGGTCGGTGTAGTGATGGGCTCGAACTCCGATTGGGAGACGATGCGCAACGCGGTCGAGATTCTCCAGCAATTCGGAATCAGTCACGAAGCAAAGGTGGTCTCGGCCCACCGGATGCCCGATGCGCTCTTCGCGTACGCCGAAAGCGCCGCCGGGCGCGGGCTCACCGCGATCATCGCGGGCGCGGGCGGCGCGGCCCATCTGCCGGGCATGCTGGCCTCCAAGACCACGGTGCCGGTGCTGGGCGTGCCGGTGGCCAGCCGCCACCTGCAGGGCGTCGATTCGCTCTACAGCATCGTGCAGATGCCCAAGGGCGTGCCGGTGGCCACTTTTGCCATCGGCAACGCGGGCGCGGCCAACGCGGCGCTGTTCGCGGTGGCGATGCTGGCGGTGAACGATCCGGCGCTGCGCGCGAAGCTCGATGCCTTCCGCACGGCGCAGACCGCCGCCGCCGAGGCCATGACGCTGCCGCCGGCTCCTGCCGGCGGTGTTGGAGAAGTGCCCCCCGTGTCCCCTTTCTCGCCGCAAGGCGGAGGTGCCCTGTGAGCAACAGCAAGAACGGTGACCTGCCCATCCTCCCGGGCGCCACGCTCGGCGTGCTCGGCGGCGGCCAGCTGGGGCGCATGTTCGCCCATGCGGCCCAGCGCATGGGCTACTTCACGGCGGTGCTCGATCCCGACACCGACAGCCCCGCCGGCCGCGTGAGCCACCACCACATCCACACTGACTACGACGACGTCGACGGCCTCGCCCGCCTCGCCGGCCTGGCCGATGCGGTGACGACCGAGTTCGAGAACGTGCCCGCGCCCTCGCTGGAGCACCTCGCGGTCGCGCGGCCGGTGTCGCCCGGCGCCTCGGCCATCGCCATCGCGCAGGACCGCATCGCCGAAAAGGCCCACTTCACCCGCTGCGGCGTGCCCTGCGCGCCCTATGCGGTCATCGAGACCGCGGCGCAGCTCGCCGCCGTTGAAGACAGCCTGCTGCCCGGCATCCTGAAGACCGCGCGGCTGGGCTACGACGGAAAGGGCCAGCAGCGCGTGAAGACGCGCGCCGAGCTGGTCGACGCCTGGCAGGCCACGGGCTGCGTGCCCTGCGTGCTCGAGAAGATGCTGCCGCTGGAGTTCGAATGCTCGGTCATCCTCGCGCGCAGCCGCGATGGCCAGATCGTGCACTTCCCGCCGCAGCGCAACCTGCACCGCGACGGCATCCTGGCTGTCACCGAGGTGCATCCGCAGAACATGCCGAAGACGGTGGCGCAGGGCGCGGTCAATTCGGCGAAGAGCATCGCCAACGGCCTGGGCTATGTGGGCGTGCTGTGCGTTGAGTTCTTCGCGCTGGCCGACGGCTCGCTGGTCGTCAACGAGATGGCGCCGCGCCCGCACAACAGCGGCCACTACACGATGGAAGCCTGCGACGTGTCGCAGTTCGAGCTGCAGGTGCGCACGCTCGCCGGCCTGCCGCTGGCCGCGCCGCGCCAGCACAGCCCCGCGATCATGCTCAACCTGCTGGGCGACCTGTGGTTCACCGCCGAGGGCGGCGACAAGCCGGTTTCGCCGCGCTGGAGCGAAGTGCTCGCGCTGCCGGGCGTGCATCTGCACCTCTACGGAAAGATCGACCCGCGGCGCGGCCGCAAGATGGGCCACCTCACGCTCACCGGCGCCACGCTCGAAGCCGTGCGTGCCACCGCCTCGCAGGCCGCGCTGCTGCTGGGCCTGCCGGCGGTGACCACCGCCGATCTCGCATGATCCTCGACGGCCGCTCCCCCGAGTCCATTGCCGAAGCCGCGCGTGTGCTTCGCGCGGGCGGGCTGGTGGCCTTTCCGACCGAGACTGTCTACGGCCTGGGGGCTGACGCGAGCAGCGACATGGCCGTGGCCGGCATCTTCAAGGCCAAGGGGCGGCCCGCCGATCACCCGCTGATCGTCCACGTGGCGGCCGGCATCAAGGGCACCGAGTCGTTGTCGCGCTTCGCCCAGCCGCTGCCGCTCTTCGCGCAGAAACTCGTGCAGGCCTTCTGGCCCGGGCCGCTCACGCTGATCGTCACGCGCCAGCCCGGCGTGGGCGCGGCGGCGGCCGGCGGGCAGGACACCATCGGCCTGCGCTGCCCCTCGCATCCCGTGGCGCAGGCGCTGCTCGAAGCCTGCGCCCAGCAGGGTGTGCCCGGCCTTGCGGGGCCCAGCGCCAACCGCTTCGGCCGCGTCAGCCCGACCACGGCGCAGCACGTGCACGACGAGTTCGGCGACGCGCTGCTGGTGGTCGACGGCGGAGCCTGCGAGGTCGGTATCGAGTCGACCATCGTCGACTGCAGCCGCGGCGCCCCCGTGCTGCTGCGGCCCGGCCTGATCACGCGTGCGCAGATCGAGGCCGCCTGCGGCGAGAAGCTCAGCGACCGCGAAGTGCTCGAAACACCCGACCCGCGCGCCTCGGGCACGCTGGAGGCGCACTATGCCCCGGACGCCAGGGTGCGGCTGATGGACGCCAAGGCGATCCAGACCGGCCTCGACGTGCTGGGCGCGAATGCCGCGCACATCGCCGTGTGGTCGCGCACCGTGGTGCGCAGTCGCTCGCAGCGCGTGCTGCAGCGGCGCATGCCCGACGACGCGGCGGCCAGTGCGCAGCAACTCTTCGCGGTGCTGCGCGAGTTCGATGCGCAGGGCGTCAAGCTGATCTGGGTCGAGATGCCGCCCGACACGCCCGATTGGGAAGGCGTGCGGGATCGGCTGCAGCGCGCGTCAGCTGCCTGATCCTCGATCAGCCCCCAGCGGCGAGCACGCCCTGGAAGAAGCCGCGGGCGGAGGCCAGGCAGAACGGCGGCGCCAGCGTGCCGTGGTACGCCAGCGTGACCGCCTGCGCCTTGTCAGATGCGCTGCCTGACGTGTTCTGCGCCAGCAGGGCCTTGGCCTGCGCGAAGCCGGCACGGGCCGTCGAGTAGGCGTCGATCGCGGCCGAATCTTCCAGATCGACCACCGCCAGCGCGGTGGCCGGCACGCCCTTGGCGCGGAAGTAGCCTGACGTGGCGCGGGTGCTCACGAAGTTCACCGTCGGATCGTTGGCGCCGCCGCACATCAGCATCGGGCGGGTCGGCGTCCAGTTGCGCAGGTCGTTGGCGAGCGCCGCCTTGCGGAAGCCCGTGGACGGCTTGCAGTCCAGCGGCGAGGCCGTGCTCAGCGACGCCGACGTGGCCGGCAGCGCGTTGCCGGGGCAGGGCGTGGCCTGGATGTCGCCGGCGGCCTGCGTCAGGAAGCTCTGCTTGATGAGGTTGTTGGCGCCGTAGAAGATCGACAGCGAGGGGCTCACCGGCCCCGGCGTGGCATTGGCCGGGAACAGCGCCAGCTGCGGCAGCTTGCCGCTGGAGAACAGCGTGCCGGGCGAGGTGCTCGGCAGCAGGGTGTCGATGCCGTTGGCGTACTGCGCTTCATACACGTCGCTGGTGGAGCTGTAGACGTTGCCGAACTGCTGCTGCCAGCTGGTCGACAGCAGCGGCACGAACAGCGTGGCGCCCAGCGCCGGCCAGCCCTGGTAGGTGTAGTCCGTCAGCAGGCTGATGGCAGAGGGTGCCGACAGCGGCGCCGACGCCGTCACCGTCTTGCCCGTGGCCTGCATCTCGCGGTGCGCCGCCATTGCCACGTAGCCGCCCTGCGAGTAGCCGGTGATGAACAGCGAGCCGGCGTCGTTCGCGCCGATGCCCGAGAAGGTCTTGCGCGCGGCGGTGAGCGCGTCGACCATGTCCTTGCCCTGCTGGTCGCCGTTGAGATACGGGTGGTAGGGCAGGGTCGACTTGTCGTAGCCCGCGTAATTGGGCGCCACCACGATGTAGCCCTGCGCCGCGAACATGGCGGCAACCATCAGGCCCTCGCCGGCAGCCGCCTGCGTGCTGTCGGTCCACTTGGCCAGGTTGTAGGCCTTGGCGGCGGTGGTGCCGTGGGCATAGAGCACCACCGGACGCTGGCCGCCGCAGGCCACGTCGGAGCCGGTGGGCACCATGATCGCGGCGGTGGCGTTGGTGGCCTCGCTCTTCGCGCCGATGGTGCGGTATTCGAGGTAGCGCAGGTCGATGCCGCACTTGGGCGTGCCCGCCACCTGCAGCAGCGCCTTGCCCTGGTCGCTGGCCTGCAGGCTGGCGGTGAACTGGTCGGCGGTCAGCTTCGCCGTCTGCTCGGGCGGGTTGGTGACCACCGAGCCCCGGCCGTCGTCGGCGGCGGGCGGCGGAACGCCCACCCCGATGCCGATACCCCCGCCACCACCACCGCCTCCGCAGGCGGCGAGCAGCAACAAGGTTGCGCCTGCGAGCGCCGTCAGGGCTGCTGTCTTGCGCATCGGGACGGACGAATGGGGGTGGGGCTTTGTCAAGGCATGTCTCCTGCGTTGGTTTTGTACGGAAAAGAACGACCGTCCGATTCTGTGCAGGGGCATGCCCGCGCGCAAGCGGGCGTTTGCCCTCAGAAGATTTCAGTACACGGCCGCTGGCCGTGCGCCTTGCCGAGCCGTCGGCCTCAGTTGTCCTGCGAGGCCCAGTCGACCAGCGCGTCGAACGCCGCGCGCGCCGCGCCCGCGTTCTCGCCGTTGGCAATGGCCACCAGCACGTAGCGGCGCCCGCTTGCGCCGTCCACGTAGCCGGCCACGCCGGATGCGTCGCGCAGAGTGCCCGTCTTCAGGTGGGCCGAGCCGCCGGAGCGCAGCGTGCGCTTCTTCAGCGTGCCGTCCACGCCCATGGCCGGCAGCGAGGACATCAGCTCCGGCATTACCGGCGAGCGCCACGCCACCTGCAGCATCTTGCCGAGCGCGGCGGCGCTGATGCGCTCATCGCGCGACAGGCCAGAGCCGTTCTCGAACACCGGCTGCGCCTCGCCCGTGCCGATGCGCTCGCGCCACCACTGGCCCAACGCGGCGCGCGAGGCCTCGAAGGTGCCGCGGTTCTTCTGCGTGAGCCCGATCGTGAGGAACAACTGCTGCGCCATCACGTTGTTGCTGTACTTGTTGATGTCGCGGATCACCTCGGCCAGCGGCGGCGATTCGAACTCGAAGGCCGGCTTCAGCCCCGCCGGCACGCGCCCCTCGCGCATCTGCCCGCCCACGCGCCCGCCCATCTCGGCCCACATGCCGCCGATGGCGCGCATGGCGTAGGTGCGCGGGTCGCCGTAGGCCACGGCCCAGCTCTTCTCGCCGCAGCCGGCCGGGAAACCGCCGTTGAAGCGGATGCGGTTCACGTCGCTGAAGTCGGTGCGCAGCGCGGCGCGCCAGTCGCCGCATTCGCCGGGCACGATCGCCACGGTTGGCGGCATGGCCACGCTCGCCAGCGGGGGCTCGTAGCTCACCCGCGCGATCTGGCCGGCGCGGTCGGGCGCGAAAGTCATGTTGACCGACTTGAAGTTCACCAGCAGCGCGTCGGGCGAGGCGTTGTAGGGGCGCAGCGGCTCGCCGTCGAAGGCGCCCGGGTCGCCCTCGACCGTGGTCTCGAAGGCGCTGCGGTCGATGACGATGTCGCCGCTCACCGTGGTGATGCCCAGCCCCTGCACGTGGCGCAGCAGCAGCCACACGCGCTCCAGCACCAGCTTGGGGTCGCCCTGGCCCTTGATGTAGAGATTGCCGTTGAGCACGCCGTTGTTCACCGTGCCTTCGACGTAGACCGGCGTGGTCCAGCTGTAGGCCGCGCCGAGCAGGTCGAGCGCGGCGTAGGTGGTGACCAGCTTCATGATCGACGCCGGGTTCACCGGCGCCTGCGTGCGCCAGGCCAGGCGCGGCTGGCGCGTGCCGTCGGCCTCGGCCACCAGCATGGTCACGGACTCGCGCGGCACCTTGGCGCGGGCGAGGGCGGCATCGACCTGGGGCGGGAGTGCTTGCTGGGCGAAGGCGCCAGCCGGGGCCAGCAAGGAGAGAGTCAGTGCGCAGGCCGCGCGGCGGAGGGCAAGAGGCATCCGGCGATTATCCCGGCGCAAACACATGCAGCTTCGCGTGATACAGCAGCATCACCGTCTTGGCATCGGCGATGCGGCCGTCGGCCACCATGGCCAGCGCCTCGTCGATGGCCAGCTCCAGCACCTCGATGTCCTCGCCCTCCTCGGCCAGCCCGCCGCCCGCGCCGATGCGCATCGAGGGCTCGTAGGGCGCGACGAAGAAATGCAGCTTCTCGGTGACGGAACCCGGGCTCATGAAGCTCTCGAAGATCTTCTGCACCGTGCCGAGCCGGTAGCCGAGTTCTTCCTCGACCTCGGCGCGGATGCGCTCCTCGGGCTCCGCGTCGTCGAGCAGGCCGGCCGCGGCCTCGATCAGCAGGTCGTCGTGGCCGTTGACGAAGGCCGGGTAGCGGAACTGGCGCGTCAGCAGCACGGTGCGCTGCGCGAGGTTGTAGGGCAGCAGGGTGGCGCCGTTGCCGCGGTCGTAGGTTTCGCGGTGCATGCGCTGCCATTGGCCGTCGTTGCGCCGCCAGTCGAAGGCGGTGGTGCGCAGCGCGTACCAGTTGTCGGAAAGCAGGGTGACTTCGTGCACCCGGACGCGGTCGTGGATGGTCATGGCGGCGAGCATATGTGCGAATTCGTGCAAAAACAAGAAAAAACGTGCAATCAACGGCGCGCACCGATACCATCGGCCGATGCTCACCAGCCAGCGCAAGCAACACATCCTCTCGGTCCTGCGACGTGACGGCAACGTCGTCGCGAAGTCGCTCAGCGAAGAATTCGGCCTGTCGGAAGACACCATCCGCCGCGACCTGCGCGAGCTGGCCGCCGAAGGCCTGCTGCAGCGCGTGCACGGTGGCGCGCTGCCGGTCGCGGCGGCCGAGGCCGACTTCGCGGGGCGCCAGCAACTGGCTCCTGATGAAAAGGTGGCCATCGGCCGCGCCGCTGCGCGCCTCGTGAAGCCGGGACAGGTGGTATTCATCGATGGCGGCACCACGGCCGTGCAGCTCGCGCGCCACCTGCCGGCGAATCTGCAGGCCACCGTGGTCACGCACAGTCCGTCGGTGGCCATCGAGCTGGTGGCGCATGCCGGCATCGAGGTGGTGCTGATCGGCGGGCACCTCTTCAAGCACTCGGTGGTGGCGGTCGGCTCGGCGGCGATGGCGGCCATTGCGCGCATCCATGCCGACACGTATTTCATGGGCGTTACCGGCGTGCACGCCGAGGCGGGGCTGACCACGGGCGACCTGGAAGAGGCCGAGATCAAGCGCGCGCTGATGGCGTCGGCGGCCGAGACGGTCGTGCTGGCCTCGTCGGAAAAGCTCGGTGCGGCGTCGGCCTGGGTGGTGAACCCGGTGACCTCGGCCACCAGCCTGCTGGTATCGCCGGACGCTCCTGCCAAGGCGCTGGCGCCGCTGCGCAAGGCGGGGCTGGCCATTTTGCGCAGCGATAACGGCGCGTGACCCTGGGGATTGGCCGCCCCTCGATAATCGGCGGATGCCCCTCGCCCTGCCCAAGCTGCTCGCCTTCGACACCAGCACCGAGCACCTGTCCGTGGCCGTGCTTCACGGCGACAGGCTGCTCGCGCACAACGGCGTTGGCGGCGCGCAAGCCTCGACCACCCTGCTCCCGCTGATCCAGCAACTGCTGGGCGACGCCGGGCTGGCACTGTCCGAGCTCGACGCCATCGTCTTCGGCCGCGGCCCCGGTTCGTTCACCGGTCTGCGCACCGCCTGCTCGGTGGCACAGGGACTGGCCTTCGGCGCCAAGGTGCCGCTGCTGCCGGTCGACACGCTGCTCGCCGTGGCAGAGGAAGCGCGCCATGCCTTCGGTGCCCAACAGGTGGTGGCCGTGCTGGACGCCCGCATGGACCAGATCTATGCCGCTCGCTACGACTTCGCGGCCAACGGCCCGCTGGGTGGCGACGACGAGCCCCTGCTGCTGTCGCCCGAAGACCTCGAAGTGCCCGCCGGCTGGGCGCTCGCCGGCAATGCCTTCGCCGCCTACGGCCTTCGCCTGGCCCCGCCCGCCATCCGTCACGAGGCGCTGCCGACCGCCACCGCCATGCTGCGGCTGGCCCCCGCGCTGCTCGCGGCCGGGCGCACAGTGCCGGCCGCGCAGGCCTGGCCGCTCTATGTTCGGGATAAAGTGGCGCAAACCACCGAAGAGCGCGCCGCCATCAAGGCGGCCGCAGCCGCCGCCAACTGATCCGCATGAGCGCCGTCCTCCAGCCCGTCGAAGCCCGCCTCGAACCGCTCACCGTCGAGCGGATCGATGCCGTCTGCGCGGTCGAGCAGACGGCCTACAGCCATCCCTGGACGCGCGCCAACTTCACCGATTCCATGGCCGTGGGCTACCACTGCCAGTGCCTGCTGGCGCCCGGCGTGGCACCGGGTGTGAGCTCGCCGGTCACGGAGCTGGGCGAAACGCTGATCGGCTACTTCGTCGCCATGAAGGGCGTCGACGAGGTGCACCTGCTGAACATCACCGTCGCGCCGGCCTTCCAGCGCCAGGGCTGGGCGCCGCTCATGCTCGAGGCGCTGGGCGGCTGGTCGCGCGGCGAGGGCGCGCAGTGGCTGTGGCTCGAAGTGCGCCAGAGCAACCAGCGCGCGCTCGACATCTACATGCGCCAGGGCTTTCGCAGCGTCGGCGTGCGCAAGGGCTACTACCCGGCGCACGACGGCAAGCGCGAGGACGCCGTCGTCATGAGCCTGCGTTTGAACGAATCAGGCTCCGCCTGGGGAGCCTTGCGATGAGTGCGGTACAGACATTGAAGCTCGACGCCCGCCAGCGCGCGATGCTCGACGAGATGGGCGTGAAGGTCTGGTGGCCTGTGCCCGAGGCTGTCGAAGTGGCGGTGCCTGAGACGGCTGCTGTTGCCGAAGAAGAGGTGGCCGTGGCCGAGGAACGCGTGCAGGTCGAAGCACCCGTTGCCGCGCCAGCACCAGCTGCCCGGCCTGCTGCGGCACCAGCACCGGCTGCCCGGCCGGCAACTGCGCCGATGTCCCAGGGCGCTGCCGTGCTGGTCGAGGCGCCCTGCCGTCTCTATGCCGACGCCGGTGCAGCGGAATCCACGCAGGGCGGCTGGCTGGTCGTGGCCGACATGCCGCCCGAAGCCGACGGCCGCCACGGCGAGCCCTTCGAGGGCGACGCCGGCCGCCTGCTCGACAACATGCTGCGCGCCCTGAAGCTGCACGATGGCCATACGCCAGTGCACCTCATGCGCACCCACCGCGGCGTGGCCGCCGGCCAGCCCGGCAGCCCGCGCGCAATCGATGAGGCCTTCGACGAGCACGCCGCCGCGCTTGCACCCCGCGTCGTGCTGGCGATGGGCCCGCTGGCGGCGCAGAGCCTGATGCGCAGCGGCGACCCGCTGGGCAAGCTGCGCGGCCGCGTCGTGCCGCTGGATTCCGTCGGTGGCGCGGCGGTGGTGGCGACCTACCACCCCGCGTATTTGCTGCGCAACCCCGCCGACAAGGCACGCGCCTGGGCCGACCTCTGCCTGGCCGCCGAGCAGCACACGCCCGCGCCCAACTGAGGGCCGAAAGCGGGCCGCCTAAAATCAGGCCCCATGACTTTCCTCGACAAGCTGGCCGCCGCACAGCAAAAAAACGGTTCCTTGCTCTGCGTGGGGCTCGATCCGGAGCCAGCCAGATTCCCGGGGCAGTTCAAGGGCGACGCCAGCCGCATCTATGACTTCTGCGCGCGCATCGTCGACGCGACGGCCGACCTGGTCATCGCCTTCAAGCCGCAGATCGCCTACTTCGCGGCCCACCGCGCCGAAGCCCAGCTCGAACAGCTGATGGAGCACATGCGCCGCAACGCGCCCCACGTGCCCACGATCCTCGACGCCAAGCGCGGCGACATCGGCTCCACCGCCGAGCAATACGCCCTGGAAGCCTTCGAGCGCTACGGTGCCGACGCGGTGACGCTGTCGCCCTTCATGGGCTTCGACTCGGTCGCGCCGTACCTCAAGCACGAGGGCAAGGGCGCCTTCCTGCTTTGCCGCACCAGCAATCCCGGCGGGTCCGATCTGCAGGGGCAGCGGCTGGCGGACGTCGAGGGGCAGCCCTTTTTGTACGAACACGTCGCCAGGCTGGCGCAGGGGCCGTGGAACCTGAATGGCCAGCTCGGCCTGGTGGTGGGTGCGACCTACCCCGCCGAGATCGAGCGCGTGCGTGAGCTCGCGCCGACGGTGCCGCTGCTGATTCCGGGCGTCGGCGCCCAGGGCGGCGATGCTGTAGCCACGGTACGCGCCGGCTGGCGTGCCGATGCGCCGATCGTCGTGAACTCGTCGCGTGCGATCATTTATGCGTCGTCGGGCGACGACTTTGCCGAAGCGGCAAAAATCGCCGCGCGCACCATGCGCGACACCCTGGAAGCCGCCAAGCCCTGATCGGGCCCGGGTTCAGCCCCGGCGCAGGCGGGTGAAGAGCTCGAATTCCCAGTTGCGCATGCCCAGCAGCAGCGTGTAGCCCTCGCGGTCCTTGGCCGACAGCTTCTGGTCCGTCTGGTGCTGCTGCGCGAAGTCCTGCGCCACGCGCTGCAGGCGCTCCAGGAAGGCCGGCGCCAGCGAGCGGCTGATCGAGCCGTGCACCAGCAGCAGGCCCTCGGCCGGGCCGTCGAAGCCGCCGCGGTAGTAGTCGAGCACCACGTTCTCGCGAAAAAACTCCATCACCGGGCCGTGCGGCCGCCAGCGGAAGGTCTTGGCGAGCTTCAGGCGATACCGGTTGAGCGGGCGCAGTTCGATGATGCCGATGCGGTCCAGCTGCGCCAGGCAGCCGATGCACTCGGCCTCGCTCACGCGGTAGGCCGCCACGATCTGCTCCAGCGTCCACTGGCTCAGCACGCTGATGGCCACCAGCAGCAGCTTCTTGTCCTTGACCACGGCCTTTTCCTGCTCGTGCGTCAGCTCCTTCAGCAGCGGCTGGGCGTCGGCCACGCGGCGCGCCAGCTCGGCGAAATCGATCTTCAGCGCCCGGCAGATGGCGTCCACCCGCGACAGCGGCATGTCGCTCTTGGCCAGCATCCGCTTGACGCTGGATTCGGCCATGTCGAGCGACCGCGCCAGGTCGGCGTAGGTCATGCGGGCGCTCTTGAGTTCGTTCTTGAGGGCTTGGACGAGATCGACGGTGGTGCTCATGGGGCGGAAGCGTACACGGGCGCCGGCAAGTATCGATTGAAGATACCGTCAGGTGTGAATTAGTGCCACGTATCGATTCTCGATGCCTGTGGAGCGGCCCGCCACTAAATTCCGCGGCTCGTACAGACCACCCACCGAGGACCGCCATGCTCTTGCCCTCTCTCAGCCGCCGCGAACGCGGGTTGCTTTTCACCTTCGTGCTGCTCGCGCTGATCGCCTTCTTCGGGCCCGAGCTGCCGGCCGCCGAAGTCGCCATCGCCTCGGTGTTTGCCGACGACCGCGCCTGGCACGGCCTGCCCAACGCCATGGACGTGCTGAGCAACATCCCCTTCGTGGTGATCGGCCTGTGGGGCCTGTACCGGCTCAACCGCATCGACCGCTCGCACCAGGAGGCGCTGTCGCAATTCCCCCTGGCCCCGCCCGCCAGCGACCCGCCCGACAACACGCTGGACTGCGCCTGGCTCTTCTTCGCCGGCCTGATCGCCACCGCCGCGGGCTCGGCCTTCTTCCACCTCGTGCCCGACGCCCCCCGGCTCGCGGCGGACCGCGCCGGCATGGCGGTGGCCTTCGCAGGGCTGATCGGGGTGGCGGTCTGCGAGCGGGTGAGCCAGCGCGCCGGCTGGCCCGCCGCCTGGTTCGTGCTGACGGCCGGCCTGCTCTCGGCCGAGGTGTTCCAGGAAACCGGCAACGTCATGCCATGGGCGCTGGTGCAGTTCGGCGGCATGGCGCTGGTGGTGACGCTGGCGCTGGCCACGCCGATGCGCAAGTCGGTCGGGCTGAAGCTGGGCTGGGTCATCTTCTTCTACGTGCTGGCCAAGGCTTTCGAACTGGCCGACCACCAGATCTACGAATTCACGCGGCACACGGTTTCGGGCCATACGCTGAAGCACCTGACGGCCTCGCTCGCCGGGCTGCCCGTGGTGCTTGCGCTCCACAAGCTCGAAATGCGCTGGGAAGCTGCACTACGGCACAATCCGGGCGCCGCCGCCGTGGCCGCCTGAGGAGCACTCTTCGAATGACAAATCCCGCCGCTGCCGCAGCCACACCCGTGGCCCATGAAGCGAACGCCCACGCCAACCAGTTCGCCCTCCTCAAGCAGCGGCGCTTCGCGCCTTTCTTCTGGACCCAGTTCGCCGGCGCGGCGAACGACAACCTCTTCAAGTTCGCCTTCACCGTCATGGTGACCTACCAGCTCCAGCTGAGCTGGATGCCGCCGGCCATGGCGGGGCTGGTGATCGGTGCGCTGTTCATCCTGCCGTTTTTGCTGTTCTCGGCCACGTCCGGCCAGCTCACCGACAAGTTCGACAAGACGAAGATGATCCGCTTCGTCAAGAACCTCGAAATCGTCATCATGCTGATCGCCGCCTGGGGCTTCGTCACGGCCAACGCCGTGGTGCTGCTGGGCTGCGTGTTCCTCATGGGGCTGCATTCCACGCTGTTCGGGCCGGTCAAGTTCGCCTACCTGCCGCAGGTGCTCGACGCGCGCGAACTCACGGGCGGCAACGGCATGGTCGAGATGGGCACCTTCGTCGCCATCCTGCTCGGGCAGGTGGCGGGCGGGCTGCTGGTGGCGATACCGCAGATCGGCCACATGAGCGTGGCCGTGGGCTGCGTGCTGCTGGCGCTGGTCGGGCGGGGCGTGGCGCAGGCCATTCCGAAGGCGCCGGCCACCGACCCGGGGCTGGTCATCAACTGGAACCCCATCAGCGAAACCTGGCGCAACCTGAAGCTCGCGAACGAGAACGTGGTGGTGTTCCGCTCGCTGCTGGGTATTTCGTGGATGTGGTTCTTCGGCGCGGTGTTCCTGAGCCAGTTTCCGAGCTTCGCCAAGGAAGTGCTGCACGGCGACGAGCAGGTGGCCTCGCTGCTGCTGGTGGTGTTCTCGGTGGGCATCGGCGTCGGCTCGCTGCTGTGCGAGACGCTGAGCCGCCGGCAGGTTGAAATCGGCCTGGTGCCGCTGGGCGCCATCGGCATGAGCGTGTTCGCCATCGACTTGTACTTTGCCTCGCGCGGCCTGCCCAAGGTGCCCGAGATGGGCATCGGCGCCTTCGTGCACCAGGGCGCGCACTGGCGCGTGATGGCCGACCTGGCGCTGCTGTCGCTGTTCGCGGGGCTCTACAGCGTGCCGATGTACGCGCTGATCCAACTGCGCAGCCAGCCCACGCACCGCGCGCGCATCATCGCGGCCAACAACATCCTCAATGCGCTGTTCATGATCGGCAGCTCGGTCATTGCCGGCGCGCTGCTGGGCGCGGGCTTCACCATTCCGCAGATCTTTTTGTTCACCGGCATCGCCAACGCGGTGGTGGCGTTCTACATCTTCATGCTGGTGCCCGAGTACCTGCTGCGCTTCGTGGCCTGGGTGCTGTCGCGCTTCGTCTACCGCTTCGATATCAAGGGCGAGTCGCACATTCCCACCGAGGGCGCGGCGGTGCTGGTGTGCAACCACGTGAGCTTCATCGACGCGGTGCTGCTGATGGCGGCGAGCCCGCGGCCGATCCGCTTCATCATGGACCACCGCATCTTCAAGGTGCCGGTGCTGGGCTGGCTGTTCAAGCTGGCCAAGGCGATTCCCATCGCGCCGCAGAAGGAAGACCCGGCAGCGTACGAAGCGGCCTTTGCCAAGGCGCTGGGCGTGCTGCGCGAGGGTGACCTGCTCGCCATCTTCCCGGAGGGTGCGATCACGCGCGACGGCACGCTGCAGCCCTTCAAGGGCGGCGTGATGAAGATCGTCGAGAGCGCGCGCGCCGAAGGCCTGGAGCCGCCGGTGATCCCGATGGCGCTGATCAATCTCTGGGGCTCGTACTTCAGCCGCATCGAGCTGCGCGGCGGCGAACAGGTGGCCATGGCCAAGCCTTTCCGCCGCGGCTTCTTCAGCCGCGTGGGCCTGAACGTCGGCGGCCCCGTGCCGCCGGCCGAGGTGCAGCCCGAGTCGCTGCGCCAGCGCGTGAGCGCCCTGCTGGGCGCCTGAAACACCTCAAAAGTATCGGCTGCAGATACCGGTGGCGCTGAAAGCCGCCACTGGTGCAAGCATTCAAGCCTCGCGGTGCGGGAGCGAACCATCATTCGCTCACCTTCACTACGCCGCGAGGCACACATGCAACCCCTCTCATCCACCTCGACCGTTTTCATCCAGCGCGACACGCGGGCCTGGCAGTTCCAGGCCTGGGCTTCGTTCGCGATCGCCGTGTTCCTGTGCGCCACCGGGCTGAGCTGGCTGCCAGGGGAGGCGCTGGACCGGGCGTTCATGGTGATGGGCTACGTGTTCTGCCTGAGCACCGCCTTCATGCTGGCCAAGTTCGTCCGCGACAGCCAGCAGGCCGCCGAGCGCGGCGCCGATGCGGGCCGTGACGTGCCGATGTGGAAGCTGGTCGTCTGGGGCAGCTTCTTCACCGCGATGGGCCTGACCGGCTGGGGCCTCGTGCGCATGGAGATCAACGAGGCCTATAAGGCCTTCCTGGGCGTGAGCTGGCTGTTCCTCATCAGCTCGGCCTTCACGCTGGCCAAGACGCTGCGCGACCGCCATGAGGCCGACATGGCCGAAGCCCGCATGCAGGGCCGTCGCCAGGCCCGCGCCGAAGCCGCTGCTTCCTCTGCCGAATAACCCGTGTCCGATCAACGAAAGCCCATCATGAAAAAGTCGATTGCCGCTGTCCTCGTCGCCGCCTGCACCGCCTTCGCCGGCGTCACGGTTCCCCTGCATGCCCAGGCGCAGAGCGAAGCCTCGGTTGCTCTCTCTTTGATGCCTGTGGCATCGGTGGTGGTTACCGCCTCGGCCGTTGGAGCTTCTGCCACCACGGCGGTTGCGCTGCCTGCCGCGCTGTCGGTTGCCGGCTCTACGCTCACCGTGGTCGCGGTCGAAGCCTCTGCCGACGGCACGGTGTATGTACTCGAACGCGCCTCGGACGGCGCGCGTGCCAGCATCAAGGTGGCAGGGCGCGCGGCCAACGGCCTGTCGAATGCGGTGGGCACCAGCGTCGTCGTCAGCGTGATCGGCACGGGCGTCGTGCTGTCGGCCGCCGGCGAGGTGCTGGCCTTCGTGCCCAACGCCATCGGCCGCGCGCTGCTCTACAACGAGAGGCTGTCATGAAGCGCGGCGCGCTGCCCGTGCTCTGCGGGCTCGCCACCATCGTCGTCTTTGCCGCGATGGCCTTGCTGCCGATGCAGGCGCAGGCCGGCCGCTCGTGCGAGCAGGTCAAGCCGACGCCCGACGTGATCGTCAAGGGCATGCAGATGGCCGAGCGCACCTCGCAGGCGCTCGACGCCAGCGGCGCGCGCGTCGTGATCCTCGCGCGTGCCGGGCAGGACCTGAGCAAGTACGGCCTGCGCTATTCGCACCTGGGCTTCGCCTACAAGACCGATGCCGGCCCGTGGCGCGTGGTGCACAAGCTCAACCAGTGCGGCACCGCGGTGGCCGCCGTCTACCGCCAGGGGCTGGGCGAGTTCTTCCTCGACGACCCGTGGCGCTACGAGGCGGCCTGGGTCGTACCCACGCCCGACGTGCAGACGCATCTGCTGGCTGCGCTGAACGAATCGCCCGCGCGCATCGTGCGGCTGCACACCGCGCCCTACAGCATCGTGAGCTACGTCTGGGGCCAGAAGTACCAGCAGTCGAACCAGTGGGCAGTGGAGACGCTGGCCGCCGCCATGGAGCCCGCCACCATCAACAGCCGCGCGCAGGCGCAGGCCTGGATGCAGTTCAAGGGCTACGAGCCGACCACGCTGAAGCTCGGGCCGCTCACCCGGCTGGGCGGGCGCGTAGGCTCGGCCAACGTGGCCTTCGACGATCATCCGAACGACAAGCGGTTCTCGGACCGCATCGAGACGGTGACGGTCGATTCGGTGTTCGCGTGGCTGCCGCGTGCGGGGCTGGGTGCGGCGCCGGTGACACTCAGGCTTCAATGAAGAAAGACAAGAAGGAGAAAACAACATGAGCAAATCCCTGCGCCTTTCCGAAAAATGGTTCCGCCGCGGCCTCTGGCTGGTGGCGCTGGTGTTCGCGAGCTTCCTCATCGGGCTCGGCAGCACCGTCGTGAGCGACCTGCCGCAAGTGGAGCGCGTGCGCCAGCTCGACGACTTCATCGACAAGCCCAGGGCCGAGCCGCTGCGCGCCACCATCAAGGCCTCGGAAGCCGCGGAGCTGCAGGCCGCGCGCGACCTCGACCAGATCCGCCTGCAGCTCAGCGCCGCGCAGCAGGCCAGCGCCAATGCACGCGAAACCTTCGGCAACTGGATCGCCACGCGCCGCGCCACCGCGCAGCCCGACCAGGACACCGAGCTCATCGCGCGCACCAAGACGCTCGACGCCTTCAAGCAGAAGGAAGACGAGCTGCAGCACAAGGTCAACGCGCAGCAGCAGATCACGCTCGATGCGCGCCAGGCCGAGCAGCGCGCCCGCACGGCGCTTTCCGACCTGGAGCGCGACGCGCAGATCAAGCTCGACGCCGAATACCGCCGCATCGAGCTGCGCGTGTTCGCCTACCGGCTGGCGCTCACGCTGCCGTTGCTGCTGGTGGCCGGCTGGCTGTTCGTGAAGAAGCGCAAGAGCACCTACTGGCCGTTCGTGTGGGGCTTCATCTTCTTCGCGCTGTTCGCCTTCTTCGTCGAGCTGGTGCCCTACCTGCCGAGCTATGGCGGCTATGTGCGCTACGTGGTGGGCATCGTGCTCACGGTGCTGGTGGGGCGCTATGCCATCGTCGCGCTCAACCGCTACCTGGCGCGGCAGAAGCTGGCCGAGCAGCAGCCCGACCAGGTGCGGCGCGAAGAGCTCAGCTACGACACCGCACTTGCGCGCCTGGGCAAGAGCGTGTGCCCCGGCTGCGAGCGGCCGGTGGACCTGAAGAACAACGAGATCGACTTCTGCCCGCACTGCGGCATCGGCCTGTTCGACCACTGCGGCAATTGCGAGACGCGCAAGAGCGCGTTCTCGAAGTTCTGCCATGCCTGCGGCACCTCGGCCGCGCCGCGCGTTCTGCCGCCCATTGCGTCACCTGCCGCGTAGTCTGCGAATTCGGTCACAGGAGGCGGCCCGATCGACACACCGTGTAGCTGGTCTGCCGCACGGTCGTGCTACAACCGCCGACTGCGACACAAACGTTGCCGCAGACTTCCAGCCAACCCCTTCGACGGAGCACCAGCATGAGCATTTTCGGCAGCATCCTTTCCAAGATTTTCCCGTCCGCAAACGCCGCGCCCGCACCTGCTGCGCCGGCCCCCGACGCACCCGCAGGCGCCCCCGCCGCAGCGGCGCCGCCGCCCGCCATCACCGTGGTGGACGTCGAGGCCCTGCTCGACGGCATGCCCGGCGCGAGCAGCCTGAACTGGCGCACCTCCATCGTCGACCTGATGAAGCTCCTGGGCCTGGACAGCAGCCTCGACGCACGCAAGCAACTGGCCGCCGAACTGAGCTACGGCTCGGACACCAGCGACAGCGCCAAGATGAACATCTGGCTGCATCGCCAGGTGATGACCAAGCTGGCCGCGAACGGTGGCAAGGTCCCTGCCGAACTGCGCGACTGATCCGCTCGCAGTGCAAACAAAAAAGCCCGGCATGCCGGGCTTTTTGCTTGGTGGAGAAGGCGAAGAAAGGCTTCAGGTCCAGCCTGCGTCCACCACATAGTCCTGCGCTGTGCACATGCGCGAGTCGTCCGCCGCGAGAAACAGTGCCATCGCCGCAATGTCCTCAGCCATCACGCGGCCCGGCAGGCATTGCGCCGCATCGATCTCCGCGCCCGATTCGGGCTTGACCCACAGCTTGATCTGCCGCTCGGTCATCACCCAGCCCGGCACGATCGAATTCACGCGAATGCTCTGCTTGCCCAGGTCGCGCGCCAGCGAGCGCGTGAGGCCGCGCGCCGCCGCCTTGCAGGCCTGGTACACCGGGTAGCCCTTGCCCTTGATCATCCAGCTGATGGAGCCGAAGTTGACGATCGAGCCGCCGCCCAGCGCGCGCATGTCGTCGGCCACAGCCTGCGCCGCGAAGAACTGGTGCTTGAAGTTGACGGCCACGAGGCGGTCGAAGTCGTCGCTGGTCACGTCGGCCATCTCGTGGCGGCGGTCGTTGGCCGCGTTGTTCAGCAGCACGGCGATCGGGCCGAAGCGCTGGCGCACTGCGTCGATGGCGGCGGCGAGCGCGACTGTATCGGTCACGTCGCACGGTACGAACAGCGCCGGGTGCTCGCCTTGCAGCTGGGCCGCGAGCGCGTTGCCGGCAGCCGCATCGAGGTCGCAGAAACCGACCTTCGCGCCCTGCGCGTGAAAGGCCCGCACCAGCGATTCGCCGATGCCGCTGGCGCCGCCGGAGATGAACACGGTGCGCCCGGCCAGCGAGGGATAGCGGGCGGTGTAGGGCGAAAGTTGTGATGCGTTGGTCATGTGAATGCAGCAACAGCGGTAAGGAGAGGCGGCAAGCGTACCGGATGCATGTGCCCCTGCCGGGCGCGGGGCCGCCGGCCGGCGTATGGCTTACGGCGAATGGGCAGCGCGGGCCTGTGTGACTACGCTTGCCCGCATGACGAAGACCTTTCCCCGCCGCGCCCTCCTTGCGCTCTCGCTTCTCCCTGCCGCCTTGGCCGTGCGCTCAGTTCGCGCCCAGGCGCCGGCAGCGCCCGTGCAGCTCTTCAAGGTGGTGTCACCGCGTGACGAGGTTGTCGTGGGCGTCGATGCGGCGCAGCTCGGCGCGGGTTCCAACCCCGCCGTGGAGCGGCTGGCCGCACAGCTCGCGGCGAAGGGCCAGCTCACGCTCTGGCAGTACGCCTCGCACAAGGATGCGAGCGGTGCGCTGGTGCAGGCGCCGCTCAAGCAGATCGTCGTCTTCAAGAACGAACTGCTGCGCATCGAGCCCTATGCGACGCCGCTGCCGATCCAGCCCTTGAAGTAGCGGCCGGCGGCCCCGGGCGTCAGACGCCTCTTGCGCGCTCCGACTTGAAGCGCGCGCGAAACTCCGTGAACGTGCCCGCGTCCAGCGACTCGCGGATCTCGCTCATCAGGTTCAGGTAATAGTGCAGGTTGTGGATGGTCGTGAGCATCGGCCCCAGCATCTCGCCGCAGCGGTCCAGGTGATGCAGGTAGGCGCGGCTGAAGCCCTCGCGCCCGCCGTCGTTCCAGCTCACGCCCGAGGTGCCCGCGCAGGCGTGGCAGGTGCAGCTCGGGTCGATCGGCTGCGGGTCGCTCTTGTGGCGCGCATTGCGCATCTTCAGGTCGCCGAAGCGCGTGAAGAGCGTGCCGTTGCGCGCATTGCGGGTGGGCATCACGCAGTCGAACATGTCGACGCCATCGGCCACGCCCTGCACCAGGTCTTCCGGCGTGCCCACGCCCATCAGGTAGCGCGGCTTGTTCGCGGGCAGCCGGTGCGGCGTGTGGCCCATGATGTGCAGCATCTCTTCCTTGGGCTCGCCCACGCTCACGCCGCCGATGGCATAGCCAGGAAAATCCATGTCGACCAGCGCCGCCAGCGACTCTTCGCGCAGGTTCTCGAACATGCCGCCCTGCACGATGCCGAACAGCGCGTTCGGGTTCTCGAGCCGCGCGAACTCGCCCTGGCAGCGCTTGGCCCAGCGCAGGCTCAGCTCCATCGAGATGCGCGCCTCGGCCTCGGTCGTGATGTGGCCCTTGGTGTCGTAGGGCGTGCACTCGTCGAACTGCATCACGATGTCGCTGTTGAGGATGGTCTGGATCTGCATCGAGACCTCCGGCGTGAGGAACAGCTTGTCGCCATTGACGGGCGACGCGAACTTCACGCCCTCTTCGCTGATCTTGCGCATCGCGCCCAGCGACCACACCTGGAAGCCGCCCGAGTCAGTAAGGATGGGCTTGTCCCACTTCTCGAACTGGTGCAGCCCGCCGAAGCTCGCCATCACGTCGAGGCCGGGGCGCATCCACAAGTGGAAGGTGTTGCCCAGGATGATCTGCGCGCCCATCTCTTCCAGGCTGCGCGGCATCACGCCCTTGACGGTGCCATACGTGCCCACGGGCATGAAGATCGGCGTTTGCACCTTGCCGTGGTTGAGCGTGAGCGTGGCGCGGCGCGCGTGACTGTCGGGGTCGGTCTTGAGGAGTTCGAAGTTCAGCATGTCATTCAGTCCTTGGTCCGTGCGAGCAGCATGGCGTCGCCGTAGCTGAAGAAGCGGTATTGATGGGCGATGGCGTGGGCATAAAGCGCCATCACGCGCTCATAGCCTGCGAAGGCCGAGACCAGCATCATCAGCGTGCTCTTGGGCAAATGGAAGTTCGTCACCAGCAGGTCGACGTGCTCGAAGGCGAAGCCCGGCGTGATGAAGATGCGTGTGTCGCCCGTGGCCTCGCCGCTCTTGGCCCACGACTCGAGCGTGCGCACGGTGGTCGTGCCGACCGCGACGATGCGTCCGCCCCGCGCCTTGCACTCGGCAATGGCGCGCTGCGTGGCCTCGGGAACCTCGTAGCGCTCGGCGTGCATCGTGTGTTCGGCGATGTTCTCGGTCTTCACCGGCTGGAAGGTGCCGGCGCCCACGTGCAGCGTGACGTTGGTGCGCTGCACGCCGCGCGCTTCGAGCTCGGCCAGCAGGCCTTCGTCGAAATGCAGCGCGGCCGTGGGTGCTGCCACCGCGCCGGGCACGCGCGCGAACACGGTCTGGTAGCGGCTTTCGTCGTCGGCCGAATCTGTGTGCGTGATGTAGGGCGGCAGCGGCACGTGGCCGCAGCGGGCCATCAGTGCGTACGGGTCTTCGCCCGCGTCGCTCTCGAAGCCGAAGCGGAACAGCGCGCCCTGCTCATCGGGCCAGCGGCCGAGCAGCGTGGCGCGAAAGCCGCCGACCATCTGCAGCGTGGTGCCGACCGGAGGCTTCTTGCTGACCTTCATATGCGCGACCACCTCGTGGCCCTGCAGCACGCGCTCGACCAGCAGTTCGAGCTTGCCGCCGGTCGGCTTCTCGCCGAACAGGCGCGCCTTGACCACGCGCGTGTCGTTGAAGACCAGCAGGTCGCCCGCGCGCAGCAGCAAAGGCAGGTGCTTGAAGATACGGTCGACCGGTGCGGGCCCTGTGCCGTCGAGCAGACGGGAGGATGTGCGTTCGGTGGCCGGGTGTTGCGCCACCAGATCGGGTGGCAATGCGAAATCGAAATCGGAGAGCGTGAAGGCGCGCATGGTGCTTGAGGGCCGGACGGGCCCGTGCCAAGGAGGCATGGGGAAAAGAAAAAACAGGGCGGGAGCCGGGCAGAATTGTCCCATGCCCGCCGCGTCCAAGCCCGAACCGCCCGAAAAGACCGCAGCCGCGCCTGCGGCACCGGCGGCACCAGGTTCGGGCCTGAGCCTCGTGCAGCGCGCGCTGCGCAAGCTCGGCCTCGTGCGCGACATCGACTTCGCGCTCTACCTGCCGATGCGCTACGAGGACGAGACGCGCATCGTGCGGCTCGCCGACACGCGTGACGGCGACATGGCGCAGGTCGAGGGCGTCGTCACCGAATGCGAGGTGGTGTACCGCCCGCGCCGCCAGTTGCTGGCGACCATCGACGACGGCAGCGACACCTGCCAGCTGCGCTTCTTCAACTTCTATCCCTCGCAGCAAAAGCAGCTGGCGATCGGCGCGCGGGTGCGCGTGCGGGGCGAGATGCGCGGCGGTTTCGCGGGGCGGCAGATGATGCATCCGACCGTGAAGGCGGCCGGCACCGCGCTGCCGAATGCGCTCACGCCGGTGTATTCGACCGTGGCCGGGCTGGCGCAGCCTGTGCTGCGGCGCGAGGTGCGTTCGGGCCTTGCCCGCGCGGTGCTCGACGAGACGATTCCCGTGCAGATCGGCCTGCGCGGTGCGTGGGATCTGCGCGCCTCGCTGAGCTTCCTGCACTACCCGACGCCCGACGTGGCGATGGCCACGCTCGAAGACCACAGCCATCCGGCCTGGCAGCGCATCAAGGCCGAGGAACTGCTCGCGCAGCAGCTGTCGCAATTGCAGGCCCGGCTGGAGCGCGCGGCGCAGCGTGCGCCGGTGCTGCCCGCGCCTGCCGAGCCGGTCGCTACCTCGCTGCACGCGCAGCTGCTCGCGGTGCTGCCCTTCGGCCTTACCGGCGCGCAGCAGCGCGTGGGCGAAGAGATCACGCGCGACCTGGGGCGCGAGATACCGATGCACCGGCTGCTGCAGGGCGACGTGGGTTCGGGCAAGACCGTGGTGGCGGCGCTCGCGGCGGCGCGCTGCATCGACGCGGGTTTCCAGTGCGCGCTGATGGCCCCCACCGAAATCCTCGCGGCCCAGCATTTCGGCAAGCTGGTCGGCTGGCTCGATCCGTTGCTGGCCGAGCGCGGCCTGCGCGTGGCGTGGCTCACGGGCAGCCAGAAGAAAAAGGAGCGCGATGGGATGTCCGCCGCCGTCGAAAGCGGCGAGGCGGCGCTGGTCATCGGCACCCACGCGGTCATCTCGGAGAAGGTGCGTTTCAAGAACCTCGCGCTGGCCATCATCGACGAGCAGCATCGCTTCGGCGTGGCGCAGCGCCTGGCCTTGCGCGGCAAGGCTGGCGGCCATCTGGAGCCGCATCTGCTGATGATGAGCGCCACGCCCATCCCCCGCACGCTCGCGATGAGCTACTACGCCGACCTCGACGTGTCGACGCTCGACGAGCTTCCGCCGGGCCGCACGCCCATCGTTACCAAGCTGGTGGCCGACCACCGGCGCGATGAAGTCATCGACCGCATCCATGCGCAGATCGCGCAGGGCCGGCAGGTGTACTGGGTGTGTCCGCTGATCGAGGAGAGCGAAGCGGTCGACCTGCGCAACGCGACCGAGACGCGCGACGAACTGGCCGAGACGCTGGGCGAGCCCATCCAGGTCGGCCTGCTGCATTCGCGCATGCCCACGGCCGAGAAGCAGGCGGTGATGGCGGCATTCACCGCCAACGAAATCCAGGTGCTGGTGAGCACGACCGTGATCGAAGTGGGCGTCGACGTGCCCAATGCCTCGCTGATGGTGATCGAGCACGCAGAGCGCTTCGGCCTCTCGCAGCTGCACCAGCTGCGCGGTCGCGTGGGGCGCGGCGCGGCGGCCTCGGCCTGTGTGCTGCTCTATGCGCCGGGCGACAGCGGCCGCGTCGGCGAGGCAGCGCGTGCGCGGCTCAAGGCGATGGCCGAGACCAGCGACGGCTTCGAGATCGCCCGGCGCGACCTGGAGATTCGAGGGCCCGGCGAGTTCCTTGGCGCGCGGCAGTCGGGCGCACCGCTGCTGCGTTTTGCCGACCTCACGACTGACACGCTGCTGCTCGACTGGGCCCGTGAACTTGCGCCGGTCATGCTCCGCAAGCACCCCGACCTGGCCCAGCGCCACATCGACCGCTGGCTCGGCACCAAGGCCGAGTACCTGAAGGCCTGAGGAAGATCAGGCTGCAGGACGGCGCGTGAAGGCCAGGATGAGGCCGAAGCCGACCATCATGCTGCCGCTCACCCGGTTGAACCAGCGCATCGCGCGGCTGCCATCGGCCAGCCGGCGCATGCGCGCACCGAGCATCGCGTAGAGCGCGATCGCGATCAGCTCGAACACCAGGAAGGTCACGCCCAGCAGCATGTAGCTGGAGGCGTAGGCACCGGGCACCACGAACTGCGGAAAGAAGGCGGTGAACACCAGGATGGCCTTCGGGTTGCCCGCCGCCACGGTGAACTCCTGCCGCGCCAGCGCGCGCATGGAGGGCGGCGCGGATGCGTCGCGCGCCTGCACCTCGGCCATCGGCGCCGGGGCGCGCAGCAGGCGGATGCCGATCCACACGAGATACGCCGCACCGATGTACTTGATGACATCGAAGGCCAGCTCCGACGCCACCAGCACTGCGCCCATGCCCAGCCCCGCGATGGCGATCATGATCGCGAAGGCCACGAGCCGGCCGCTGGCCGCGATCACCGCCGGCGACACGCCGTGCTTTGCGCCGTTGGTCACGGACAGCAGGTTGTTGGGGCCGAAGGCCATGTTGATGGCGAAGCAGGCCGGCAGGAAGAGCAGGTAGGCAGACAGGGTCATGGCGGGTCCGTCGGCGGGGCGTTGCAGGGGCTGCCATTATTTCAGCTCATCCCGAGAAAGCCGCGGCGAATGCCATGACAACGAATTCCCCTCTGAAGATACGCAAGGCCGTACAGGCCGATCTCCCCGCCATCACCGCCATGCTGGCCGACGACGTGCTCGGCGCAGCGCGCGAGCGCCTGGGGTTCGAGGCCACGCACGAGGGCATGAAGCTCGAACTGGCGGCTGCCTAGTTGTCGATGCCGCTTTCCGGCATCTGCCGCGCGTAGACCGCGAGCACGATGCGCTCGGAATGAATGAGGTAGTCGTTGAGGGACGCCGAGCCCTCGGCGAACTTGCCGGCCTCGATGAGTTCGAGCAGCTTCGTGTTCATGTCCACATAAGGCGCGTGCAAAAACTCCGGGTCCTTGAGCAGGCCGAAGGCCAGCCGAAGCTCGACCAGGATGTGCGCGAACAGCACGTTCAGCCGCTCGCTGTCGGCCAGCTCCACGATGCCCTTGTGGAACTCCATGTTGGCCGTGCCCACGCCCAGCCAGTCGCCTGCGTCGCGGCATTTCAGGGCCATTTCCACCGCCTCGCGCATGTGCTTCTTGGCCGGGTGGCGCGGGTAGGCCTGCGCCAGCGCCTGGCATTCGATGAGGCGGCGCACCCGGTAGATGTCGATGATCGACGCGATGCTCGGCACCGCCACGAACACGCCACGGTTCGGCGCGTGCTTGAGCAGCCCTTCCTTGGTCAGCGTGCGGAACACCTCGCGCAGGGTGTTGCGTGAAATCTCGAAGCTGTCGGCCAGCGCGGCCTCCGACAGCCGCTGCCCCGGCGAGAACTCGCCCTTCACGATCTTCTGGCGGATGAGCTCCGCCACCCTGTCGTTGAGCGTCTGCGCGCCGGCGGCTGGCGAGGCGGGTGAAGTCGGGGAGGCCAGTGGGGTCATGCCGGAAGGGGGTGGAAGGAGCGGGGAGTCCGGGCGTTTGTAGCAGGTTTTCCCCGCCGGACGGCACCCGCGCGGCCGCCGCCCGATGCACCAAGTGTTGACACGCTCAGGGTTTTCATGGGGTCAATCAAGCACTGTTGTTGGGCACACTCACACAAATTGTTCAACAATTTATGAGAAATGAGTGATTCAGATGATTTGAATTGCTCATTCATTGGCACGCAGTTTGCAAGAAGCGGCTTGCCGGCGCCCCCGCGCAAGGTGTCTCCGAATCCAGAACCGAAAGACCAACATGACTCCTGACATCCCTCATCTGTGGCCGCTGATCGGCGTCGCCGTGATCATTGCGGGCTTCATCCTGCGCTTCAATCCGATGCTGGTGGTGATCGTCACGGCCATCGCCACGGCGATCGCCGCGGGCTTCGGCCCGATGGCGATCCTCACGGCCATCGGCACCGGGTTCATCAAGACCCGCAACCTGCCGCTGATCATTCTTCTGCCGCTGGCGGTGATCGGGCTGCTCGAGCGCCACGGCCTGCGCCAGCACGCGCAGAACTGGATCAGCCGCATCAAGTCGGCCACCGCCGGGCGCCTGCTGATCGTCTACCTCGCGGCGCGCGAACTCACGGCGGCAGTTGGCCTGACCAGCCTGGGCGGCCACCCGCAGATGGTTCGCCCGCTGCTCGCGCCCATGGCCGAAGGCGCCACCGAAACCCGCTACGGCAAGCTGCCCGACCGCATCCGCCACAAGCTGCGCGCCTATGCAGCGGCCACCGACAACGTGGGCCTGTTCTTCGGCGAAGACATCTTCGTGGCCTTCGGCGCCATCGTGCTGATGAGCACCTTCCTGCACGAGGCCGGCATCGACGTCGAGCCGCTGCACATCGCGCTGTGGGGCATCCCGACCGCGATTGCCGCCTTCATCATCCACGCCTGGCGCCTGCGCCGGCTCGACCAGTCGCTGGCACGTGAACTGGGCGGCGCACCGGCGTCCGATGCGCCCGCCGTTCCGGCCACGCAGGAAGGCCGCTGATCATGATTCTCTCGATCCAGCACCTCTACATCCTGGTCGGCCTGATCCTCGCGATCACGGCAGTCATGACGCTGGCCGACCGCCAGCACCCCAAGCGCTACACCAGCGCGCTGTTCTGGGGGCTCTATTCGCTGGTCTTCCTGGTCGGCGACAAGCTGCCGCCCGCATGGGTCGGCGTGGGCGCCATCGGCATGGCCGTCATTGCCGGCCTGCGCGGCGTTGGCGCGGGCAAGCACAAGGAGCCCACGCCGGCCGAGTACGAAACCAGCGCCAGGCGCCTGGGCAACAAGCTCTTCATGCCGGCGCTGGCGATTCCGCTGGTCACGGTGATCGGCACCGTGCTGATGAGCAAGGTGAAGATCGGCGACGCCTTCCTGCTCGACCCCAAGAACACCACGCTGGTGAGCCTGGGCGTGGGCTGCGTGGTGGCGCTGGCGCTGGCCTGCTGGCTGACGCGCGAGACGCCGGTGCAGGGCATGCGCGAGTCGCGCCGCCTGACCGACGCGCTGGGCTGGGCCGTGGTGCTGCCGCAGATGCTGGGCATGCTGGGCCTGGTGTTCTCCGACGCGGGCGTGGGCAAGGCCGTGGCGTACATCACCACGAGCTACATCAACATGGACATCCGCTTCGTCGCCGTTGCGGTGTATGTGCTGGGCATGGCGCTCTTCACCATCATCATGGGCAATGGCTTCGCGGCCTTCCCGGTGATGACGGGCGGCGTCGGCGTGCCGGTGCTGGTGGGCGTGTACCACGGCGACCCGGCGGTGATGGCGGCCATCGGCATGTTCTCGGGCTACTGCGGGACGCTGATGACGCCGATGGCGGCCAACTTCAACATCGTGCCGGCGGCGCTGCTGGAGCTGCCCGACAAGAACGCGGTGATCAAGGTGCAGATACCGACCGCGGCCGCGCTGCTGGTGGTCAACATCTTCCTGATGTACTTCCTGATGTTCCGCTGAGGCGCCGAGCATGACGAAGACCACCGATGGCGCGGCGCCCCGCGTGCTGCTCGCGGGCTTCGAGCCTTTCGAGAACGATCCCGTCAACCCCGCGTGGGAAATCGCGCGCTCGCTCGACGGCTGGGCCTGCGAAGGCACCGTGGTGCAAGCGGTGCAGCTGCCCTGCGTGTTCGGCCGCGCCATCGACACGCTCGACGAGGCGCTGGTGGGGCCGCCTCCACGGCTGGTGCTGTGCATTGGCGCGGCAGGCGGGCGCACCGAGATCTCGCTGGAGCGCGCGGCGCTGAACGTCGACGACGCGCGCATTCCCGACAACGCCGGTTACCGGCCCATCGACACCGAAGTGGTCGCCGGCGGCCCGGCGGCCTATTTTTCGACGCTGCCGATCAAGGCCATGGTGCGCGACATGCGCGCGGCAGGGCTTCCATCGGCGGTTTCCAACACTGCCGGCACCTTCGTGTGCAACCACATCTTCTATGCACTGATGCACCGCATCGCGACGAGCCCGGCGCTCGCACACACGCGCGGCGGATTCATCCACGTGCCCTACCTGCCCGAGCAGGCGGCCTCCAAGCCGGGCGTTGCCAGCATGGCGCTGGCCACGCAGGTCGAAGCCTTCCGCGTGGCGATACGCACCGCGCTCACCGTGCGCGACGACGTGCGCGAGACCGCCGGCCGCCTGCATTGATGACCCTGGGACCAACGATGAACATCGACTTGAACAGCGACCTCGGCGAGAGCCTTGGCGTTTGGCGCATGGGCGACGACGCCGCCATGCTTTCCCTCGTGAGCAGCGCCAATGTGGCCTGCGGCTTCCATGCGGGCGACCCGGCCGGCATTCTGCGCACGCTGCGCCAGGCGAAGGAGCGGGGCGTTGCCGTCGGCGCTCACGTGGCCTACCGCGACCTGGTGGGCTTCGGGCGCCGCAACATGGACGTCGACAGCGCCGACTTGCGCGCCGACGTCATCTACCAGATCGGCGCGCTGAAAGGCCTTGCCGCCGCCGCCGGCACCACCGTGCGCTACTTGAAGCCGCATGGCGCGCTCTACAACACCATCGCCCACGACGAGCGCCAGGCGCGCGACGTGATCGCTGCCATCCGCGAGATCGACCCCGGCCTGTGCCTGGTGGCGCTGGCGGGCTCGCCGCTGCTGGGCTGGGCGCGCGGCGAAGGCCTGCGCGCCGTGGCCGAAGCCTTTGCCGACCGTGCCTACACGCCGCAGGGCACGCTGGTGTCGCGCCGCGAACCTGGCGCCGTGCTGCACGACGCCGACGAAGTGGCCGCGCGCATGCTGCGGCTGGCCACCGACGGCGTGGTCACGGCCATCGACGGCAGCACGGTGCGCATCGAGGCCGAATCGGTCTGCGTGCACGGCGACAGCCCGGGCGCGGTCGAGATGGCGCGGCAGGTGCGCGCGCGGCTCGAACAGGCAGGCGTGACGATCCGCTCCTTCGTGGATTCAGCCGCATGACGATGCGCTTCCTGCCGGTCAATTTGAACGCCGTGCTGGTCGAGCTCGACGACCTGCCGCAAACCCTCGCGCTGCTGGCCTCGCTGCGCGCCGAACCCATCGCGGGCGTCGAAGAACTGGTGCCTGCGGCGCGCACGTTGCTGATCACTTTCCGCCCGGCCGCCATCACGGCCGATGAACTGGTGCGGCAGGTCGGCGGGCGGAGCCTCGACGCGCGCGAGACGCGCATCGACAAGCGCATCGAGATTCCCGTGCGCTACGACGGTGAAGACCTGGCCGAGGTGGCCGGTCTGCTGGGCATCACGCCCGAGGAGGTGGTTCGCCGCCACACCGGCAGCGACTACACCGTCGCCTTCACCGGCTTCGCGCCGGGCTTTGCTTATCTCTCGGGCGGACACCCGAGCCTGAACGTGCCGCGCCGCACGGTACCGCGCACGCGCATTCCGGCGGGCGCGGTCGGCCTTGCGGGCAGCTTCAGCGGCGTCTACCCGCAGGCCAGCCCTGGCGGCTGGCAGATCATCGGCATTACCGATGCGCCGATGTGGGACCTGGCGCGCGAGACGCCGGCGCTGCTGCAGCCGGGCGACACGGTGCGCTTCGTGGATGTCACCGGATTGCCGCAGGCTGTGCCTGTGACCGTGGCGCCTGTGCCTTCGCAACCCGCTGCCGTGGAAGGCGGCTGCGCCTTCGAGATTCGCGCTGCGGGCCTGCAGGCACTGCTGCAGGACTTCGGCCGGCATGGCCAGGCCGGGCAGGGCGTGTCGGCGTCCGGCGCGATGGACCAGCGATCGCTGCAGGCGGCCAACCGGCTGGTCGGCAACGCTTCGGACACGGCCTGCGTGGAGATTGCCTATGGCGGCTTCCAGCTGGTTTGCCGTGGCGACGCGGTGGTGGCGATCACGGGTGCGGACGGCCCCGTCACGCTGACCCGTGCCGATGGCGCGAAGTGGCCGCTGCCGCGCTACCAGCCCATCGCGCTGGCCGATGGCGACGTGTTTGCGCTCGGCGAGCCGCAGGCCGGCATCCGCAGCTACATCGCCGTGCGCGGCGGCTTCGACATCGCGCCCGTGCTGGGCAGTCTCTCGACCGACACGCTGGCCCGCGTCGGCCCGCCAGCCATTGCCACGGGCGACGTGCTGCCCGTACGTGCGGTCGCCACCGGCGCCGTGGTCGGTGCGCCCGAAACGCCACCGGCGGACCTGCCCACCGTGCCGGAAGAAGTCGTGCTCGACATCGTGTTCGGCCCGCGCACCGACTGGTTCACGCCCGATGCGGTCGAGCTTCTGTGCAGCCAGCCGTGGGTGGTCACGCCGCAATCGAACCGCGTCGGCATCCGGCTCGCGGGCGAGGTGCCGCTGGCACGCGCCAATCACGCGGAGCTGCCCAGCGAGGGCACGGCGCGCGGCTCGATCCAGGTGCCGCCCAGCGGCCAGCCCGTGCTGTTCCTGGCCGACCATCCGCTGACCGGCGGCTATCCCGTGATCGCCTCCGTCGCCACCCACCACCTCGACCGCGCGGGGCAGATTCCCGTGAATGCGCGCGTCCGCTTCAAGCCGATGGCCGACGCCGGCTTCGTCGAAACCTTTGCACCGTGAGAGCCTCCAGATGAAAAAACTCCTGATCGCCAACCGCGGCGAAATTGCCGTGCGTATCGCACGCGCCTGTGCCGACCACGGCGTGCAATCGGTCGCGGTGTATGCCGACGCCGACCTGAATGCGCTGCACGTTCGCATGGCCGACGAGGCCTATGGGCTCGATGGCAACAAGCCCGCCGACACCTACCTGAACATCGGCAAGCTGCTGGCGGTGGCCGCGCGCAGCGGCGCCGATGCGGTGCACCCGGGCTACGGCTTTCTCTCGGAGAGTGCCGCGTTCGCGCAGGCCGTCATCGACGCCGGCCTCACGTGGGTCGGCCCGTCGCCGGCCGCGATCGCGATGCTGGGCGACAAGGTGCAGGCCCGCAAGCTCGCGATGAAGGTCAGCGCGCCGCTGGTCGCGGGCACGGCCGATCCGGTGAAGAACGCTGGCGAGGTGCTTGCCTTCGCCGAGAAGCACGGATTGCCGGTCGCGATCAAGGCCGCGTTCGGCGGCGGTGGCCGCGGCATCAAGGTGGCGTGGCGACTCGACGAGGTTGAAGGCCTCTACGAATCGGCGGTGCGCGAGGCCGTCACGGCCTTCGGTCGCGGCGAGTGCTATGTCGAGCAGTTCCTCGACCGCCCGCGCCACGTCGAGGCGCAGGTGCTGGCCGACACGCACGGCAACGTGGTGGTGCTCGGCACGCGCGACTGCTCGCTGCAGCGGCGCAACCAGAAGCTGGTCGAAGAGGCGCCCGCGCCCTTCCTGAGTGACGAGCAGCGCGAACGCATTCACCAGTCGGCACGCGACATCTGCGCGGAAGCCGGCTACACGGGCGCCGGCACGGTCGAGTTCATGCTGAGCGCGAGCGGTGCGATCTCTTTTCTCGAAGTGAACACGCGGCTGCAAGTGGAGCATCCGGTGACCGAGGAAACCACGGGCATCGACCTCGTGATCGAGCAGCTGCGCATTGCCGAAGGCCTGCCGCTGTCGATCAGGCAGACGCCGGTGCCGCGCGGCCATGCCTTCGAGTTCCGCATCAACGCCGAGGACGTGGGGCGCGGCTTCATGCCTTCGCCCGGGCCGGTCAAGGTGTTCGATGCGCCTTCGGGCCCCGGCGTGCGTGTCGATGCCGGTGTGGATGCCGGCTCGCAGGTGCCGGGCACCTTCGATTCGCTGATGGCCAAGCTCATCGTCACTGGCGCGACGCGCGAGCAGGCCATTGCGCGGGCGCGCCGTGCGCTGAAGGAGTTCCGCATCGAGGGCCTGCCCACGGTGCTGCCGTTTCATCGTGCCGTGATGGCGCACCCCGACTTCGTGTCCGGCGATGCCTTCAAGGTGCACACGCGCTGGATCGAGACCGACTTTGCGAACGGCGAGGCCGCAGCTATGCGGCCGGACCCGTTGCCCGATGCAGCCCTGCTGCGTATGTCGATCGAGGTGGATGGGCGGCGAATGTCGCTGGGCCTGCCTGCCGTGCTGCTGAGCGGGCTGTCGGCGGCCGCTGGCGGCGCGGGCGCTGCACCGGTTGAAGCGGCAGCAGTGGTGGACGCCGCTGCAGTGGCCGCGCCGGTCTCCGGCACGGTGCAGGGCTGGAAGGTCGCCGATGGTGACGAGGTCGCAGCGGGCAGTGTCATTGCCGTGATGGAGGCGATGAAGATGGAAATGCAGGTGCTCGCGCATCGCGCGGGGCGCATCGCGTTCTCGGTCGCAGCGGGCGGCTACGTGGCGGCCGGCGCCGCCATTGCGACCATCGGCTGAGGCCATGAGCCAGCCCCTCATCACCCGCCGGACCTTCGCACTGCTGGTGGGCGGTGCGGGCGCCTTGTCTTCCGCCGCATCTGCCGCTCCCGGGGCGACGGTGTGGCGGCTGGCCACCGGCTATCCGTCGGAAAACTTCCACACGGCTAATTTGCTGGCCATGGCGAAGGAGGTCGAGCGCTCGGCTGCAGGGCAATTGCGCATCGAGATCCACGCCGGCAACTCGCTGTTCGCGTTGAACGCCATCCGCGCGGCGGTGCAGGACGGCAAGATCGAGGCCGGCGAAGCCATCATGAGCAGCCTTGCTGCCGACGTGCCGCTGGCCGGCGCCGATTCCGTCCCGTTCATCACCAGCAGCTATGCCGACGCGCAACGGCTCTGGCGTATCCAGCGTCCCCTGATCGAACAGGCCTTCGCCGAGCGCGGGCTGCGCGTGCTCTACGCCGTGGCGTGGCCGCCGCAGGGCCTGTATTCGACCAAGCCGCTCGGCGCGATGAGCGACCTGCGCGGCATGCGGATGCGTGCCTACAACGCCACCACCGCGCGCATCGCGACGCTGATGGGGGCGGTGCCCGTCGACGTGCCGGCCACCGAACTCGACAAGGCGCTGGCGGAAGGCCGTATCGACTGCATGATGACCTCCGCCGTCACGGGCGTGGAGAGCCGGGTGTGGCAATCCATGCGCTTCTTCTACGAGATCAATGCCTGGTTTCCCAAGAACCTCGTGTTCGTCAACGACAAGGCCTGGAGCGCCCTCGAGGCGCCTTCGCGCGATGCGCTGAAGGCCGCCGCTGCAGCCGCCGAACTGCGCGGCTGGGCGAACAGCGCTGCCGCAGCAGCACGCTCCATGGACGAATTGCGGCGCAACGGCATGAAGATCGAGCAGGTGCCCTTCCTGTTCAGCCGTGACCTGCAGCGCCTTGGCGAGCACTTCTCGCTGGACTGGGTCAAGCAGGTGGGCGTAGCCGCCAACGGCGTTTTCATTCCGTATTTCGACAAGCGGTGAGGCGGCGAACAGAGGGAAGACCCTACTCGTCGCTGAAGAAGTTGCTGCACCGCAACATGCTTTTGTAGCGGTTTTTTTCCGCAATACGACTAAAGATTCCCAATTCCGGAAACCGCGAATTGGGTGATCGCTTTGCGATGAAATCTTTCGCGCTCAAAGCTCCACGTGAAATGTTTTCACTCGGAAAGCTGTCTCTGAAATTGTTGAAACAGCTTGTACATTGATTCGGAGTTTGCGATTGTTTCCTGAGGGATTCGATCGCTGCCGATTCAATTCAAGACGTGGAGAAGTTCATGAGCACGGTCGATCCCCAGGGCGCCGCATCTGCCCTTACCTCGGGTCAGATGGCGATGTGGCTCGGCGCGAAATTCGCCTCGCCCGACACCAACTTCAATCTCGCCGAAGCCATAGAAATCGACGGCTGGATCGATCCCGCCGTCTTCATGGCCGCCATGCGGCAGGTGACCGAAGAAGCCGAGGCCACGCGCCTGAGCTTTGCCGACACCCCGCAGGGGCCGCGCCAGATCGTCGCGCCCGCTTTCATGCGCGAAATGCCTTACCTGGACTTCAGCGGCGCAGAGGATCCGGCCGCCGCCGCGCAGTCGTGGATGCACGCCGACTTCAGCCGCAAGGATGACCTGGCGCGGGACCAGCTCTGGATGTCCGCGCTGATCCGCATCGCGCCCGAGCGCCACATCTGGTACCACCGCAGCCATCACATCGTGCTCGACGGCTTCGGCGGCGGCCTGGTTGCGCGCCGCTTCGCCGATGTCTACACCGCACGCATCAACGGCACCGAGGTGCCTGAGGCTTCGCGCATCGCGCCCATCTCGCAACTGGCCGAGGAAGAGAAGGCCTACCGCGAGTCCGGCCGCTTTCCGCGCGACCGCCAGTACTGGACGGAACGCTTCGGCGACGCGCCCGATCCGCTGAGCCTTGCTTCGCACCGCTCGGTCAACGTTGGCGGGCTGCTGCGCCAGACGGCGCACCTGCCGGCCGCCAGCGTGCGGGCCCTGGCGGACATCGCGCAGCAGCTGGGCACCACGCTGCCGCAGATCCTGATTGCCACCACCGCGGCCTACCTGTACCGCGCCACCGGCATCGAGGACATGGTGATCGGCATTCCCGTCACCGCGCGCCACAACGACCGCATGCGGCGCGTGCCCGCGATGGTGGCAAACGCATTGCCGCTGCGGCTCGCGATGCGCCCGGACCTGCCGGTGCCTGAGCTCATCAACGAAGTGGGCCGGCAGATGCGGCAGATATTGCGGCACCAGTCGTACCGCTACGAGCACCTGCGCAGCGACCTGAACATGCTGGTCAACAACCGGCAGCTGTTCACCACCGTGGTCAACGTCGAGCCCTTCGACTACGACTTCCGCTTTGCCGGGCATGCCGCCAAGCCGCGCAACCTGTCCAACGGCACGGCCGAGGATCTGGGCATCTTCCTGTACGAGCGCGGCAACGGGCAGGACCTGCAGATCGACTTCGACGCCAATCCGGCGGTCTACACCGCGCAGGAGTTGGCCGATCACCAGCGCCGGCTGCTCGCCTTCATGACGGCAGTGATCCGCCAGCCCGACCAGGCCATCGGCCACATCGACCTGCTGCAAGCCAGCGAGCGCGAGCAACTGCTGGTGACGTGGAACGACACGGCCCATGCGGTGCCCGACACCCATCTCACCGCGTTGATCGAGGCACAGCTTGCCGCCAACCCGCAGGTCATCGCATTGCGCTTCGCCGGCGAGGACATGCGCAACGACGAGCTCAACCGGCGCGCCAACCGTCTCGCGCACCTGCTGCGCGAACGCGGCGCGGGCCCGGAGCGCACCGTGGCGCTGGCCATTCCGCGTTCGCTGGACTTGATGGTGGCCTTGCTTGCCACGCTGAAGACCGGCGCCGCCTACCTGCCCGTCGACCCGGACTTTCCGCAGGACCGCATCGCCTTCATGCTCGGCGACGCGCAGCCGGTGTGCCTGGTCACCACCGCAGCGCTCGCGGAGTCGCTGCCAGCCGAAGCTCCGAAACTTCTGCTCGATGTAGCGCAAACGTTTGCGGATCTGGCGAATTGCGCCGAAACCGATCCCGCCGTCGCGATCGATCCCTCGCACCCGGCCTACGTGATCTACACCTCGGGCTCGACCGGAAAGCCGAAGGGCGCGGTCGTGTCGCACCGCGCCATCGTCAACCGCCTGCGCTGGATGCAGGACCGCTACGGCCTGCAGGCCGACGACCGCGTGCTGCAGAAGACGCCGTCGAGCTTCGACGTGTCGGTGTGGGAATTCTTCTGGCCGCTGATCGACGGCGCCACGCTGGTGCTGGCAAAGCCGGGCGGCCACAAGGACGCGGCGTACCTCGCGGGGCTGATCGCGGACGAAGGCATCACCACGATCCACTTCGTGCCGTCGATGCTGGAGGTTTTCCTGCTCGAACCCATGGCCGCCAATTGCACCTCGCTGCGGCGCGTGATCTGCAGCGGCGAGGCCTTGTCGCCCGCGCTGCAATCGCAGTTCCAGCAGATCCTGCCGTGCGAGCTGCACAACCTCTATGGGCCAACCGAGGCCGCTGTCGACGTCACTTCGTGGGAGTGCCCGCGCACGCCCGAAGACGAGCCGTCGTCGAAGAGCGTGCCTGCCGTTCCTACCGTTCCGATCGGCCGCCCGATCTGGAACACGCAGATGCACGTGCTCGACAGCGGCCTGCAGCCGGTGCCGCCCGGCACGACCGGCGAGCTGTACATCGCGGGCATCGGCCTGGCGCGCGGCTATCTGAACCGCCCGCTGCTGAGCGCCGAGCGCTTCATTGCCAACCCGTACGGCGAACCCGGCAGCCGCATGTACCGCACCGGCGACCTCGCGCGTTGGCGCGCCGACGGCAGCCTGGACTTTCTCGGCCGTGCCGACCAGCAGGTGAAGATCCGCGGCCTGCGCATCGAGCCGGGCGAGATCGAATCGGCGCTGCTGCAGCATCCGCAAGTCGCGCAGGCCGCGGTGATCGCGCGTGAAGACGTGCCGGGCGAGAAGCGCCTTGTGGCCTACGTCGTGGCGGCCGATGCGGCCGACCCGCAGGCAGCCGAGCTGCGCACCCACCTCGCGCAAACGCTGCCCGAGTACATGGTGCCCTCGGCCTTCGTCGGCATGCCGGCCTTGCCGCTGGGCCCGAGCGGCAAGCTCGACCGCAAGGCGCTGCCGCCGCCCGAACTGCAGGCGGCCACGCCTTATGCCGCGCCTCGCACGCCCACCGAACGCATCCTCGCGGGGCTCTGGGCCGAGACGCTGCACCTGCCGCGCGTCGGCATCAACGACAACTTCTTCGAGCTCGGCGGGCACTCGCTGATGATCGTGCAGCTGATCTCGATGATCCGCCAGCAGTTCATGATCGACCTGCCGCTGGACACGCTGTTCCAGGTCTCCACCATCGCCGGCCTCGCGGAGCTGCTGGACCAGGCCTCGCAGGCGCGGCCCAGCCTCACGCCGATGCCGCGCCCGGCGCGCATTCCGCTGTCGTTCGCGCAGCGCCGCCTGTGGCTGATGAACCAGCTCGAGAACTCGAACCCGGCCTACAACATGCCGCTGGCCCTGCGCCTTTCGGGCGTGCTCGACCGCGATGCGCTGCAGGCCGCGCTGGACGACCTGGTGCAGCGCCACGAAAGCCTGCGCACCATCTACCCGAACGAAGACGGGCTGCCGTACCAGCAGATCCTCGATGGCGCACAAGCGCGCGCGCTGCTGATCGAAGCCGACAGCAGCGAAGACGAGATCGCTGCCCAGTTGCACGCCGCGGCACGCCTCGGTTTCGACCTCGGCAACACGGCCCCCTTGCGCCCCCACCTGTTCAGGCTGGCCGCCGACGAGCACGTGCTGCTGCTGCTGACGCACCACATCGTCGGCGATGGCGCCTCGCTGCTGCCGCTGGCGCGTGACCTGAGCATCGGCTACGCCGCACGCAGCGAAGGCAAGGCGCCCGGCTGGTCGCCGCTGCCGCTGCAATATGCCGACTACGCGCTGTGGCAGCAGGAACTGCTCGGCAGCGAAGACGACGCCGAGAGCATGGCCGGCCGCCAGCGCGAGTTCTGGCGCGAGACCCTGCGCGACCTGCCGGAGCGGCTGAGCCTGCCGGTCGACCGTCCGCACCCGGCCGTTCCCAGCTACCACGGTGACGTGGTGCCGGTGCAGATACCGGCGCACGTTCACGAGCGCATGCTGCAGCTGGCGCGCGACGGCCAGGCCAGCGTCTTCATGGTGCTGCAGGCCGCGCTCGCGGGCTTGCTGAACCGGCTGGGCGCGGGAGACGACATCGTCATCGGCACGCCGGTTGCCGGCCGCAGCGATCATGCGCTGGACGACCTGATCGGCTGCTTCGTCAACCCGCTGGTGCTGCGCACCGACACCTCGGGGCAGCCGGGCCTGCGCGACTTGGTCGCGCGGGTGCGGGCCACCAACCTTGCCGCGTACGCGAACCAGGAGTTCCCGTACGACCGGATCGTGGAACTGCTGCGGCCGCAACGCTCGGGTGCCAACCTGCCGCTGTTCCAGGTCATGCTGGGATTCCAGCAGGGCGGCAACCGGTTGTCGTTCAGCCTGCCCGGCCTGTCGATCACGCCGCAGCCGGTGGCCGTGGACACCGCCAAGTTCGACCTGTCCTTCATCCTCGACGAACTGCGCGGCGCCGATGGTCTGCCGGGGGGCATTGCTGGCGGCATCCAGTACAGCACCGACCTGTTCGACCGCAGCACCGTCGAAGCCATCGCGGCGCGACTGGTGCGCCTGCTGGAGCAGGCCTGCGACGCGCCCGACGCCGCGCTGGGCAGCCTGGACATCCTGAGCGAAGAGGAAGACCAACGCCTGCTTGCCGACTGGAGCGGCAGCACGCTCGACATCGCGCCGCTCTCGCTGGCCGCCATGGTGGAGTCGCACGCCGCCGCGCGTCCGAATGCACCGGCGGTGGTGCTCGACGGCGCGACCGTCAGCTACGCCGCGCTCGACGTGCGGGCCAACCGGCTTGCGCACCTGCTGCGGGGCCGGGGCATCGGCGCCGGCGCCATCGTTGCGACGGTGTTGCCGCGTTCGCTCGATCTCGTCGTGGCGCACCTTGCCATCGTGAAAGCAGGCGCGGCCTACCTGCCCATCGACCCGAATCACATGGCCGGGCGCAGTGCCTTCGTGTTCGGCGAGGCGGCGCCCGCGGGCGTGTTGACCCATGCATCGCTGCTGCCGGAACTGGCCGGCATTCCGCATTGCCTGGCGCTCGACAGCGACGAGACGGTCGCCGCACTGGCGATCCAGTCTGACGACCCCGTGGCGAAGTCGCGAGCGGTCGATGCGCGCGATGCCGCCTACGTCATCTACACCTCCGGCTCCACCGGCCTGCCCAAGGGCGTGGTGGTGCCGCATGCAGGCCTGAGCAGTCTCGGCGCGTCGATGGCGCAGCGCTTTGCCATCGGCCACGACTCGCGCGTGCTGCAGTTCTCTTCCAGCGGCTTCGACGCTTCGGTGATGGACCTGCTGATGGCCTTCCACGCCGGCGCCGCGCTGGTGGTGCCGTCGCCGCAGCAACTGCTGGGCACGGAACTGGCCGAGCTGCTCGAGCGCCAGGCCGTGAGCCATGCGCTGATTCCGCCCGCCGCGCTGGCAACCCTGCCGCACGGCGAATTCCCGCATCTGCAGACGCTGGTGGTGGGCGGCGATGCCTGCCCCGCCGCGCTGGCCGCGCGCTGGTCGCAAGGCCGCCGCATGATCAATGCGTACGGCCCGACGGAGATCACCATCTGCGCGAGCACGAGCGCGCCGATGAATGCCGAAGAGCAGCCCTCCATCGGCCAGCCGGTCTGGAACACGCGGGTGTACGTGCTCGACGACAGCCTGCAGCCGGTGCCACCCGGTGTCGCGGGCGAGCTCTACATCGCCGGCAGCGGGGTGGCGCGCGGCTACCTGAACCGCCCGCTGCTCAGCGCCGAACGCTTCATCGCCAACCCCTTCGGCGAACCCGGCAGCCGCATGTACCGCAGCGGCGACCTGGTGCGCTGGCGCGGCGACGGCAGCCTCGACTTCCTGGGCCGCGCCGACCAGCAGGTGAAGATCCGCGGCTTCCGCATCGAGCTGGGCGAAATCGAATCGGTGCTGCTGCAGCACCCGCTGGTGACGCAGGCGGCCGTGATCGTCCGCGAGGACGTGCCGGGCGAGAAGCGCCTCGTGGCCTACGTGGTCGCCGCGGCCGATCCGCAGCCGATCGAGTTGCGCGCCCACATGGCGAAGGCGCTGCCCGACTACATGGTGCCCTCGGCCTTCGTCCACCTGCCGTTCCTGCCGCTGACCCAGAGCGGCAAGCTCGACCGCAAGACATTGCCGGCGCCCGAGCAGCAGGCTGCGGCACCGTATGCCGAACCTCGCACACCCACCGAAAGGCAACTGGCCGCGCTCTGGGCCGAGACGCTGCACCTGGAACGCGTCGGCATCCACGACAACTTCTTCGAGCTCGGCGGGCATTCGCTGATGGCCATCCAGCTCGGCATGCGCATCCGCCAGCAGGTGCGTGCGGACTTCCCGCACGCCGAGGTCTACAACCGACCGACCGTCGCCGAACTCGCCGCGTGGCTCGACGACTCTGCCGGCACGGCCGAGGCGCTGGACCTGTCGCGCGAACTCGATCTGCCCGCGCACATCCGCAGCCAGGATGCTTCGCCGCCGCTGGCTGCAAAGCGCGTGTTCCTGACCGGCGCCAGCGGCTTCGTCGGCAGCCACCTGCTGGCTGCGCTGCTGCGCGACACATCGGCCTGTGTGGTCTGCCACGTGCGCGCCGCCGACGAAGAGGCGGGCAAGCGCCGCCTGAAGCTCACGCTGGCCCAGCGCCAGCTCGGCGCGATCTGGGACGACACGCGCATCAAGGTCGTCACAGGCGACCTCGGCAAGCCGCTGCTCGGCCTCGACGACAGCGCCGTGCAACTGGTGCGCGACGGCTGCGACGCCATCTACCACTGCGCCGCGCAGGTCGACTTCCTGCATCCTTATGCCAGCCTGAAGCCCGCCAATGTCGACAGCGTGGTCACGCTGCTCGAGTGGACGTCGCAGGGCCGGCCCAAGAGCATGCATTACGTCTCGACGCTGGCGGTGATCGACCAGAACAACAAGGACGGCACGGTCACCGAGCAGTCGGCTCTCGCTTCGTGGAGCGGGCTGGTCGACGGCTACAGCCAGAGCAAATGGGTCGGCGATGCGCTGGCCCGCGTGGCGCAGGCGCGCGGCATGCCGGTCGCGATCTACCGGCTGGGGGCGGTCACCGGCGACCACACCCACGCGATCTGCAACGCCGACGACCTGATCTGGCGCGTGGCGCATCTCTATGCCGACCTGGAAGCGATTCCCGACATGGACCTGCCGCTCAACCTGACGCCGGTGGACGACGTGGCGCGCGCCATCCTCGGCCTTGCGGGCCAGCAGGCGTCGTGGGGCCAGGTGTTCCACCTGATGAGCCAGGAGGCGCTGCGGGTGCGCGACATTCCGCCGGTGTTCGAGCGGCTCGGCATGCGGCTCGAACCGGTGGGGCTCGAGCCCTGGCTGGAGCGGGCGCATGCACGGCTCGCCGTGGGGCAGGACCGCGACCTTGCCGCGGTGCTGGCGATTCTCGACCGCTACGACACCTCGGCCACGCCGCCGCAGGTCAGCGGCGCGGCCACGCATGCACAGCTCGAAGCCATCGGCGCGGCGATCCGCCCGGTGGACCGCGAGCTGCTGCAGCGCTACTTCGTCGACCTCGGCATCGACACCAAGGCACGCCGTGCCCTGGAAACCAGCGCTTCATAGGAGACCCGACATGGCACGCTATCTCATCGCGGCAACCGCATTGCCGGGACACGTGTTGCCGATGCTGGCCATCGCCCAGCATCTGGTGAACCTCGGGCACGAGGTGCGGGTGCACACCGCGAGCCGGTTCCGGGCGCAGGCCGAGGCCACCGGCGCGAGCTTCACCGCCTTCGACGCCGCGATCGACTTCGACTACCGCGAGCTCGACCAGCGCTTTCCGCAGCGCCAGCGCCTGCCCTCGGCGCATGCGCAGCTGTGCTTCGGCCTGAAGCACTTCTTTGCCGACGCCATGGCCGCGCAGCGGGCCGGCCTGGGCGCGATCCTGGAGAACTTCGAGGCCGACGCCATCGTGGTCGACACGATGTTCTGCGGCACCTTTCCGCTGCTGCTGGGGCCGCGCGAGCATCGCCCGGCGATCGTTGCCATAGGCATCTCGGCGCTGCCGCTGTCCAGCTGCGACACGGCCTTCTTCGGCACCGCGCTGCCGCCGTCGTCCACGCCGGAAGGGCGCGTGCGCAACCGGGCGATGAACGCCAACCTCAAGCAGGCGATGTTCGGCGAGGTGCAGCGCTACTTCGATGCGTTGCTGACATGCGCAGGCCTGCCCGCGCTGCCGGATTTCTTCATCGACGCCATGGTCAAGCTGCCGGACCTGTATCTGCAGCTGACGGCGGCGTCTTTCGAATACCCGCGCAGCGACCTGCCCGCCTCGGTGCGTTTTGTCGGCCCGCTGCTCGCGCCCGCCAGCCGCGACTTCACGCCGCCCGACTGGTGGCACGAGCTGGACGACGGCCGCTCGGTCGTGCTGGTCACGCAAGGCACGCTGGCCAACCAGAACCCGGCGCAGCTGATCGGTCCGACCCTGCAGGCGCTGGCCGGGGCGAAGGACATCCAGGTCATCGCCACCACCGGCGGCCCGCTGCCGGCCGCGCTGAACATGGCGGTTCCCGCCAACGCCCGCGTGCTGCCGTTCCTGCCCTACGACCGGCTGCTGCCCAAGGTGCATGCGATGGTGACCAACGGCGGCTACGGCTCGGTCAACCATGCGCTGAGCCTCGGCGTGCCGCTGGTCGTGGCCGGCGCCACCGAGGAAAAGCCCGAGATCGCCGCGCGCGTGGCGTGGTCGGGCGCGGGAATCAACCTCGGCAACGGCCAGCCGAGCGCACGCCAGATCGGCGACGCCGTGCGCAGGCTGTTGAGCGAACCCAGCTACCGCCAGCGTGCGGGCGCGCTGCGCGAGGACTTCGCGCGCCATCACGCATTGACCGAAATCACCGCGGCCCTCACGGCGCTGCGCGAGGCAGCCCCCGAGTCCGTGGAAATGGCTTGAACGCCTGAACCCATTCAAGGAAATCGACCATGAGCAACCCGTTTGACGACAAGAACGCCACCTTCCTGGTGCTGGTAAATGAAGAAGGCCAGCACTCGCTGTGGCCGAGCTTCATCGAGGTGCCCGCCGGCTGGCAGGTCGCGCTGGCCGCGACCGACAGGGCGGCCTGCAGCGCCTTCATCGAGGCGAACTGGACCGACATGCGGCCGCGATCCCTTGCGGCCATGGACCTCGATGCCGCCAAGGCATGAGGGTGTTTGCCCTGCATCGGCGCGGCGCTGCCTGGGCATATGCGTCGCGGTTCCGGTCGCCTGCTGCCGATGACTTGAACAAGGAACGCACCGAGCCGGCGGGGGGAGGGGCCAGCGTTCTTGCGAAGGCGCCTGGAGCAAGAAGGCAACAACAGGGCAGGCCGCGCCAGCGATGAGCGTCTTGTCCGTCTGGCCGTATTTCGTGCTCGTGCTGGTCGTGCTCGGTGCGCAGGCGCTGCCGGTTTTCCGCGCGGCCGACGAACCACCGCAGCGCGACCAGCGCACCGCCACGCTCGACGGGCTGCGCGGCTTTCTCGCGCTGAGCGTGTTCGTGCACCACCTGACGGTGACCCACGGCTACATCGAGCGCGGCGAATGGACGTTTCCACACTCGGGCTTCCACACCCTGCTCGGGCAGGTCGGCGTGACGGTCTTCTTCATGATCACCGGCTTCCTGTTCTGGGAGAAATTGCTCGACGCCAAGGGCAGGCCGGACTGGACGAGCCTCTACATCGGCCGGCTCTGGCGCATCGGGCCGATGTACCTGGTGGCGGTGGGCCTGATGTTTCTCATCGTCGCCTGGAGAACCGGGTTCGAGCTCAAGGAGCCGGGCTGGTCCGTGCTGGGCGAGATGCTGCAGTGGCTGGCCCTTGGCATCGTGCCGATGCAGCCCGACATCAACGGCTATGACGGGACAAGGTTCATCCTCGCGGGCGTGACCTGGACGGTTTTCGTGGAATGGCTGTTCTACGGATCGCTCCGGCTGATGGCACCGCTCGCGCGCGGCGGCCGAACGCCGCGCTTCGTCGCCGGTGCCTTGCTGCTGTGCCTGCTGGTGCTGACGTTCTCCGCGCTTTCGCCGGACGGTTCGCTTTGGCACCCGACGCTTTTGCTTGTGGTCGGCGCCCTGGCGTGGGTGCTGGCGTCGTTCCTCATGGGCATGCTGTCGGCTTGGCTGATCCGTCGCGATGGCGCGAGCATGGCGAGGCTGCGACTGCCGGAATGGGCGGCTTCGTTGCTCGCACTGGTCTGCCTGGGCGCCGTGTTCCTCTGGTTCGAGCACATGGTGGGGCCCATTCAGGCCCTGCTGCTCTGGGTCTTCTTCCACCTGGTCTGCCGCGGCAGCACTCTGTTCGGCCTGCTGGCCACGCGCGCGGCCCGGCGCATGAGCACGGTGAGCTACAGCATCTATCTGCTGCAGGGGCTCGTTCTGACCGTGGTCTTCGCGGCACCGCCGGTGCGCGATTTCGCGATGACCGGCGCGCTGCAGTACTGGCTGGTGGGCATCCTCTGCGCGCTGCTGCTCGTGGCGGCCTCGGTCGTCAGCTACCGCCTGGTCGAGAAGCCGGGTATCGCGCAAGGCAAGCGTGCGCGATCGGGCCTGCGCCGGCTGCCCGCCGCACAGGGCGCCCGGCCCTGAGGGGGGCGGATCTGCGCTCTCCAAGACCTAGTGATTCCTAACAGAGTGTTAAAAAAAATCGACGTTTCTATTGGGTTTGGCGCCCTGCTGCCCGGTGGCCCTTGATTGCAGAGTGTTAAATCTGAAAGTGCCATCAGATTTCGGTGTGACGCGCTCCTAACAGAGTGTTAAAAAATCGAGAGCTTATTGAAGCTAGACCCCCTTCGGGACGAAACCCATTCGTCTTGGAGGAGAACTACGGCGCGGTCGATACAACTGAGCTGCTGTTGGGGAGTTTTGGAGCTTCGGAGCTTCCGCTTCAGACTGATGGTGGAAGTTCAGGCTTGCCACGGTGAACGTCTGCTGCATCGCATTCCAGTCGCTGACCTGTTGATTGCCGCCGAAATTTGACCAGCTGGGGGTGCGGATAAAAACTTGGACTGGTTTTATGTTGCAAGTCCAAGGCTCACCCGGTATTCGATAGGGCTGAGAGAGCCAAGGGAGATCTTGAT